>NZ_JAFGYZ010000001.1:0-428893 GCF_017491585.1 Pseudomonas sp. 58(2021)
ATTTTATACAGTTATTTCATCTTCATCATGTCATTCATCTTTTCCAATTCATCTTTTCAAAGCCAAAATTACTTATGACCACTGAACCGTCTAAAGCGCCACCGCTTTACCCGAAGACCCACCTGCTCGCCGCAAGTGGGATCGCCGCCCTTCTCAGCCTGGCGCTCCTGGTGTTCCCTTCCAGTGATGTTGAAGCCAAAAAGACGACCCTGAGCCTTGAACTGGAAAGTCCCGCTGAACAACTGACACAAGATCAAGACGCTGCTGACGCGGCTCAAGCCACAAATGAACCAGTAGCTTCGCCCTTCGCACAAGTCGAAAACAGTGCAGACGATGCACCCGAAACCGCCCAGGCCGCGCCGGCGCCGGCACCGGTTACTCCTGAAAAGAAAGCTCCAGGCCACAGGGAGGTGATCGTATCCAAGGGTGACACCCTTTCGACATTGTTCGAGAAGGTCGGCCTCCCTGCCGCTGCCGTGCACGAAGTACTGGCAAGCGACAAACAGGCCAAGCAGTTCAGCCAGCTCAAACACGGCCAGAAACTCGAATTCGAACTCAATCCGCAAGGCCAACTGACCAACCTGCACAGCAAAGTCAGTGACGTCGAAACCATTACCCTGACCAAGAATGACAAGGGGTATGTCTTCAATCGCGTTACCGCCAAACCCACCGTTCGTACCGCCTATGTCCACGGCGTGATCAACAACTCGCTGTCCCAGTCCGCCGCGCGCGCCGGTCTGTCCCACAGCCTCACCATGGATATGGCCAGTGTGTTCGGCTACGACGTCGACTTCGCCCAGGATATCCGCCAGGGTGACGAGTTCGACGTGATCTACGAACAGAAAGTGGTCAATGGCAAAGCCGTCGGCAACGGCCCGATCCTGTCCGCCCGCTTCACCAACCGCGGCAAGACCTACACCGCCGTGCGCTACACCAACAAACAGGGCAACAGCAGCTACTACACCGCCGATGGCAACAGCATGCGCAAGGCGTTCATCCGTACTCCGGTGGACTTCGCCCGCATCAGCTCCAAGTTTTCCATGGGCCGCAAACATCCGATTCTCAACAAGATCCGCGCCCACAAAGGTGTCGACTATGCGGCTCCACGCGGCACGCCAATCAAGGCGGCCGGTGACGGCAAAGTGTTGTTGGCCGGTCGCCGTGGTGGTTACGGCAACACCGTGATCATTCAGCACGGCAACACCTACCGCACGCTGTACGGTCACATGCAAGGCTTCGCCAAAGGTGTGAAAACCGGCGGCACGGTCAAGCAGGGCCAAGTCATCGGCTACATCGGCACTACCGGCCTGTCTACCGGTCCGCACTTGCACTATGAGTTCCAGGTCAACGGCGTTCACGTCGATCCATTGGGCCAGAAGCTGCCGATGGCCGACCCGATCGCCAAATCCGAGCGCGCTCGCTTCCTGGCGCAGAGCCAGCCGTTGATGGCTCGCATGGATCAAGAGAAGGCCACCATGCTGGCCTCGAGCAAGCGTTAAGCCATGGCTCTCTACATCGGCGTGATGTCCGGAACCAGCCTCGATGGCCTGGACATCGCCCTGATCGAGCAGACCTCGGCGATCCACCTGATCGCCACACACTACATTCCCATGCCTGAATCGCTGCGCGCCGAGCTGCTTGGCTTGTGCGCCAGCGGCCATGACGAGATCGCCCGTTCGGCCATCGCCCAACAGAATTGGGTGAAGCTTGCGGCCGAAGGTATCCACGTCCTGCTCGAACAGCAACAGCTCAAACCCGCAGCCATTCGCGCGATCGGCAGCCACGGCCAGACCATTCGCCACGAACCGGCACGTGGTTTTACCGTACAGATCGGCAACCCTGCCCTGCTGACCGAGCTGACCGGGATCACCGTTGTCAGTGACTTCCGCAGCCGTGATGTAGCCGCCGGTGGCCAGGGCGCTCCTCTGGTTCCAGCCTTCCATGAAGCCTTGTTCGAAGAGCGTACCGGCAACCGCGCCGTTCTGAATGTCGGCGGTTTCAGCAATCTAAGCCTGATTGAGCCGAACAAACCTGTAGCCGGATTCGACTGTGGGCCTGGGAATGTTCTGATGGACGCGTGGATTCATCGGCAGCGTGGCGAGAACTATGATCGCAACGGTCAATGGGCAGCCAGCGGCAAGGTTGAGCCAACCCTCCTCAAGGCATTGCTCGGTGATCCCTTCTTCTCGACCAAAGGCCCAAAGAGCACCGGCCGGGAAGTGTTCAACCTGCCCTGGCTTGAACAGCAACTGTCCCACCAGCCGGGTTTCGCGCCCGAAAACGTACAGGCAACGCTGCTCGAACTGACAGCGCTGACCATCGTCGAATCGCTGCAAAGCGCTCAATCGAATACTGAAGAGCTTCTGGTCTGCGGCGGCGGCGCCCACAACGCTACGCTGATGAAGCGCCTGGCCGACCTGCTGCCCAACGCGAAAGTCGCCAGCACCGTGACCCACGGCGTAGATCCAGACTGGGTTGAAGCCATGGCTTTCGCCTGGCTGGCCCATTGCTGCCTGGAGGGCATCACCGCCAGTCGCCCCAGCGTCACCGGTGCAAAAGGCTTGCGCGTACTTGGCGCCATCTACCCCAACTAAGACAAAACACAGATGACAAAACGCCGCAGAACCCTGAGGATCTGCGGCGTTTTGTTGTGTTCGGTGAGGCGGAATCAGATCGAGAACGAAGAGCCACAGCCACAAGTCGTGGTTGCGTTCGGGTTCTTGATCACGAACCGAGAACCTTCCAGACCTTCCTGGTAGTCCACCTCGGCACCTGCCAGATACTGGAAGCTCATCGGATCAACCACCAGACTCACACCTTCGCGCTCGACGATGGTGTCATCCTGGGCCACATCTTCATCGAAGGTGAAGCCGTACTGAAACCCTGAACAACCGCCGCCCGTAACGAATACGCGCAGCTTCAAGCGATCATTCCCCTCTTCATCGACCAGGCTCTTCACCTTGTGCGCGGCACCCTGGGTGAATTGCAAAGCCGTGGGGGTGAAGGATTCGACGCTCATGCTGACTTTCTCCCGGCGTTACGCCGCCATAATGCGTGATGACGCGCATTATCCGCTTGTCCTAGAAAATCGGTCAACTATTGTTACGGTATATCAATCAAGCTGATCAACCACCAGAATGCAAAAAGGCCCATTCAACGGGCCTTTTCACGAGTACAACAAGCCGTTACGGCAGCATGCCCGCGTGGGACAGACCAAAGCGCTCATCCAGACCGAACAGAATGTTCATGTTCTGCACCGCCTGACCCGACGCGCCCTTGACCAGATTGTCGATCACCGACAGCACCACCACCAGATCACCATCCTGTGGACGATGAACCGCGATACGGCAAACGTTCGCGCCACGCACACTGCGGGTTTCCGGGTGACTGCCAGCCGGCATCACATCGACGAACGGTTCATTGGCATAACGCTTCTCGAACAACGCCTGCAGATCCACCGAGCGATCAACCACGGTCGCATAGAGCGTGGAATGAATGCCGCGAATCATCGGCGTCAGGTGTGGAACGAAGGTCAGGCCGACATCCTTGCCCGCCGCACGACGCAGCCCCTGACGAATTTCCGGCAGATGACGGTGACCTTTCACCGCATAGGCTTTCATGCTTTCCGACGTCTCGGAGTACAGCGAGCCTACGGCAGCACCACGACCGGCACCGCTGACGCCGGATTTGCAGTCAGCGATCAGGTGGGAAGCATCGGCAATGCCCGCCTCGAGCAATGGCAGGAAACCCAGCTGGGTTGCGGTCGGGTAGCAACCCGGCACCGCGATCAGGCGTGCTTTCTTGATTTGCTCACGATTGACTTCCGGCAAGCCGTAAACGGCCTCGTCCAGAAGCTCCGGCGCACCGTGCGGCTGGCCGTACCACTTGGCCCACTCATCGGCGTCCTGCAGACGGAAGTCCGCGGACAGGTCGATGACCTTGGTGCCCGCTGCCAGCAATTCACCGGCCAATGCGTGGGCAACGCCGTGCGGAGTCGCGAAGAACACCACGTCGCAAGCGCCCAGGGTCTTGATGTCAGGCACACTGAACGCCAGGCCATCGTAGTGGCCGCGCAGGTTCGGGTACATGTCAGCCACGGCCAGCCCGGCCTCGGATCGGGAAGTGATCACAACCACTTCTGCCTGCGGATGCTGTGCCAACAGACGCAGCAGTTCGACACCGGTGTAACCCGTGCCGCCGACGATACCGACCTTGACCATAAACCTGCCCTCAACGAACCCACTGGAAAGCCGTCGATAATAGGGGCCGCGCGTCCCTGCGACAACCGTCAAGGTGACGTGCGGATGCTCAAGCCTCTACTATCCGGCCTACCGTGAATGAGGGAATAACCAAAAATGCTCTATCTATGGATCAAAGCGCTTCATATCGTCAGCATCGTTTGCTGGTTTGCCGGACTGTTCTACCTGCCGCGACTGTTCGTTTATCACGCACAAAGTGAAGACTCGATCAGCAAGGAACGCTTCAGCGTCATGGAACGCAAGCTGTATCGCGGCATCATGGGCCCGGCGATGATCGCCACGCTGATCTTCGGCGGCTGGCTGATTTACCTGAACCCGAGCATTTTCAGCACAGGTGGCTGGATCCACGCCAAGCTGACCCTGGTCGTACTGTTGATCGGCTACCACCACATGTGCGGCGCGCAGGTAAAACGTTTTGCCCGTGGCGAGAACACCCGCAGCCATGTCTTTTATCGCTGGTTCAATGAAGTGCCGGTTCTGATATTGCTGGCTATCGTAATTCTGGTCGTGGTCAAGCCGTTCTAACTTCAACGAGTTCAACTTTCCGGGGTACTTCCGATGTCGCTGCCCGCTCTGCTCGAACAACGTCTGCGTTTGCCCGTCGTGGCCGCGCCGATGTTCCTGATTTCCAATCCAGAACTGGTGCTCGCCTGCTGTCGCAATGGCGTGGTCGGCAGCTTTCCGGCGCTCAACCAACGCGAGAGCAGCGGGTTCAAGGCCTGGCTGGAACAGATCGAAGCGGGACTGGCGACATTGGATAACCCGGCGCCTTATGCCGTGAACCTGATTGTTCACAAGAGCAACCCGCGTCTGGAGGCGGATCTGAACATCTGCGTCGAGCACAAAGTCCCCATCGTGATCACCAGCCTCGGCGCAGTGAAGGAAGTGGTGGATGCGGTGCACAGCTACGGCGGCCTGGTATTCCACGACGTGACGACTCGCCGCCATGCGGAAAAAGCCGCCGAAGCCGGCGTCGATGGTTTGATCGCCGTTGCGGCCGGCGCCGGTGGACATGCCGGTACCTGGAGCCCGTTCTCGCTGATCGCCGAGATTCGTCAGTTCTTCGACAAGACGCTACTGCTTGCAGGATGTTTGAACCACGGCCATGAGATTCTCGCCGCACAACTGCTCGGCGCGGATTTGGCCTACTTCGGTACGCGATTCATCGGTACGACTGAAAGCCATGCGCCCGACGCCTACAAGGAGATGCTGCTGACAGCCAAGGCTGCGGACATCATTCATACTCCTGCCGTGTCTGGAGTCCCGGCCAGCTTCATGCGCCAAAGCCTGGAAGCTGCCGGTTTCGATATGGCGGCGTTGCAAGGCAAGGGTGAAGTGAACTTCGGCGACAAACTCAAACCGATCAACGATGAAGCCAAAGCCTGGAAAACCGTGTGGTCGGCGGGTCAGGGGGTAGGCGAAATCGAGGATCTGCCGAGTGTGGACCAACTGGTGGCGCGCCTCGATGCCGAGTATCGCCAGGCCCTGGAACACGCAGCACAGCTCCCGGACCGCTGGCCGCGTTGAGAAAATTCCGGCCGGTCGCTACCTGACTGGCCTTACACTCGGCGGCTGCGACACGTATCAACCCCATTTTTTCGCGACAAGGATGCCTCGGCCATGAGCGAAACCCGCTACAAGATCGTTTTCGACGGAGCCCTGCAGCCCGGTGTCGATATCACCACGGCCAAACTCAATCTGGCCGAGCTGTTCAAGAGCGACGTGGCCGCCATCGAACGCCTGTTCAATGGCCGCGCGGTTGCCCTCAAACGCGACCTGTCACACAGCGATGCCCAGACTTATCTGCAAGCGCTAAGCAAAACAGGGATCGACGCCCGGATCGAGACGGAAACAGCCATCGAACTGAATCTGGCCGATGTCCAGGAACATTCCGCCACCGTGGCCGAGCCCGATTCGCCTTATGCACCGCCTCGAGCCAGTGTTGGAGAGCAACTGCCGGAGTTCGCCGCACTCAAGCCATTGAGTGTCGAGGGACGAATCGGACGTCTGCGCTACCTGGCATGGTCAATGGTCCTGAGTCTGGTGACCCTGCCAATCATCGGTGTGTTTGCGCTGATCGGTCTGGGCCTGGTGAGCGCCGACTCGACGTCGGGGCTGATCATTGGCGGTATCTTCGCCTTCTTCCTGTTCCTGGCCTTCGCAATCATCGGCATCCTGTTCAGCGTTCAGCGTCTGCACGATATCGGCTGGTCGGGCTGGCTCTGGCTGCTGACCCTGGTACCGTTCGTGGGCAGTTTCTTCCCGCTGGTGATCATGGTCATGCCGGGCAATACCGGCGCCAATCGCTATGGCCCGCCACCTCCACCGAACAGCACCGCCGTCAAAGTACTGTGCTCCCTGTGGATCGTCTTTATCGGTCTGTTCTTCGTCGGCGGCATGCTGGGCGGGATCTCCGCCATCCAGCAGGAGTACGAAACCAGCCTCGAAAGCAGTTATGAAAGTGGTTCGGTGACCGCCGATGAAGTCGATGTCGAAGTCGAGCCCGTGCCGAATTCGGTGGACGATGCAGCCGAAGCCGCACCGGCCCCTGTAGACTCTGCGAAAGAATGAACAGCGCTCCCCGCCGTGACACCTGCGTCCACGGCGCGGAGCTGTTGCGATGGAGAACTGCATGACCCGTTACGCTCTGATCACTGGCGCCTCCAGCGGCATCGGTCTGGCCATGGCCGAAGCTCTGGCCCGCCGTGGCCGCAGCCTGATTCTGGTGGCCCGACAGCGTGATCAGCTGGAAAGCATTGCGATTGAACTGACCCAGCGTTTCGGCGTGGAGGTACTGTTCCGGGCCTGCGATCTGGGCGAGCCGCTGCGCCTGTCCGGATTCCTGCTGGAGCTTGAAGAAGGCGACCGGCAGATCGATCTGCTGGTGAATTGTGCCGGCATCGGAACCTGCGGGCCTTTCCTGGCCCAGGACTGGATGACCGAGCAGGACCTGATCGAGGTGAACATCCTCGCCCTCACCCGCCTGTGCCACGCGATCGGCAACAGCATGGCCCTGCAGGGTGGCGGGCAGATTCTCAACGTGGCGTCGGTCGCCGCGTTCAATCCCGGCCCGTGGATGAGCACTTACTACGCCAGCAAGGCCTACGTCCTGCACTTCTCCGAAGCGCTGCGGGTGGAACTGAAAAAGTGTGCCGTGAAAGTCTCGGTGCTCTGCCCGGGCCCGACGCGCACGGCGTTCTTTCGCACAGCGCAACTGAACAACGACAAACTCAACGCCAGCAAACTGCTGATGAGCCCCGAAGAGGTCGCGCTATACACCGTGCGCGCCCTGGAGAAAAACCGCGCAATCATCATTCCCGGGCGCCGGAACCGCTGGTTCGCCTTTCTGCCGCGACTGGGTTCGCGCTGGCTCAACCGCACCATCGTCGGCATGGTCAACAAAGCTTACTGCCCCCGCTGAAGGGCCGGCAGGCAAATGGCTGGGCGCGGTGTTCCCTCGTGGGTACACTCAGCCCAGCTCACACAACGGAGAAAACAGCTGTGGATACTCTGTTCACCAAGATCATCAACCGGGAGATCCCGGCGAAGATCATCTACGAGGACGACCAGGTTCTGGCGTTCCACGACATCGCCCCACAGGCACCGGTGCATTTTCTGGTGATCCCGAAGAAACCGGTGCGCACCCTCAACGACCTGACCGAAGACGACAAGGCACTGGCCGGGCATATCCTGTTCACCGCCCAGCGTCTGGCGCTGGAGCTGGGTTGCGAAGAAGGTTTCCGGGTGGTGATGAACTGCAATGAAAAGGGTGGGCAGACGGTCTACCACATTCATATGCACGTACTCGGTCAACGCCAGATGAACTGGCCACCGGGCTGATCCACCTCAAAATCTGTGGGGGCGCCCTGCTCCCACATGACCCAGCGCAAACCTTCCCCGGCCGATTCGGTTAAACTGGTCGCCGAGATTCTTCCCGGAGGTCAGCATGACTACCCAACGTCACTATTCGCCAATTGACCGTCTTCTGCTGCAAGCCGATGCCGCGATGCGAACCCTGCTGCCCTTCAGCGGCCAACCGTACCGTCCGTCGCCCGCCATCGTGCAGCCCGACGTGCAGATGAGCGACGAAGACACCCGCCATGTCGCCGGCCTGATGCGCATCAACCATACCGGTGAAGTCTGTGCCCAGGCGCTGTATCAAGGTCAGGCACTGACCGCCAAGCTGCCGCAGGTGCGCGAAGCCATGGAGCATGCGGCCGAAGAAGAGATCGATCATCTGGTCTGGTGTGAACAGCGCATTCATCAGTTGGGCAGCCACACCAGCGTACTCAACCCGCTGTTCTACGGCATGTCGTTCGGGATTGGCGCGGTTGCGGGGCTGATCAGCGACAAGGTCAGCCTCGGTTTTGTCGCAGCTACCGAGCATCAGGTGTGCAAGCACTTGAACGAGCATCTGGAGCAACTGCCGGCCGAGGACGAAAAGTCCCGGGCAATTCTTGAGCAGATGCGTATCGATGAAGAACATCACGCGGAAAGTGCACTGGAGGCCGGCGGATTCCGCTTCCCGGCGCCGGTGAAGTTCGGCATGAGCCTGTTGGCCAAAGTGATGACCAAGAGCACCTACCGAATCTGAAAAACGCCCATAAAAAAGGCGACTGCCGCAAAGCAGTCGCCTTTTTTTGGGCCTGGATTTCTTAGCTCGGCATATTGCGCGCGTAGAAGATTTCCAGCATTTCGTGTTTCACGCGCTCGGTCACCTGGGCGCGTTGCTCGGACGACAGGTTACTGGTGGCATCGCCGAACAGGTAGTTATCCAGTTCGAAGTTCTTCAGTAGCATTTTGGTGTGGAACAGGTTTTCCTGATACACGTTCACGTCGGTCATCTGGTACGCGTCGCGAGTGTCTTCGGAGAGGTAGTTCTGGATCGAATTGATCTCGTGGTCGATGAAGTGCTTGTTGCCTTCAACGTCACGGGTGAAGCCGCGCACACGGTAATCCACGGTCACGATGTCCGAATCGAACTGGTGAATGAGGAAGTTGAGCGCTTTGAGCGGTGAAATGACGCCACAGGTCGACACGTCGATGTCCACACGGAACGTCGCAATACCGGCGTCCGGATGGATTTCCGGGTAGGTATGCACCGTGATGTGACTCTTGTCGAGGTGGGCCAGGATGATTTCCGGCAGCGGACCCGGGGACTCTTCGATCTGGCTTTCGGTCGGGGTCACCGGCTCTTCCGAGATCAGAATCGTGACGCTGGCACCCTGAGGCTCATAGTTCTGACTCGCAATGTTCAGAATGTTGGCACCAATGATTTCGACAACTTCCGTGAGGATCTGCGTCAGGCGTTCGGCGTTGTACTCTTGATTGATGTACTCGACGTAAGCCTGCTGGTCTTGCGGGGTTTCCGCGTAGCAGATGTCATAGATGTTGAAGCTCAAGGTCTTTGTCAGGTTATTGAACCCGTGGAGCTTGAGTTTGCTTTTCACCGTTAAAAACTCTCTATGTATGCGGCCCGGCCGCGTGATCAAGCATGCCCGTCAAGTGCGAACGACGCACCTGCGTAGGACGGTTAACACCTCTTCGCGATGGCGATTTTGGTTATCTGTTCAGGCGGATGACCCGTCGGCTGACCGATCACTGCCCTGAAAAAAGTGGCGCATTATGCAGACGTCAGCGGGGGATCGCCAGAGTCTGCACTGCTTTTATGATAGTTGAATGTCGGTTCAGCCGAGTTCGACGATTTCATAGTCATGGGTGATTGCCACGCCGGCCGCGCCGAGCATGATCGAGGCCGAGCAATACTTCTCGGCAGACAGTTCGATGGCGCGTTTGACCTGGGCTTCTTTCAGGCCACGACCCTTGACCACGAAGTGCATGTGGATCTTGGTGAATACCTTCGGATCTTCGGTCGCGCGTTCGGCTTCCAGGAAAGCTTCGCAGCTTTCAACGGCCTGACGGGACTTCTTCAGGATGCTGACCACGTCGAAATTGCTGCAACCGCCAACGCCCAGCAGGAGCATTTCCATCGGGCGAACACCCAGATTGCGACCACCGGCGTCCGGCGGACCGTCCATGACCACGACATGACCGCTGCCGGATTCGCCGAGGAACATGGCTTCGCCAGCCCATTGGATGCGTGCCTTCATCGCCAAGACTCCACTGTAGAAAAAAGGGTCGCCAGCTTAGCACAGGGCCCCGGTTGGACTGCGAGCGGTGATCCTAGGATCGGATGCCCTTACTGCGTAGGTAATTTCTCGAATTTTCGACGAAGTGTCTGGTAAGCTGGCGCCAATTCACTGGCGCCCAGTCAGTATTTGTAGCGATCGCCTCAGCGCCTCATATAAAAACCAAATATAACCGTGCAGTCTTTTCGGGATACAACCATGGTTGGTATTACCCCCACACCCAAAATCAAGAACCTCGACAAGCTGCTGATGCATTGCCAGCGCCGGCGTCATGCGGCCAAGAGCAACATCATCTGCGCCGGGGACCGCTCGGACACGCTGTACTTCATCATCCGCGGTTCGGTCACGATCCTGATCGAGGATGACGACGGCCGCGAAATGATCATTGCGTACCTGAACGCCGGGGACTTCTTCGGTGAACTGGGCCTGTTCGAACAGGCCGGCCAGGAACAGGAGCGCAGTGCCTGGGTACGGGCCAAGGTCGAGTGCGAAGTCGCAGAAATCAGCTACACCAAATTCCGTGAGTTATCGCAGCAGGATCCAGACATTCTTTACGTGCTCAGCGGACAAATCGCACAACGCCTGCGCAACACCACGCGCAAGGTCGGCGATCTGGCGTTCTTCGACGTCACTGGCCGTGTCGCTCGCTGTCTGCTGGAGCTGTGCAAACAGCCTGACGCGATGACCCACCCGGACGGTATGCAGATCAAGGTCACCCGCCAGGAGATCGGGCGGATTGTCGGTTGTTCGCGGGAGATGGTCGGTCGCGTGCTCAAGGATCTTGAAGAACGCAACCTGGTAGATGTGAAAGGCAAGACCATGGTGGTCTTCGGCACGCGCTGAGTTCGAAAGCTCAGACGGCGTAGATCTGCGCCAGCCTCAAACGAAAGAGTTCATCGAGTCGCGCCAATGCATGGGGCGCCGGAAATTTTTCATGCAGCGCGATGTGGCTGGCAGCACGTACCCGCTGCTCCAGGCCACACGCCTCATTGAAGCGGTTGACCGCCGCGACCATCGATTCGCGCTCGTCCTCCAGCAGCATCGCACCGTGCACCAGGCCCACCGGGCGCTGACCACCCTGACTCTGGCGCCAGCGCTGCGCGGTGCCGACCATCTTGCGGCCGTCGAGGTTGACGTTGAAACGACCGTCGCAGAATGCGCCGTCAATTTCACCCAGCGAAGACACGCCGCCCAACTCATCCAGCAACTGACAGATCGGATCACACAGGCGCCGGTAACCGGTTTCGATGCGATTCAGATCGCCTTCGCTGCGAGGCGGTGCGTAGACCAGTGCAATGTTGATCGTCGACGCCGATTGCGGAACAGGTTCACCGCCGGTTTCACGCAGCAACACCGGCCAGCCGGCAGCGGAGGAGACTTCACAGGCGCGATCGAATCCGGGCAGGCGATTCAAGCGGCGGGGCATGACCAGCGCTCGATCACTGGGCTGCCAGAACAGCAGGCCGAACTCTGCATCGCCGGCGCAGACCGAGGCCAGCAGATCCTGTTCGGCTTGCAGGCCGGCTTCGATGGGCAGGGAAACTGGAGTCATAAAGAAGTCCGTTAGACGATCAGTCTGTGGTGAATCTTATGGCCTCTTCGCGAGCAAGCCCGCTCCCACATCAGGAATGCATTTCTCCTGCGGGAGCGGGCTTGCCCGCGAACGAGTCGACTCGGTCTGAAGGAATCAGTCGAGGGTCGAACCGCTCACCGGAACGCCGCGCTCAGGGAAGAACAGACGTTGCAGTTCAATGCCCGGGCTTTCGGCGCGCATGAACGCTTCACCGACCAGGAATGCATAAACATCACTGATTTCCATCAGTTCGACATCGGCACGGTTGAGAATCCCGCTCTCGGTGATCACCAGACGATCGCGCGGAATCCGTGGCAGCAGGTCGAGGGTGGTTTCCAGACTCACGTCGAAGGTGTGCAGGTTACGGTTGTTGACCCCGACCAGCGGCGTGTCCAGGGTCTTCAATGCGCGTTCCAGTTCATCGCCGTCGTGGACTTCTACCAGTACATCGAGGCCGACGCCTTTGGCCACCGAGGCCAGTTCGGCCATCTTCACATCATCCAGCGCGGAAACAATCAGCAGCACGCAATCGGCGCCCAGCGCACGGGCTTCGACGATCTGGTACGGATCGATCATGAAGTCCTTGCGAATCACCGGCAGCGAGCACGCGGCGCGGGCCTGTTGCAGGTAGGCATCGGCGCCCTGGAAGTAATCGATATCAGTCAGTACCGACAGGCAGGTCGCCCCGCCCTTCTCGTAGCTCTTGGCGATGTCGGCGGGAACGAAGTTCTCGCGGATCACGCCCTTGCTCGGCGACGCCTTCTTGATCTCGGCGATCACTGCCGGTTGTTTCTTCTTGGCCTGCGCCAGCAATGCCTGGGCAAAACCACGGGGTGCATCGGCCGCCTTGGCCAGACTTTCCAGCTCGCTCAGGCTCACACGGGCGCTACGCTCGGCGACCTCCTGAACCTTGCGGGCCAGAATGTTTTCCAGAACCGTCGGTACACTCATCCCTCATTCTCCACTTTGAATACCGCGGTAAAGGCACCCAACTCCTCGAGCTTTTCCCGAGCAAGACCGGTGTGCAGAGCGTCGTGGGCCAGTGCCACGCCCTCTTTCAGACTTGTCGCCAGGTCGGCGGCGTACAGCGCCGCACCGGCATTGAGCACGATCATTTCGGCAGCCTTCTGGCCGTTCTCGGTCTTGCGCTTGCCCAGTGCATCGCGGATCAGCGCCAGCGACGCTTCCGGGCCCTCGACCGACAGGCCGTGCAGACTCTGGCTCTTCATGCCCAGATCTTCCGGCTCGACCCAGTATTCGGTGATCTCGTTGTTCTTCAGCTCGGCCACGTAGGTCGGCGCGGCGAGACTGAACTCGTCCAGACCGTCCTTCGAATGCACCACCAGCACATGCTGGCTGCCCAGACGTTGCAAGACTTCGGCCAATGGCCGGCACAGGGCCTGGGTGAAAACGCCGACTACCTGATGTTTAACGCCGGCCGGATTCGTAAGCGGGCCGAGCATGTTGAACAGGGTACGCAGGCCCAGATCGCGGCGTGGACCGGCGGCGTACTTCATGGCTTTGTGATGAGTCTGGGCAAACATGAAACCGATGCCGACGTTGTCGATGCAGCGTGCCACCTGAACCGGCGTCAGGTTGAGGTAGATGCCGGCGGCTTCGAGCAGGTCGGCGCTGCCGCTCTTGCCCGACACCGCACGGTTGCCGTGTTTGGCCACGGTGCAGCCGGCAGCGGCAACGACAAAAGCCGAAGCCGTGGAAACGTTGAAAATGTTGGCCCCGTCACCACCGGTGCCGACCACGTCGACCACGCCGTCGAGGGTCTTGAGTTCAACCTGGTCCGCCAGCTCGCGCATCACCGACACCGCGCCGACGATTTCGTCGATGCTTTCGCTCTTCATGCGCATGGCCATCATGAACGCGCCGATCTGCGCGTCGCTGCATTGGCCGGTCATGATTTCGCGCATCACGTCGCGCATTTCTTCGGTGCTGAGGTCGAGGTGATCGACGATACGGCTCAAGGCTGTCTTGATATTCATGGAGAGTCCTTAGCGCGTGCCGCCGGTTTGTTTGAGGAAGTTGGCGAACAGTTCATGGCCCTGCTCGGTGAGAATCGATTCCGGGTGGAACTGTACGCCCTCGATGTTCAGGGTCTTGTGACGCAGGCCCATGATTTCGTCGACCGAGCCGTCATCGTGTTGCGTCCACGCGGTCAGCTCCAGGCAATCGGGCAAAGTATCGTGCTTGACGATCAACGAGTGGTAACGAGTGACGGTCAGCGGATGGTTCAAGCCGGCAAAAACACCCTTGTCCTCGTGGAATACCGGGCTAGTCTTACCGTGCATCACCTGGCGGGCACGCACCACGTCGCCGCCAAAAGCCTGGCCGATGGACTGGTGACCGAGACAGACGCCGAGGATCGGCAGTTTGCCGGCAAAATGCTTGATGGCTTCGATGGAGATACCGGCTTCGGTCGGTGTGCACGGACCGGGGGACACCACGATGCGCTCAGGATTGAGCGCTTCGATTTCGGCGATGGTCAGCTCGTCGTTGCGCACAACCTTGACCTCGGCACCCAGCTCGCCGAGGTATTGCACAACGTTGTAGGTAAAGGAGTCGTAGTTGTCGATCATCAGCAACATGGCGTTTCGAACCTCTTGAATTCTGACTTGAAACAGCCTTCGGAAGACTTGCCGGGACGCTGCGCGATGTCGGCCGCGCAAGTGGCGACGGCAAGGCGGCATTTCAAACGGGCAAGGAAGGCAAAGCGATACAGATCCGGCGGGGCCGGCAGAAAAGATTCAGGCGCGCCAACGCCAGCGGGCGTGGGCCTTGATGACTTGATCCAGAAGTTTGCTGGTGATCAACACGGGGAAGGTCTCATTCATACGTCTCGGCACAGTAACTTAGCTGGGCAGAGCGTGCAATATGGCCGGGCCTGAAGGGGGGAAAACTATGGGAGGGTTGACGACCGATGGCAAAACGCCGGAAGTTTTTGGTACTGTCGTTTCGTTCCATACAACAATAAATAAACGGACTTGCTCATGATCAAACAGACGTTGTTTGTACCGCTCGCCGGATGCCTGCTCGCGATGGCCTGCGCCCAGGCGAACGCCGCACCCAATCCTTATTCGAATTTCGTGGTCTTCGGCGACAGCCTGAGCGATGCGGGGACTTTCACCGACAGCGGCGGCCCGGCCGGCGCCACCCAGCGCTACACCAACCGCACCGGCCCGGTCTATCTGGACGGCAGCGGTGAACTGCGCTCGTTGAACTCGACGCAACTGCTTGGAGGCCGCCTCGGTTTCACACCGGATCAGACCGCCTCCTCGTCCTCAGCAGTACGTGCCGGCCAAGGCCAGCCGGACGGTAACAACTGGGCCGTGGGCGGTTACCGCACCGACCAGATTCTCGACTCGATCACCAGCCAGTCCGCCACCGGGGAACGCACCCGCGCCGGTTATCTGCCGTCGAACGGTTTCCGTGCCGACCCCAATGCCCTGTATTACCTCAGCGGGGGCGGCAACGACTTCCTCCAGGGCCGCGTCACCAGCCTGCCTCAGGCCAACGCCGCCGCCGACCGCCTGGTCGACAGCGTACGCACACTGCAAGGCGCCGGTGCCCGCTACATCATGGTCTGGCTGCTGCCGGACATCGGCCTGACGCCAGCCATCAACGGCTCGCCGCTGCAAGCCTTCACCTCGCAACTCAGCGCCCAGTTCAACACCGAACTGGTCAGCCAGTTGCAGAGCGTCAACGCCAACGTCATCCCGCTGAACGTTCCGGTATTGCTAAAAGAGGCGTTCGCCAATCCGGCACAGTTCGGTCTGGCAACCGACCAGAATCTGGTCGGCACCTGCTTCAGCGGCAGCGGCTGCACCGAGAACGCCCGTTACGGGATCAACAGCGCCACACCGGATCCGACCAAACTGATCTACAACGACGCCGTGCACCCGACCGAAGCCGGGCAACGTCTGATTGCCGATTATGCCTACTCGCTGCTGGCCGCCCCATGGGAACTGACCCTGCTGCCGGAAATGGCCCAGGGCACGTTACGTGCGCATCAGGATGAACTGCGCAATCAATGGCTGGCCGACTGGGAGAACTGGCAAGGTGTTGGCCAATGGCGGGCGATTGTCTCCGGCGGTGGTCAGCATCAGGATTTCGATGACCAGCACGCCGCGGCAAGCGCCGACGGCAACGGATATAACCTGAACATCGGCGGCAGCTACCGCCTCGACGATGCCTGGCGCGTCGGTGTGGCAGCCGGTCTCTACCATCAGAAAATCGAAGCCGGCGACAACGACTCCGAGTACAAACTCAACTCCTACATGGGCACCGCGTTCGCCCAGTACCAGCAGAACCGCTGGTGGGGTGACCTGGCCGTTACCGCCGGACATCTGGACTACGACAGCCTGAAGCGCAAGTTCCAGCTGGGGGTCAACGAACGTGGCGAGAAAGGCGATACCGACGGCTATGTGCTGGCCATCGGTGGCCGCGTCGGCTACGACATCGCGCCAGAGGCCAGCAGTCCGTGGCACTTGTCGCCCTTCGTCAGCGCCGATTTCGGCAAGGTGGAAGTCGATGGTTACTCGGAAAAAGGCGCGGACTCTACTGCGCTGACCTTCGATGACCAGTCGCGCAACTCCCGTCGTCTCGGCCTCGGCATCCAGGGCAAATACCAGATCACCGCACAGACCCAGGTCTTCGGCGAATTCGCCCACGAGCGCGAATACAACGACGACGCGCAGGATCTGACGATGAACCTCAACAGCCTGCCGAACAATCGCTACACCCTGGAAGGCTACACACCGCAAACCAACCT
Organism: Pseudomonas sp. 58(2021); assembly: GCF_017491585.1. NCBI lineage: Bacteria > Pseudomonadati > Pseudomonadota > Gammaproteobacteria > Pseudomonadales > Pseudomonadaceae > Pseudomonas > Pseudomonas sp. 58(2021). Next base: position 16,765 of record NZ_JAFGYZ010000001.1, read on the forward strand.
CAACCGCCTGAACCTGGGCGTCAGCCACAACCTCACCAAGGAGGTGGCCCTGCGCGCCAGCTACAGCATTCGCAAGGATGACGACTTTTCCCAGCAAGGGGTCAATGTTGGCGTAAGTCTGGACTTCTGATCAGAAGGCAATAAAAAACGCGGCGCCCTCACAGGCGCCGCGCTTTTTTGTGGCTGAGTCCCCCGTCACTCAGTCCGGGGTTTGCTCGGCCAGTGCAACAGCGCGGAACATCGCACGACGCTTGTTGATGGTTTCTTCCCATTCCAGCGCCGGCACCGAGTCGGCAACGATGCCGCCACCGGCCTGCACGTGCAGCTCGCCGTTCTTGATCACCGCGGTGCGGATCGCAATGGCCGTATCCATGTTGCCGTTCCAGGCGAAGTAACCGACCGCACCGCCATAAACGCCACGCTTGACCGGTTCCAGCTCGTCGATGATTTCCATCGCACGGATCTTTGGTGCGCCGGACAAGGTACCGGCCGGCAGGATCGCCCGCAGCGCGTCCATCGCCGTCAGCCCGGCCTTCAACTGGCCGGTGACGTTGGACACGATGTGCATCACGTTGGAATAACGCTCGATGACCATCTTCTCGGTGAGTTTCACCGAACCGATTTCCGAAACACGACCGGTGTCGTTGCGACCGAGGTCGATCAGCATCAAGTGCTCGGCGATCTCCTTGTCGTCGGACAGCAGGTCTTCTTCCAGCGCCACATCTGCTTCTTCGGTAGCCCCACGAGGGCGGGTGCCGGCAATCGGGCGCACGGTGATCAGATTGTCCTCTACCCGCACCAGCACTTCCGGCGAACTGCCGACGACGTGGAAATCGCCGAAGTTGAAGAAGTACATGTACGGCGTCGGGTTGAAGCAACGCAGCGCGCGGTACAGATCGATCGGCGCCGCCTTGAAGTCGATCGACATACGCTGGGACGGCACGACCTGCATGCAGTCACCGGCAAGGATGTATTCCTTGATGGTGTCGACGGCTTTTTCGTAGTCGTCCTGGGTAAAACTGGAGCGGAACACCGGCTCGGCCGCCTGCTGCTTGCTGAAGTCCAGGCCACGGCGCGGGGTGATCGGCTGACGCAGTTTTTCCAGCAGTTGCTGCAATTGCGCCTGGCCCTGCTCGTAGGCATCGGGCTGCGCCGGGTCGGCCAGCACGATCGCGTGCATCTTGCCGGCGAGGTTATCGAACACCACCACCGCATCGGAGACCATCAGCAAAATGTCCGGCACACCCAGCGGATCCGGGTTCGGGCATTTGCCCAGGCGTTTCTCTACATAACGCACGCAGTCGTAGCCGAAGTAACCCACCAGGCCGCCATTGAAGCGCGGCAGACCGGCAATCGTCGGCACGTTGTAGCGGGCCTTGAAGGTTTCGACAAAGGCCAGCGGGTCTTCAACGTCGTGGCTTTCGGTCTCGACGCCATCGACGGTGATGCTGACGTGATGGTCATGAACCCGCAGTACGGTGCGGCACGGCAGGCCGATGATCGAGTAACGGCCCCATTTCTCGCCACCCTGCACCGATTCGAGCAGGTAGGAGTTGGGCTGGTCGGCCAGTTTCAGGTAGATCGACAGCGGGGTGTCAAAGTCGGCCAGGGTTTCGCAGGCCAGCGGGATGCGGTTGTAGCCGTCAGCGGCCAGACGCAGGAATTCTTCGCGGATCATAGGGTGCCTCGTGGTGTGAGGGGCAAATCAGTCAGGTGTGCAAACGCGCCGGCAGGCCGGCCAGGAACAAGTCAGGCGCGCCAACGCCAGCGGGCCAGGGCCTTGATGACTTTCATCCAGAGTTTGCGGGTGACCACCACGATGGCGTTTCCAGAAGGGGGTTGAGAAGCGTCGGGCAACGTTATCTCAGCGGCCGTATCCAGGCAACCGGGAATTAGCTTGCGCAGATCGTCGATCACCAGCGCCGGGGATTCCTCGGCAATCGGCCGGCCATGGTTGTAGCCATAACTGAGCCCAACGCATTTGACCCCCGCCGCTTTCGCCGCCAGCACATCGCTGCGCGAATCGCCGACGAACAGTGATTGCGAGGCAGGAATGCCGGACATCTTCATGACGAAGAACAGCGCCGCCGGGTCAGGTTTCTTCTGCGGCAAGGTGTCGCCGCCAATGATCCACTTGAAGTAGCGGCCGATTTTCATCTGATCCAGCAGCGGCGCGACGAAGCGCTCCGGCTTGTTGGTGATCAGCGCCATGGCCACACCCTGCTTGTGCAGCCATTTCAGGGTGTCGCGCACGCCGGGATAGACCACGGTCAGCTCATGGCTGGCGCCGTAGGCCTCCATGAACACCTCCAGCGCATGCTCGGCTTCGACGTCATCCACGCTGGCATGGTCGATGCCGCCCGCCAGCGCCCGGCGCACCAGCACCGGCGCGCCGTTGCCGACCCACTCGCGTACCGACTCGATACCGGCAGGCTTGCGCCCGAGGGTGAGCAGCATGTTATCCACCGCCGCCGCCAGATCGGGGACCGAATCGATCAGCGTGCCATCCAGATCGAACATCACCAACCGCGGCAGTTGCCCCGGGAACAGCTGCTCAAATCCGCTCATGGGCGGGCCAGCGCCAGTTCGGAACGCATCTTGTCGATGACTTCCTGATAGTTCGGCGCATTGAAGATCGCCGAGCCGGCCACGAAGGTGTCGGCGCCGGCAGCGGCGATTTCACGGATGTTGTTGACGTTGACGCCGCCGTCGATTTCCAGGCGGATGTCACGGCCCGAGGCATCGATGATCGCCCGCGCTTCACGCAGCTTGTCGAGGGTGCCGGGGATGAATTTCTGCCCGCCGAAGCCCGGGTTGACACTCATCAGCAAGACCATGTCGACCTTGTCGATCACGTACTTGAGCACGTCCAGCGGGGTCGCCGGGTTGAACACCAGGCCGGACTTGCAGCCGCCTTCACGGATCAGTTGCAGCGAACGATCGACGTGCAGCGTGGCTTCCGGGTGGAAGGTGATGTAGGTGGCGCCGGCCTCGATGAAGTCGCCGACGATGCGATCCACCGGGCTGACCATCAGGTGCGCGTCGATCGGCGCGGTGATGCCGTACTTGCGCAGCGCGGCGCAGACCATCGGGCCGATGGTCAGGTTCGGCACGTAGTGGTTGTCCATGACATCGAAGTGGACGAAGTCGGCACCGGCGGCCAGAACGTTGTCCACTTCCTCGCCCAGGCGGGCGAAGTCGGCGGAGAGAATCGACGGAGCAATAACGAAGGGCTGCATGACGCACCTTTTCTGAGCTAAATCACGATGGCGCGCATTGTATACCTCAAGTTTCCGCGCGCGCACCGTGACCGCGATGATTGGGTTGTGCCATGACCGATGACTGGCGGGTTCTCAGTACGCCGCCCGGTAGATCTTCTCGATGTCGCCAGCGCTGAGCTTGCGCGGGTTGTTGCGCATCAGCCGCTCGATCCCGGCGGCCTCCACGGCCATGGCCGGAATCGCCTCTTCGGGCACGCCGAAACTGCGCAGGCCCTGCGGGATTTCCACCGCTGCACACAGTTCGGTCATCGCCGTGACGGCACTGTCCGCCGCTTCATTGAGACTCAGATGAGCGGTCTTCACCCCCATGGCTTCGGCGATATCCTGCATCCGCTCGACGCAGGCCATCTTGTTCCAGCTCATAACATACGGCAGCAACAGCGCATTGCTGACGCCGTGGGCAATGTTGAAACGTCCGCCCAGTGGATACGCCAGCGCATGCACCGCGCCGACCCCGGCATTGCCGAACGCCATGCCGGCCATCAGGCTGGCGGTGGCCATGTCTTCCCGGGCCTGCAGGTTGGAGGGATTGGCGTAGGCCTTGGGCAAGGATCGGGCAATCAACTTGATTGCGCCGATGGCCAGCGAATCGGTGATCGGCGAGGCATTCAGCGAGAGGTAGGATTCGATGGCATGTACCAGCGCATCGACGCCACTGGCGGCCGTCACGCTGCGCGGACAAGTCAGGGTCATTTGCGGACTGACCAGCGCCACGTCCGGCAACAGGTAGTCACTGACGATGCCTTTCTTCAGTTGCGCGACCTTGTCCGAAAGAATGGCGACGTTGGTCACTTCAGACCCCGTGCCGGCGGTGGTCGGGATGGCGATCAGCGGCGGGCCTTTGCGCGGCACCTGATCGACGCCGAACAGATCTTCCAGCGCGCCGTGATAACCGGCGTACGCCGCGACACTCTTGGCGATGTCGATGGCACTGCCGCCGCCGAGGCCGATCAACCCGTCATGCCCGCCCTCTCGGTAGACGCGCATGCAATCCTCGACGATGGCGATTTCCGGATCCGGCAATACCCGGTCGAAAATCTCATACTCGCGCTCACCGATTTGCGCCAGCGCCAGCTCCACCGTACCGGACTTGACCAGCGCGGCGTCGGTGACGATCAACGGGTTGTCGATATCCAGCCGCGTGAGCTCGGTCGCCAGTTGCTCGATGGCCCCGGCGCCGGTGATCAGTTTGTGAGCGATCTTGAACGAGGAAAGACTCATCGTGCGCAGCCTCTTATAGATGTGGGAGCTGAGCACAAGCGTAGCTGGGGAATTCGGGTTGTCTGTCATTCAGCGCATGAATGGCAGACAACCCGGAACTTGCAGTCGTCAGACTTGAGCAGTACGCAGCTTCTCACTCCGCCCACGCAACCACTCCAGCGTCAGCAACAGAATCACCGAGAAGGCAATCAACAACGTCGCAGCCGCCGCTATCGTCGGGCTCAGGTTCTCGCGAATCCCGCTGAACATCTGCCGTGGCAAGGTCGCCTGCTCGGGACCTGCAAGAAACAGCGTCACCACCACTTCATCGAACGAGGTCGCAAAGGCAAACAACGCCCCGGAAATCACCCCCGGCGCAATCAGCGGCAAGGTCACCCGGCGGAACGTCACCAGCGGTGAAGCCCCAAGACTGGCCGCCGCCCGCACCAGGTTATGGTTGAACCCCTGCAACGTCGCCGACACCGTGATGATCACGAAGGGCACACCGAGCACCGCGTGCACCACGATCAGCGAGAAGAAACTGTTGCCCAGGCCCAGCGGCGCGAAGAACAGGTAACTGGCCACACCGATGATCACCACCGGCACCACCATCGGCGAAATCACCAGCGCCATCACCAGCGGCTTGCCGGGGAAGTCGCCACGGGTCAGCCCGATGGCCGCCAGCGTACCGAACACCATTGCCAGCACCGTCGCGGCCGGGGCGACGATGATGCTGTTCTTCAGCGAGCGCATCCATTCCGCCGAGGCGAAGAAGTCCTGATACCAGTGCAGCGAAAAGCCCTGCAGCGGGTACACCAGGAAACTGCCGGAGTTGAACGACAGCGGCACGATCACCAGCACCGGAAGGATCAGGAACAACAGGATCAAGCCGCAGAGGATCCGCAAGCTGTAGAACCACACCCGCTCGACGGGCGACATATAAGGACTCAGCATTTCAAATTCCCCTTAGCTCAGGCGCAGGCGACTGGCGCCCACCAGCCAGCTGTAGATCAGATAAAGCACCACGGTCGCCAGCAGCAACAAGCCGCCGAGCGCAGTGGCCATGCCCCAGTTGATGCTGGTGTTGGTGTAGAACGCGACGAAGTAGCTGACCATCTGATCATTCGGGCTGCCCAGCAGTGCCGGGGTGATGTAGTAGCCGATGGCGAGGATGAACACCAACAGACAACCAGCGCCGACACCGGCGTAGGTCTGCGGGAAGTACACCCGCCAGAAACTGGCGAACGGATGACAGCCCAGAGAAATCGCGGCGCGCATATAGGTTGGCGAGATGCCTTTCATCACGCTGTAGATCGGCAGGATCATGAACGGCAGCAGGATGTGCACCATCGAGATGTAGACCCCGGTACGGTTGAACACCAGCTCCAGCGGTTTATCGATGATGCCCATCGCCATCAGCGCGCTGTTGATCAATCCGCCGGATTGCAGCAACACAATCCACGCGGCGACCCGCACCAGGATCGACGTCCAGAACGGCAGCAGCACCAGAATCATCAGCAGGTTGCTTTGACGCGACGGCAGGTTGGCCAGCAGGTAGGCCAGCGGATACGCCAGCACCAGGCAGATCACGGTGATGATCAGGCCCATCCAGAAAGTCCGGGCGAAGATGTCGAGGTAGATCGCCTGATCCGGCGTGGCCGGGGCCAGTTCACCGAGGTCGTCGATGCGATGATCCACCGCCGCCAGCAGATAGAACGGCGTGATGCTGCTGGTGTTGCGCTTCACCGCTTGCCAGTAGGCCGGATCACCCCAACGCTCGTCGAGGCCTTCCAGCGCTTCTTTATAAGAGGCCGGCTCACTGGCGAATGGCAGCGAGCGGGCGGTTTTGGTCAGCAGGCTGCGATAGCCGGCCAACTCCATGTTCAGGCGCTTGGACAGATCGCCCAGGGTCTGGTTTTTGCGCGCTTCGGCGAGGTCTTCGCCGGCGGCCTTGTAGACCGGCTCAGCGGGCAGGCCGCGACCATCCCAACTGGCAATGGCCGCCACGGTGCGCGGCATGCCACCGACCACTTCCGGGTTGCCGACACTTTTATAGAGCAGCGCCACGATCGGCACCAGGAACACCAGCAACAGAAACAGCACCAGCGGCGCGATCAGCGCCTGGGCCTTCCAGCGGTTGACCCGCTCGGCGTGCTTGAGCCGCTGCTTCAAGGTGGGGCTGTTGCCCTCGTTCAGGGGAACGGCGATGGCCATGACGTACTCCGCAAATCTTCGATCAATCGAGAATGTGGGAGCGAGCCTGCTCGCGATAGCGCCTTCGGATTCAACATTGATGCCGACTGACGCACCGCAATCGCGAGCAGGCTCGCTCCCACAGGAGGGCAAGCCCTCTGGTTACTTCGCAGCCCAGGAATTGAAGCGCTGCTCCAGTTGCTCGCCGTTGTCAGCCCAGAAGCTGACGTCGATCTGCACCTGGTTGGCGATGTTTTCCGGGGTGGTCGGCATGTCTTTCAGGATCGCCTTGTCCAGCAATGGCACTGCCTGAGAGTTGGCCGGGCCGTAGGCGATGTTTTCCGAGTAGGTCTTCTGCTGCTGCGGTTGCACCGAGAACGCGATGAATTTCTTCGCCGCTTCCGCGCGTTTGGCGTCCAGGCCTTTCGGGATGGCCCATGCATCGAAGTCGTAGATGCCGCCGTTCCACACCACTTTCAGGTTGGATTCTTTCTGCACCGCAGCGATACGACCGTTGTAGGCCGAGCTCATCACCACGTCGCCGGAAGCGAGATACTGCGGCGGCTGAGCGCCGGCTTCCCACCACTGGATGTTCGGTTTCAGCTCATCCAGCTTCTTGAACGCGCGGTCCTGGCCGTTCTTGCTGGCCAGTTCCTTGTAGACGTCTTTCGGCGCAACGCCGTCGGCCATCAATGCGAATTCAAGGGTGTACTTGGCGCCCTTGCGCAGGCCGCGCTTGCCGGGGAATTTCTTGGTGTCCCAGAAATCCGCCCAGCTGGTCGGTGCGGTTTTCAGCTTGTCGGCGTTGTAGGCCAGCACGGTCGACCACACGAAGAAACCCACGCCGCACGGCTGGATCGCGCCTTTGACGTAGTCTTCGGTCTTGCCGAACAGCGCAGGATCGAGTTGTTCGAACATGTCTTCGTCGCAGCCACGGGACAGCTCCGGCGATTCAACCTCTACCAGATCCCAGGACACGCTTTTGGTGTCGACCATGGCTTTGACCTTGGCCATCTCACCGTTGTACTCGCCGGCGACAATCTTGCCGTTGCCCGCTGCTTCCCAAGGCGCGTAGAAGGCTTTGACTTGCGCCGCCTTGTTCGCCCCGCCAAACGACACCACGGTCAGATCCGGCCCAGCGGCCATTGCGCTTGCCGCACCCATCAGGCCCAGGGTCAGGGCTGTGAACTTCAGGGATCTCAACATTTATTGTTCTCTCCACGTGCAGGGTTGGTGTTGGTATTGCCGGGGCGCTTAGTGCGCCTCTAGAAGAGGATCAAGCGCGCGAACGTGCTCGACCTGCCAGCCAAGCGGAACCACGTCGCCGACTGCGAGCGCTGGATCGAGCTCGGCAATCGGTTGTTTCACGAAGAAGTCGGTCTTGCCGCAGACTTCCAGGCGCACCCGGACGTGGTCGCCCAGATAGATGAATTCGGCCACCCGCCCGGAGAAGCGGTTGACGCATTGGTCGCTCGAACCGTTGAGGCTGACGCGCTCCGGACGGATCGACAGGGTGACCGGCTCGCCGGTCTGGCCGATGTTGACCGCCAGCGCCTCGACCTTTTCCCCACGCCCCAGCTCGACCACGCAACGCTCGCCGTTCTGGCTGAGCAGGCGACCGTTGAGGCGGTTGTTCTCGCCGATGAAGTTGGCGACGAAGGTGTTTTTCGGTTCTTCGTAGAGGGTGCGCGGCGGGGCGATCTGCTGGATCTCGCCCTGGTGGAACACGGCGACACGGTCGGACATGGTCAGGGCTTCGCCCTGGTCGTGGGTCACATAGACCACCGTCACGCCGAGACGCTGGTGCAGGTGTTTGATTTCCATCTGCATGTGTTCGCGCAGTTGCTTGTCGAGAGCGCCGAGGGGTTCGTCCATCAGCACCAGCTGCGGCTCGAACACCAGCGCACGGGCCAAAGCCACACGCTGTTGCTGGCCGCCGGACAGTTGCGCCGGGTAACGCGATGCGAAAGCGTCGAGCTGAACCATGCTCAGGACTTTCTTGACCTTGTCGCTGACATCGCTCTTGTTCAGGCCACGCACGGTCAGCGGAAACGCCAGGTTTTCAGCAACGGTCATGTGCGGAAACAGCGCGTAGTTCTGGAACACCATGCCGATGTCGCGCTTGTGCGGCGGCACGTTGTTGATCGCCCGCCCGGCAAGGAGAATTTCGCCGGCGGTCGGCGTCTCGAAACCGGCGAGCATCATCAGGCTGGTGGTCTTGCCGGAGCCGGACGGTCCGAGCAAGGTGAGGAATTCGCCCTTGCGAATGTCCAGGTTGAGGTCTTTGACGATCAGGTTCTCGCCGTCGTAGCTCTTCTGCACTCCACGAAAGCTGACCAGCACATCGCTGGCCCCTGCGTTTGATTCGACCTGGCTCATACCCACACCTTTGTTATTGATGACTGCTGTGGGAGTAAGCCTAGTGGCTGCTTGCAGTCACGCAAATCGGGGCGCAGGAGAGAATCGCCTCAGCCGGATGGAAGGCCGGGGGTAGGGATTGCCCTACAAGGATGGCGCGTTTTGGCAAACCCGACGCAAGGGTCGGGGCTCAAGCCGCCAGAACCGGTAAAAGTGCCTGTCGCTATTGGATATGTCGCTCAGAGGAGCTTGTGTTCCATCGCGTACTTCACCAGCTCGGCGAGCGAAGTGATGTTGAGTTTCTGCATCAACCGCGCCTTGTGGGTGCTGATGGTCTTGCTGCTCAGGGCCAGTTGCTGGGCGATGTCATTGACGTTGGCGCCTTGCGCCAGGCGCTCGAACACCGAGAACTCGCGCTCGGACAGCAACGAATGCAGCGGTCGCGCATCGGTCAGGCCGACTTCGAAGACCATCCGATCGGCCAGCTCCGGATCGATGTAGCGCCCGCCCGCCGCGACCTTGCGGATTGCCGTCAACAGCAGCGCCGGATCGCTGTCCTTGGTCGCATACCCGGCGGCGCCGACCTTCAGCGCCCGGGCGGCCATCTGCGCTTCGTCGTGCATCGACAGCACCAGAATCGCCGGCGGATGGTTCAGCGCGCGGATCCGAGGAATCGCTTCGAGCCCGTTGACACCAGGCATCGAGATATCCAGCAACACCACTTCGCAGGGCACGTTGCGCAGGGTTTCCAGCAATTGCTCGCCGTTGCTCGCCTCCCCCACCACTTGCAGATCCTTGGCCAGGCCGATCAATTGCTTGATGCCTTCGCGAACGATGGTGTGGTCTTCGGCTACCAGTACACGGATCACTTACTTCTCCTCATCCAATGGCACCCTCACGCTCAGCGTGGTGCCCTCGCCCGGCTCGCTGTCGAGTGACAGTTGCCCGCCCATGATCAACACCCGCTCGCGCATGCCCACCAGTCCAAAGGATGTCGGCCTGCCGGCAGCGGCGACAAATCCTACGCCATCATCGCTGACCGTCAGACACAATTCGTCGCCTTCCTGCGCCAGCGTCAGTTCTACAGTATGCGCCTGGGCATGGCGCATGACGTTGGTCAGCGCCTCCTGCAGAATGCGGAACAGGCCGATGGCCTTTGCGTCGCTGAGCGGCGGCAGATTGTCCGGCACCTGCACCAGACACGGAATCTGTGTGCGCGCCTCGAATCGCCGGGCCTGCCACTCGATGGCCGAGGCAATCCCGGCATCAAGGATCGGCGGGCGCAATGCCGTCGCCACATCGCGCACCAACTGGAACAACTGGGCGATCAGGCGTTTCATGCTGTTCAGGCGTTCGTTCAGACCCGGATCGAGTTGCGCGTAGGCCAGTTCGCACATCGATGTCTCCAGTTTCAGCACCGTCAGCATCTGCCCCAGTTCATCGTGAACCTCGCGGGCGATGCGCGCCTTTTCCTCTTCGCGCACGCTTTCCAGATGCGCCGACAATTCGCGCAGTTGTTCGCGCGATGCCGCCAGCTCCAGCTCGATGCGTTTGCTTTCAGTGATGTCCCAGACAATGCCGTCCCAGACGTAGGTGCCGTCCTCCAGTTGCCGGGTGATGGCCTTGATCTCGGCCCAGCGCTGTTCGCCCTGTCGCGTAAGGATCCTCCCCTGCCACGACCAGTCGCTGTCGGTGTCCAGCGCCTGATCCTGGGTCTGGTGATAAGCGGCCCGGTCATCCGGATGCACCAGACTGCGCAGGCCCATGTCGCGATGGGCGATGGCGGCCGGCGCGTAGCCGACCAGACTCTCGCTGCCCTCGCTGATGTAGGCAAAGTCGATCTGCCCGGTCACCGGCGCCCGCTCCAGGCGGAACACCAGCCCCGGCACGTTGGCGGCGATGCCTTGCAGGCGCGCCTCGCTTTCCTGCAACGCGGCCAGGGCACGTCGGCGTTCGGTCACGTCGGTAAGGTAGACCACCAGATACTCGCTGTCGCGAAAGCGCAGGAAACTCAGCGACACATCCGCCGGCAACACGCTGCCATCGGCTCGCACACAGCTGGTTTCAAAGCTGAGGGGTCCTTCTTCGCTGGCCCGGGCGCGTTTCCACAGGTTGAGCCAGCGATCCATGTGCAGACCGGGTTCAAAGTCGATCAGCGGTCGCTCGATCAGCGCGCCCTGTGGATAACCGAGCATGTGTTCCGCCGCTCGGTTGGCGTAGCGCACGTGGCTGTCCCAGTTGACCCAGAGAATGCCGACGGTGCTCTGGTCGATGGAAAACTGGGTCAGGCGCAAGGCCTCTTCACTGGCGGCACGCAGGGCGATGTCTTCCCGGGCGGCCAGCAGGCGTAACTCGAGGCTGTGTTGCTGACGTCGCTGCCAGACGATGATCGCCGCGCAACTGAGCAGCAACAGGGCCAGCAGCAGGGTCAGGTTCTGCCAGAACCCGGGCGATTCCGAGAACCGTGGGTATTTGGGTTGCAGCCATTGGGTGTGCAGGCGTTCCAGATCTTTCGCCGGGATCGCCCGCAAGGCACTTTCGACGATCCCGGCCAGCTCGGGCCAGTCACGACGGGTGGCGACCCGCAGCAGTTGCGGCAGACCGATGTCGCCGACCACCACCAGCCCGGCAAACTCCGGCTCTGTCGACAGACGCCCCAGTTGCGCTTCATCCACCACGGCGTAAGACGCCTGCTGACTTAACAACAACTGCAACGCCTGACGCTCCAGCGGCACGCCTTGCAGATTCAGATGGGGATAGTTGCCGCGCAAATAATCGGCCGTAACGCTGGGCATGCGTACCGCAACCCGGACCTGAGTGTCGAGTTTTTCCAGCTCCACCGAACCGCTGGCCTTCTGGTCGCTGACCACCAGTTGCGGCACGCGCATGTAGGGATCGGAGAACTGCCAAAGGCGCAGCGCACCCGGCGTCTGGGTCAGACCCGGGGCGAGATCGATCTCACCATCACGTGCGGCGGCTTCAAGCTGCTCCAGGTCTGGAAAATTGCGCCAGCTGAGCTCGATGTCCAGCGCCCTGGCCAGCCATTTCATCAACTCGACGTTGACCCCGGACAAGCGCTGCAGGCGCCGGTCGTATTGCGCGTACGGTGCCTGCAACACCAGGCCGACCCGCAATTCATGGTGCTGCGCCAGCCATTGACGCTCGCTCGCCGACAACTGCGCGACATGACTCGCAGGCGCAGGTGCCGCCCACCCCATCAAGGGAAACGCCAGACAGCCGATAACCCACAGGCAGCAAAACCGCATCATTGACATCTCATAACCTGACAAATTCTGACCAACCCTTTAGGCTGCCGGGATACTTTCTGGCCTGGAATAACCGATGCTCCCTGTCTCTCGCCTGGCAATGCCAGCATTGTGCCTGTCGCTGATCCTGCCTTGTGCGTTTTCCGTCGAAGCCGCCGATCCGGCGCCCGCCCCTTCCGCAGAAAAACCGGCTGAAGAAAAACCGGTCGAACGCCAGCCGCTGCTTGAGCGTAGTCAGGAAGAGGCCTCGGCACTCGAACGCAAAGTCCCGGCCCAGGAACAACAACAGTTGCAGGCCGGCAGCGACACCTTCCTCGCCCTGTGGAAACCGGCCAACACCGCCGAGCCCAAAGGCGCGGTCATCATCCTCCCCAGTGTCGGTGAAACCGCCGACTGGCCCCAGGTGGTCGGCCCGCTACGCCGCAAGCTGCCGGATGCGCAGTGGAACACGCTGAGTATCACCTTGCCCGACCTGCAAAGCGACACCATCGCTCCCCGCGTGATCGAGGCGCCAACTACAGCGAAAGCCGCCGACTCAGGCAGCAAGGACGCCACCACCGCCCAACCTATCGAACAGGCTGCCGGCGGTGAAGCGGAGGTCGCCGACAAAGTCGTCGCCGAGACCGCCGAAGAACAGTCCAAGGCCGACGCCGAGCGAATCTTCGCCCGCATCGACGCCGCGATCGGCTACGCCGAACAACAGGGCGCGCGCAGCATCGTTGTTCTCGGGCACGGCACCGGCGCCTATTGGGCGGCCCGTTTCCTGAACGAAAAACAGACCGCACAAGTGGAAAAACTGCTGATGGTCGCCGCGCAGATGCCGCCCAAGGCCACGCCAGAACTGGCGGAACTGACACCGCTGCTGAAGCTGCCGACCGCCGACATCTTCTATATGGACAAGCCTCAGGATCGCAACGCCGCACTGGAGCGCCTGCAGGCCAGCAAGCGCCTGAAGACCACAGCGTTCAGCCAGGTGGCGCTCAAGGCCTTGCCGGACAACAAGGCTGAGCAGGAGCAACTGTTCCGTCGAGTGCGCGGTTGGTTGAATCCGCAAATCCCGGACTGACCGACCACCCAAAAAGATCGCAGCCTGGGCTGCGATCTTTTTTTTCGTCTAGCGGAAATCCCGCCGCTCGCGAATCAAGGTGTAGGCATTGTGCAATTCGCGGGTCTTTTCGGTCGCTTCAAGCACCTGAGCCGGCGTCGCCCCGGTGCCGGCGATCTTGTCCGGATGATGGCGACTGAGCAGACGGCGGTAGGCACGCTTGATCTGCGCCGGTTCGCTGGTTGCCGACACCCCGAGCAGTCGCATCGCATCCTGATAGCTCACGGCCGCACTGACGATCGGACGCTTGTGCGGTTCGTAATCCGCTGCCAGCGCCTGGATCTGGTGAGTCGTCCAGCCCAGCCACCTGCCCCACTGCGCCAGCAGTTCGCGCTCACTGCTACCGGCCCGGCCATCGGCCCAGACCATCCGCCAACAGGCTCGCAATACCCCTTCGGCGGCGTGAGGCTGAGTGCTCAGGCGACGCAGATAACCGCGCAGGCGATCCCCACCGGACTTGCCGCGATTGAACGCGGCAATCGCGCGGCGCTGTGCCGGCTCGCTCATGTCCAGCGCGCGCATCTCCTGACGCGCCTGCTGGATATGACCATCGGTGACCCGCCCGTCGCTCTTGGCCAGACGCCCGAGCAGGACGAACAAGAGTTCGTCGTTGCGCAGCACCGGCCGACCGCCGAGTCTTTCCCGCAAATGCCCCCAGCTCTGCAGATGCAGGCGCCGATCCAGCGCCTGCCCCAACAAAGCCCCAAGCATGGCCCCCGGAATGCTGGCGATAGCAAAACCCGCTCCGGCTCCAATCAGAGTCCCTGGCCACAACATATCAGCGACTCGCTTCTATCAAGGATTCGGCTTCAGCCAGCCGCTCGTGCGTGCCGACATCGACCCAGTGACCTTTCAGCCGCTCGCCGGTGACCTGCCCCTGCGCCATGGCTTTACGCAGCAGCGGCGCCAGCTTGAAGGCACCGTCGGTGCAGCCGTCGAACAACTGCGGATGCAGTACGGCAATGCCACTGTAGGTCAGGGTCGCCGCATCGGCCTGGCCATCACGCACCTGGCCGTCGGTCAGGGTGAAATCGCCTGTCGGGTGATGCGCCGGATTGTCCGCCAGCACCAGATGCGCCAGTCCGGTGATCGGCTGGTGCAGCATGCTGAAGTCGTAATCGGTCCAGATGTCACCGTTGACCACCAGGAACGCCTCGTCACCAAGCAGCGGCAAGGCGCGGAAAATACCGCCACCGGTTTCCAGCGGCTCGCCTTCGGGCGAGTAGCGGATGCTCAGGCCGAACTGCGAGCCGTCACCCAGGTAATCTTCGATCTGCTGGCCGAGCCAGGCATGGTTGATCACGATTTCGCTGAAACCTGCCGCCGCGAGGGCCCGCAGGTGGTATTCGATCAATGGCACGCCAGCGGCGCGCACCAGCGGCTTGGGGGTGGTCAGGGTCAGCGGGCGCATGCGCTCGCCTTTGCCTGCCGCCAGAATCATTGCCTTCATGCAGTCACTCCGGCACGCAGGCTGCCCAGCAGCGCCTGCAGTTCTGCAAGCTCGGGACGGCGTGCGATCACCGCATCTATATAGGAGAAGAAGCGTGGCACGTCAGCGATGTAGCGGGGTTTGCCATCGCGGTGACAGATGCGGGCGAAAATGCCGATGACCTTCAAATGGCGTTGCACACCCATCAGGTCGCTGGCGCGCAGGAAGTCTTCGAAGTCCGACTGTACCGGAATGTTCAGCGCCGTCGCCTGCCGCCAGTAGCTTTCCAGCCAGCCGCGCACACGTTCTTCAGGCCAGCTGAGGAACGCGTCCTTGAACAGGCAGGTCACGTCGTAGGTCACCGGACCATATACCGCGTCCTGGAAGTCCAGCACGCCGGGGTTCGGCTCGCTGAGCATCAGGTTGCGCGGCATGTAGTCACGGTGCACCAGCACCTTGGGCTGGGCCAGAGCGCTATTGATCAGCAGATCGCTGACCTGTTGCCATTGCTGCTGTTGGGCGGCATCGAACTCGATGCCCAGCTCACGCTTCACGTACCACTCGGGGAACAGTTCCAGCTCGCGGCGCAACAGCGCGACGTCGTAGCTGGGCAGCGGTGCCACCATCGGCAACTGCTGAAATGCCAACAGCGCCTGCAAGGCGTCGCTGAACAACAGTTCGGCATTTTCGCCATTGATCACGTCGAGATAGGTCTTGTTGCCCAGGTCATTGAGCAAAAGAAATCCGCGATCGAGGTCTTGCGCATAAATTTTCGGCACGTTGATACCGGATTTCGCCAGCAAAAAGGCGATATCCACGAAGGGTTTGCAGTTTTCCTGGGGTGGCGGTGCGTCCATCACGACGAAACTGCGACCCGCGCCTTCCCAGCGGAAGTAACGGCGAAAACTCGCGTCGCTGCTGGCCGCAGTCAACGTGGCCGGGGGTACGCCCCCCCAGCCCTGGTCAGCGAAAAGGATTGCCAACTGCTCATCGAGCCAAACTTTCAGGTGTTGCAAGCGTACATCTTGGTCAGGCATTGCAAGGGTCTCCGACGGCGCTAGCCGTCAAGCGGGTCATGCTTTATTATCCAGCATCTTTTTCAGACCATCGAGAGGCGTGCGGCCCACACCGCGGGCAGATGGCACGCAGGAAGCCCGGACTAATAAGATGGCATTGAAATCCCCCGCGTTTCGTAAAAAATTTCCGTTGTTGGTAACCGGCAGTCTGCTGGCTATGCAACCTCTGGCCAGTTCATTCGTTGTCGCCGCCGAGCAGTATGACTGCGCCGTCTCGGCTACGGGCGGCTGGGCCTGTTCGCCGAAGACGCCGGCAGCGGCATTGCCGCCGCGTCCGGTGCATGACGGCAGTGCCGTCAGCGCCACCGGCGAAGCCCCGGCCGAGAACGGTACGGTTTCGGACGCCGGGCCAAAACCCGTGCTCGTCACCGAGTCCAAGGGCCGTGGCCTGAAATCCCGTAGCGAAGACTACAGTCACCTCGACTGGGTTCCGCGCGAGAAGCTCACCGCCGCCCAACTGGCCGAGACCGGTCCTTACTGCTCTGGTTCCTATATCGAACCGATTCGTCCTGGCATGAATGACAAGACGAATAAAAGTGACGCCCCGACCTTCATCGGCGCGAAAGCCTCGCGCTACAACACCGAAGATCAGGTCGGCACACTGGCCGGTGATGTGGTTCTGCGCCAGGGCAGCATGCAGGTCGAATCCCAGGAAGCGAGCCTCTACCAGGCCGAGAGCCGCGCCGAACTCAAGGGCGACGTGCGCATCCGTGACAACGGCGCGCTGATCGTCGGCGACCACGCCGATGTGCAGCTCGACACCGGTGAAGCGAAAGTCGACAACGCCGAATACGTGATGCACAAGTCGCGCATCCGCGGTAACGCGCTGTACGCCAAGCGCGCCGAAAACGCGATCATCCGCCTGAAGGACGGCACGTACACCACGTGCGAACCGAACAGCAACGCCTGGCAGCTCAAGGGCAACAACATCACCCTGAACCCTGCCACCGGCTTCGGCACCGCGACCAACGTGACGCTGCGGGTCAAGGACATTCCGATCCTTTACACCCCGTACATCTACTTCCCGATCGACGACCGTCGTCAGTCGGGCTTCCTGCCGCCGACCATCGGCACCAGCACCGACACCGGCTTCATGCTGGTGACCCCGTACTACTTCAACCTGGCGCCGAACTACGATGCCACGTTGTACCCGCGCTACATGAGCAAGCGCGGCATGCTGGTGGAAGGCGAATTCCGTTACCTGACCAAGTCCAGCGAAGGTCAGTTCGGTGCTGCGTTCCTCAACGACGAGGACCACGACCGCGACCTGCAGACCGACTCCAAGCAAACCCGATACATGTACAACTGGCAACACAAGGGTGGCCTGGATTCGCGCGTATTCACGCAGGTCGACTACACCAAGATCAGCGATCCGTACTATTTCCAGGATCTGGAAACCGATCAGATCGGCGTGAAGAGTGCCGACTATGTGAACCAGCAGGGTTCGATCTCTTATCGTGGCGACAGCTACACGGCCCGTCTGAATGCCCAGGCCTACCAGCTGGCGACCGTGTCGAGCATCACCCCGTATGACCGCCTGCCGCAGATCACCTTCAATGGTCAGCTGCCGTTCCATCCGGAAGGTTTGAATTTCGATTACGAGACGGAGCTGGTTCGCTTTGATCGGGATCTGCTGACTGGCAGCTACACGAATAAAGACGGAACTGACCCTCAGCCTCGTCTCGATACCAACGTAGCAGGCCTGGATCGCGCCAACGGCACGCGTCTGAATCTGAAACCGGGCGTCAGCCTGCCGATGAACTGGACGTATGGCTTCATCAAGCCATCGCTGAAGTACCAGTACACCCAGTATGACCTTGACCTCGACGGCCAAGGCAAAAACGACCTGGTGACCAACCGCAACAATGCATCCAAGCTGGGCGAGTCGTTCAACAGCTCGCAGAACCGTGGTGTTCCGATTGCCAGTATCGATAGCGGTCTGTACTTCGACCGCAACACGTCCTACTTCGGCAAGAACTACCGTCAGACCCTCGAGCCTCGTCTGTTCTATCTCTATGTTCCGGAGAAAGACCAGAAAGACATCCCGGCGTTCGACACCAGCGAATACACCTTCAGCTACGCGTCGCTGTTCCGCGACAACCG
The DNA here is from genome assembly GCF_017491585.1 of Pseudomonas sp. 58(2021). NCBI lineage: Bacteria > Pseudomonadati > Pseudomonadota > Gammaproteobacteria > Pseudomonadales > Pseudomonadaceae > Pseudomonas > Pseudomonas sp. 58(2021). The sequence goes on from NZ_JAFGYZ010000001.1 coordinate 34,776, forward strand.
CTTCTCCGGTGCCGACCGTGTCGGTGACGAGAACAAGCTGTCGCTGGGCGTGACCAGCCGCTGGATCGAAGACGACGGTTTCGAACGTCAACGCATCAGCGTCGGCCAGGCCCTGTACTTCAAGGATCGCAAGGTTCAACTGCCGGGCGTCGACTTCGCCGATCGCGACGACGCACGCTCCAACGTTTCGCCTTACGCACTGGAATACGAATATCGCTGGAACCGCGACTGGCGCACCACGGCCGACTACAACTGGGATCCGGACAGCCACAGCCCGCGTTCGGGCAGTGCGATGTTCCACTACCAGCCTGAAGACAACCCGAACAAGGTGGTCAACGTCGGCTATCGCTATCGCAACGACCAGGTCCGTTACGACCAGAACACCGGTAAATGGACAGTGGGTGGTGGCGACTACGGTCGTCCGGGCGACGCCAATTACGTGAAGGACTACTACAAGATCGAGCAGCATGACTTCTCGGTCATCTGGCCGATCGTTCCACAGTGGAGCGCCATCAGCCGCTGGCAGTATGACTACAACCGCAATCGTACGCTGGAAGCCTTCGGTGGTTTCGAATACGACAACTGCTGCTGGAAACTGCGCCTGATCAACCGTTACTGGGTGTCCTACGACGAGTTCAGTCAGCAGGCCCCGGAAAACGAAAAAGGCGACCACGGCGTCTTCCTCCAAATTGTTCTGAAGGGACTCGGCGGCCTCACTGGCGCCAAGACTGAGAGCTTCCTCGACAAAGGCATCCAAGGTTATCGTCAACGTGAAGACCAAGCTTTCTGATTGTCTGCGCCCGCTGATGCTGGGCGCGCTGTTCCTGGGTACCGCGGCCAACGCCGCGGTACAGCCCATCGACAAAGTGGTGGCCATCGTCGACAACGACGTGGTCATGCAGAGCCAGCTGGATCAACGTGTCCACGAAGTTCAGCAAACCATCGCCAAGCGTGGCGGCGGCTTGCCGCCTCCGGGCGTGCTGGATCAACAGGTGCTCGAGCGCCTGATCGTCGAAAACCTGCAACTGCAGATCGGCGAACGCTCCGGCATCCGCATCACCGATGAAGAACTGAACCAGGCTGTCGGTACCATCGCCCAGCGCAACAACATGACTGTCGACCAGTTCCGCGCGGCCCTGGCCCGAGATGGCCTGAGTTACGACGGCGCCCGTGAGCAGATCCGCAAGGAAATGATCATCAGCCGTGTGCGTCAGCGTCGTGTTGCAGAACGCATTCAGGTATCGGAGCAGGAAGTGAAGAACTTCCTCGCCTCCGACCTTGGCAAGATGCAACTGTCCGAAGAACTGCACCTGGCCAACATCCTGATTCCTACCCCGGAAAGCGCCAGCTCCGAAGCGATTCAGAGCGCTGCACGCCAGGCGATGGAGGTTTACCAGCAACTCAAGCAAGGCGCTGACTTCGGTCAACTGGCCGTTGCCAGGTCCGGTAGCGACAACGCCCTCGAAGGCGGCGACATGGGCTGGCGTAAAGCCGCTCAACTGCCCCCACCGTTCGACCGCGAGCTGAGCAGCATGTCGCCGGGCGACATCACTCAACCGGCACGTACTCCGGGTGGTTTCATCATCCTGAAGCTGCTGGAAAAACGCGGTGGCGAAAGCCAGATGCGCGACGAAGTGCATGTGCGCCACATTCTGGTCAAGCCAAGTCCGGTCCGCGACGAAGCCAAGACCAAGGAACTGGCCCAGTCGCTGTATAACCGCATCGAAGCCGGTGAAGATTTCGCCGAACTGGCGAAAAAATACTCGGAAGACCCGGGTTCCGCCCTCAATGGTGGCGACCTGAACTGGATCGACCCGAACGCACTGGTACCGGAATTCCGCGCCGTGATGGCCAAGTCCCCACAGGGTCAGCTGTCCAAGCCGTTCCAGACCCAGTATGGCTGGCACGTTCTGGAAGTCCTTGGCCGTCGCGCCACCGACAGCACCGAACAGGCCCGCGAGCAGCAAGCGATGACCGTACTGCGTAACCGCAAATACGACGAAGAGCTGCAGACCTGGCTGCGTCAGATCCGTGACGAAGCGTACGTAGAAATCAAACTCCCTGGTGCAGACCAGGCAGCGCAGTGAAACCCAAGCGTTTCGCGCTGACTCCCGGTGAGCCAGCCGGCATCGGTCCCGACCTGTGCCTGCTGCTCGCCTCGCAAGCCCAGCCACATCCCCTGATTGCCATCACCAGCCGCGACCTGCTCCAAGAGCGGGCCGCGCAGTTGGGGCTGGCCGTCAGTCTGCTGCCCGTTTCGCCCGGTCATTGGCCGGATGCTCCGGCGCCAGCCAACAGCCTTTATGTCTGGGATACCCCGCTCAGCGCCCCTGTGGTCGCCGGGCAACTGGACAAGGCCAACGCCGCATTCGTTCTTGAAACCCTGACCCGCGCCGGCAATGGCTGCCTGAACGGCGACTTCGCCGGGATGATCACAGCGCCAGTACACAAGGGCGTGATCAACGAGTCCGGTATCGCCTTTTCCGGCCACACGGAATTCCTCGCCGACCTGACCCACACCGCCCAAGTGGTGATGATGCTTGCCACCCGCGGTTTGCGTGTGGCGCTGGTCACCACTCACCTGCCCTTGCGCGACATCGCCGATGCGATCACGCCGGAGCGACTGGAACGGGTCACGCGGATCCTGCACGCCGACCTGCAAGACAAATTCGGCATCGCCCAACCGCGTATCCTGGTCTGCGGGCTTAACCCGCACGCCGGTGAAGGCGGACACCTGGGCCATGAAGAAATCGACATCATCGAACCCACCCTGGAGCGCCTGCGCGGCGAGGGCATGGACCTTCGTGGCCCGCTGCCTGCCGACACTCTGTTTACCCCCAAATATCTGGAGCACTGCGACGCGGTGCTGGCGATGTACCACGATCAGGGCCTGCCCGTGCTGAAATACAAAGGCTTCGGCGCCGCAGTCAATGTGACCCTGGGCCTGCCGATCATCCGCACTTCGGTCGACCACGGCACCGCCCTGGATCTGGCCGGCAGCGGCAAGATCGACACCGGCAGCCTGCAGGTCGCCCTGGAAACCGCCTACCAGATGGCCGAGACCCGTTTATGACCGAGCAATACCAACACAAGGCGCGCAAACGCTTTGGCCAGAACTTCCTGCACGATGCCGGCGTCATCGACCGCATCCTGCGCTCCATCAGTGCCAAGGCCGGCGACCGCATGCTGGAAATCGGGCCGGGCCAGGGTGCACTGACCGCCGGCATCCTCAACTCCGGCGCACAGCTGGACGTAGTTGAACTGGACAAGGACCTGATCCCGATCCTCAACCAGCAGTTTGCCGGCAAGAGTAACTTCAACCTGCATCAGGGCGACGCACTGAAGTTCGACTTCAATACCCTGAATGCTGCGCCGAACAGCCTGCGCGTGGTCGGTAACCTGCCGTACAACATCTCCACGCCGCTGATTTTCCACCTGCTGAGCAATGCCGCGATCATTCGCGACATGCACTTCATGCTGCAGAAGGAAGTGGTCGAGCGTCTGGCCGCAGGCCCGGGTGGCGGCGACTGGGGCCGCCTGTCGATCATGGTTCAGTATCACTGCCGGGTCGAACACCTGTTCAACGTTGGCCCTGGCGCATTCAATCCTCCGCCGAAGGTCGACTCGGCCATCGTGCGCCTGGTGCCGCACGCGGTCTTGCCACACCCGGCCAAGGATCACCGCCTGCTGGAGCGCGTCGTGCGCGAAGCCTTCAACCAGCGCCGCAAGACCCTGCGCAACACCCTCAAGCAATTGCTGAGCAACGCCGAAATCGAGGCCGCCGGCGTCGATGGCAGCCTGCGTCCCGAGCAACTCGATCTGGCTGCCTTCGTGCGTTTGGCCGACCAGCTCGCCGATCAGCCTGCACCAGCACCGGCAGCCGACTGACAGGCAAGGACCGCTCCCGGGCAGGACGCCGCTCTGGTCTCCTGCCCGATACTTGCCTAGACTCAACCCACCGGCGACACCCCGCGTCTCGCTTAGTCCTTAAGGCCTCTTGCATGTCCGATCCTCGTTATCAGGTCGATGTCAGCGTCGTTACTCACTATCTGGCAGACCAATCGCAACCCGAGCACGACCGCTTCGCCTTCGCCTACACCATCACCGTGCAGAACAATGGCGAACAACCGGCCCGACTGATGTCCCGGCATTGGGTAATCACTGATGGCGACGGGCATGTCGAAGAAGTGCGCGGCGCCGGTGTGGTAGGCCAGCAACCGCTCATCGATGCGGGAAAAAGCCACACTTACAGCAGCGGTACGGTCATGACCACCAAGGTCGGCACCATGCAGGGCAGCTATGAAATGGTCGCCAGTGACGGCAAGCATTTCGATGCGATCATCAAACCCTTCCGCCTCGCCGTGCCCGGAGCCCTGCACTGATGGCGACGTATGCCGTCGGCGACCTGCAGGGCTGCCTGGAACCGCTCAAGTGCCTGCTCAGGCAGGTCGCGTTCGACCCGGCGGTGGATCGGCTGTGGCTGGTGGGCGATCTGGTCAACCGCGGCCCGCAATCGCTGGAAACCCTGCGCTTTCTGTATGGCATGCGCGATTCGCTGGTCTGCGTGCTCGGCAACCACGACCTGCACCTGCTGGCAGCGGAGAAGAACATCGAGCGCATGAAGAAGTCCGACACGCTGCGTGAAATCCTTGAAGCACCGGACTGCGCCGATCTGATGGAGTGGCTGCGCCAACAGAAACTCATGCATTACGACGAACAGCGCGAGGTGGCCATGGTGCATGCGGGCATCCCACCACAATGGTCGCTGCGCAAAGCGCTCAAATACGCTGAAGAAGTCGAGACCGCATTGCGTGACGATAACCTGCTGCCCCTCTTCCTGGACGGCATGTACGGCAACGAACCGGCGAAGTGGGACAGCGAACTCAAAGGCGTGGCCCGCCTGCGGGTCATCACCAACTACTTCACGCGCATGCGCTTCTGCACCGCCGAAGGCAAGCTCGACCTCAAGAGCAAGGAAGGTCTGGACACCGCGCCACCGGGCTACAAGCCGTGGTTCCAGCACAAGGAACGCAAGACCCGCGGCCTGCGGATCATTTTCGGCCACTGGGCGGCGCTTGAAGGCGACGTCCACGAGCCAGGCATTTCAGCCCTCGACACCGGTTGCGTGTGGGGCGGCAGCCTGACCCTGATGAACGTGGACAGCTTTGAACGGCTGTCGTGCAAATGCGACGAACACGGCGGCGCCCTGCCTCCCGTCGCACCACCGATCACCGAAACTTCGCCAGTCAGCGCCCCGCGTTAGACTGTGCCTTCAGCCGTGCCACAGGAACCCGCCATGAGCGAATTCAAACGAATCCCCCCGGAACAGGCCCAGGCCCTGCGCGAGCAAGGTGCCGTAGTGGTCGACGTCCGCGATCCAGCCACATTTGCTGCGCTGCACATCAGCGGCTCGAAGCATCTGGACAATCATTCCCTGCATGCCTTCATCCAGGGGGCCGACCTCGACGCACCGACCGTCGTGGTCTGCTACCACGGCAACTCGAGCCAGGGCGCCGCGGCTTATCTCGTCAGTCAGGGCTTCTCCGACGTCTACAGCATGGACGGCGGCTTCGAACTGTGGCGTACGACTTTTCCTTCGGAAACCGCGCAAGGCACCTCCGAATAATTTTTTTGTAGCGTGCGAGGCCCCGGCTTCCGTGGGCTCGCGCGGTGGCAGACGAACGGTCTGCCACACATTATTACGTATCTCGCCTTTACCTCCCGAATTCCCAACTATCCTTAAGCCCAGGCCATCCAAAACAGGGGAGAGCCGGTACACCGGCGCACGGGTCATCGGGAGTGACTTTCGCGGTTGTCGATCGCGAAAGGGTTCTGGGGGGTAAACAACAGCTGCCATCGCGGCTGCTTGCCAGCATCGACTGAGTGATCCGGCGTCGGCTCCACGTATCGAGCGAGGTGACGTCATGAGTATCTTTAGCCACTTCCAACAACGCTTCGAGTCCACACGCCAGGAAGAATTCTCGCTGCAGGAATACCTGGAACTGTGCAAAAAGGATCGCAGCGCCTACGTTTCCGCCGCCGAGCGTCTGTTAATGGCTATCGGCGAACCGGAGCTGCTCGACACCTCGACCAACTCGAGGCTGTCGCGAATCTTCTCCAACAAGGTGATCCGCCGCTATCCGGCCTTTGAAGACTTCCACGGGATGGAAGAATGCATCGACCAGATCGTGTCGTATTTCCGCCATGCCGCCCAGGGACTCGAGGAGAAGAAACAGATCCTCTACCTGCTCGGCCCTGTCGGTGGCGGTAAATCGTCCCTGGCCGAGAAGCTGAAGCAACTCATGGAAAAAGTGCCCTTCTACGCCATCAAGGGCTCACCGGTATTCGAGTCCCCGCTGGGTCTGTTCAACGCCACCGAAGATGGCGCGATCCTCGAAGAGGACTTCGGCATTCCCCGGCGCTACCTGAACACCATCATGTCGCCATGGGCCACCAAGCGCCTGGCCGAATTCGGTGGCGACATCAGCCAGTTCCGCGTGGTCAAGCTGTACCCGTCGATCCTTAACCAGATCGCCGTGGCCAAGACCGAACCGGGCGACGAGAACAACCAGGACATCTCCGCGCTGGTGGGCAAGGTCGATATCCGCAAACTTGAAGAATTCCCGCAGAACGATGCCGACGCCTACAGCTACTCCGGTGCGCTGTGCCGGGCCAACCAGGGCCTGATGGAATTCGTCGAAATGTTCAAGGCACCGATCAAGGTGCTCCACCCATTGCTGACCGCCACTCAGGAAGGCAACTACAACAGTACCGAAGGCCTCGGCGCGATTCCGTTCACCGGGATCCTGCTGGCCCACTCCAACGAATCGGAGTGGCACACCTTCCGCAACAACAAGAATAACGAAGCCTTCATCGACCGGATCTACATCGTCAAGGTGCCGTACTGCCTGCGGGTCAGCGACGAAGTGAAGATCTACGACAAGCTGCTGTTCAACAGTTCTCTGTCCAAGGCTCATTGCGCGCCGGACACCCTGAAGATGCTGGCGCAGTTCACCGTACTGTCACGCCTGAAGGAGCCGGAAAACTCCAACATCTATTCGAAGATGCGCGTGTATGACGGCGAAAACCTCAAGGACACCGATCCGAAGGCCAAGTCGATCCAGGAATACCGCGACGCAGCAGGTGTCGACGAAGGCATGAACGGACTGTCGACCCGCTTCGCGTTCAAGATCCTGTCCAAGGTCTTCAACTTCGATCCCCATGAAATCGCCGCCAACCCGGTACACCTGCTCTATGTACTGGAACAGCAGATCGAACAGGAACAGTTCCAGGCCGAGACCCGCGAACGCTATCTGCGTTACCTGAAAGAGTACCTGGCACCGCGTTATATCGAGTTCATCGGCAAGGAGATCCAGACCGCCTACCTCGAGTCCTACAGCGAGTACGGCCAGAACATCTTCGACCGCTACGTGCTGTATGCGGACTTCTGGATTCAGGATCAGGAATACCGCGATCCGGAAACCGGCGAGATCCTCAACCGCGTCGCCCTCAACGAGGAACTGGAAAAAATCGAGAAACCGGCCGGCATCAGCAATCCGAAGGATTTCCGCAACGAAATCGTCAACTTCGTATTGCGCGCACGGGCCAACAACAACGGCAAGAACCCGACCTGGCTCAGCTACGAAAAACTGCGGGTGGTCATCGAGAAGAAAATGTTCTCGAACACCGAGGACCTGCTGCCGGTCATCAGCTTCAATGCCAAGGCCAGCAAAGAGGATCAACAGAAACACAACGACTTCGTTACACGAATGGTCGAGCGCGGCTACACCGACAAACAGGTACGACTGCTTTCCGAGTGGTATCTGCGGGTCAGAAAATCACAGTAAACCGCGGCCGGTCAGACCGGTTGTCGTCAGCCCGAGGTCTGTGCACGCATTTTCTGCTACACAGGCCTCTGGAAGGTGTTCAAAAGGCGTTAGCAAGGTTCAGGCAGCACCCAAAGCGCTTGGGGGAGCGTTTGCGTCCCCAGTCTTCGGTTAAATGCTGCATGACCGCTCGCCCTTTGCAGGACAGCTTCTAAGGAGCAGTCATGAGTTATGTGATCGACCGACGTCTCAATGGCAAGAACAAGAGCACGGTGAACCGTCAGCGCTTCCTGCGGCGTTACCGTGACCACATCAAGAAGGCTGTCGAAGAGGCGGTCAGCCGGCGTTCCATTACCGATATGGAGCACGGCGAGCAGATCAGCATTCCCGGTCGCGATATCGACGAACCGGTGCTTCACCATGGTCGCGGCGGCAAGCAGACCGTGGTTCATCCCGGCAACAAGGAATTCACCGCAGGCGAACACATTGCGCGTCCTCCGGGAGGTGGCGGAGGCCGCGGACCGGGCAAGGCCGGCAACTCCGGGGAAGGCATGGATGAATTCGTCTTCCAGATCACCCAGGAAGAATTCCTCGAGTTCATGTTCGAAGACCTTGAACTGCCGAACCTGGTCAAACGCAATCTGACCGGTACCGATACCTTCAAGACTGTGCGTGCCGGGATCAGCAATGAAGGCAATCCGTCCCGGATCAACATCATCCGCACCCTGCGCTCGGCCCATGCCCGACGAATCGCGCTGTCCGGCAGCAGTCGCGCCAAACTGCGCGAGGCCAAGGAAGAGCTGGCGCGCCTGAAACGCGAAGAACCGGACAATTTCGGCGACATTCAAGACCTGGAAGCGGAAATAGAGAAACTCAGCGCGCGCATTCATCGCGTGCCCTTCCTCGACACCTTCGACCTCAAGTACAACCTGCTGATCAAGCAGCCAAACCCCAGCTCCAAGGCCGTGATGTTCTGCCTGATGGACGTTTCCGGCTCCATGACCCAGGCGACCAAGGACATCGCCAAACGCTTTTTCATCCTGCTGTACCTGTTCCTGAAGCGCAACTACGACAAGATCGACGTCGTGTTCATTCGCCACCACACCAGCGCCAGGGAAGTGGACGAAGAAGAGTTTTTCTATTCCCGGGAAACCGGCGGCACCATCGTCTCCAGCGCCCTGAAACTGATGCAGGAGATCATGGCCGAGCGCTACCCGAGCAACGAATGGAACATCTACGCGGCCCAGGCTTCCGACGGCGACAACTGGAACGACGATTCGCCGATCTGCCGTGACATCCTGATCAACCAGATCATGCCGTTCGTGCAGTACTACACTTACGTAGAGATCACCCCGCGCGAACATCAGGCCCTGTGGTACGAATACGAACGCATCGCCGAAGCCTTTTCCGACACTTTTGCCCAGCAGCAGCTGGTCTCGGCCGGAGATATCTATCCGGTCTTCCGTGAACTCTTCCAGCGCAGGTTAGTGACATGACCGCCAAAGAGCAGAAGCGCCAACCGATATCCACCGGCTCCGAATGGACATTCGAGCTGATCCAGGCCTACGACCGCGAAATCGCCAGGATCGCGGCCGGCTACGCCCTGGACACCTATCCCAACCAGATCGAAGTGATCACCGCCGAACAGATGATGGACGCCTATGCTTCGGTCGGCATGCCGCTGGGCTATCACCACTGGTCCTACGGCAAACACTTCCTCAGTACCGAGAAATCCTATAGCCGCGGGCAGATGGGGCTCGCCTACGAGATCGTGATCAACTCGGACCCGTGCATCGCTTATCTGATGGAAGAGAACACCATCTGCATGCAGGCACTGGTCGTGGCCCACGCCTGTTATGGCCACAACAGCTTCTTCAAGGGCAATTACCTGTTCCGCACCTGGACCGATGCCAGTTCGATCATCGACTATCTGGTGTTCGCCAAGCAGTACATCATGCAGTGCGAAGAGCGCCACGGCATCGACGCGGTAGAGGACCTGCTCGACTCCTGCCATGCCTTGATGAACTACGGCGTCGACCGCTACAAACGCCCATACCCGATTTCCGCCGAGGAAGAGCGGCGTCGGCAGAAGGACCGTGAAGAGCATCTGCAGAAACAGATCAACGACCTGTGGCGCACCATTCCAAAAGGCGCGGACAAGTTCAGCGACAAGGACAACGCACGCTTCCCGGCCGAGCCCCAGGAAAACATCCTGTACTTCATCGAGAAACACGCGCCGCTGCTGGAGCCGTGGCAACGGGAAATCGTGCGGATCGTGCGCAAGATCGCCCAATATTTCTATCCACAGCGCCAGACCCAGGTGATGAACGAAGGCTGGGCGACTTTCTGGCACTACACGCTGATGAACGACCTTTACGACGAAGGGCTGGTCACCGACGGTTTCATGATGGAATTCCTGACGTCCCACACCAGCGTGGTATTCCAGCCGGGATTCGACAGCCCCTACTACAACGGCATCAACCCCTATGCCCTGGGTTTTGCGATGTACCGCGATATTCGGCGCATGTGCGAAGAGCCTACGGAGGAAGACCGCCGCTGGTTCCCGGAAATCGCCGGCAGCGACTGGCTGTCGACCATCAAGTTCGCCATGAGCAGCTTCAAGGATGAGAGTTTCATCCTGCAGTACCTGTCGCCGAAGGTGATCCGCGACCTGAAGCTGTTCAGCATCCTCGATGACGACCAGAAAGACGATCTGCTGGTACCCGCCATTCATGACGAGGGCGGTTACCGGATCATTCGCGAAACGCTTGCTGCGCAATACAACCTGGGCAACCGCGAGCCGAACGTGCAGATCTACAGTATCGACCGACGCGGCGACCGCTCACTGACCCTGCGTCACCAGCAGCACGACCGAAAACCGCTGGGCGATTCCACCGAAGAGGTACTCAAACATCTGCATCGTTTATGGGGTTTCGACATTCATCTGGAAACCCTGCAGGGCGACCAGATCATGAAAACCCACCACGTTCCACCCCGCAGCGAACACGGTGAAGGGGATTACGGTCGGCTCGATCTGGCTGTCATTCATCTTTGATCCCGTTCTGGCCTCCGAAAGTCCGGCGCAAGGGTTATCCTGTCGGGCCAACGGAGGTTTTTTATGCAGATTTACAAGGTCGGCGGCGCAGTACGTGATCGCCTGCTGGGCAAACCGGTCACCGATATCGATTGGGTGGTGGTCGGTGCCACCACCGAAGAAATGCTCGCCAAGGGCTTTCGCCCGGTAGGTGCGGATTTCCCTGTCTTTCTTCACCCGAAAAGCGGTGAGGAGTACGCCCTGGCCCGCACCGAGCGCAAAAGCGGTCGCGGTTATGGCGGCTTCACCTTTCACGCCAGCCCCGAGGTCACGCTTGAAGAAGACCTGATCCGCCGCGACCTTACGATCAATGCCATGGCCGAAGACGATCAGCAGAACCTGACCGATCCCTTCCACGGCCAGCGCGATCTCGCAGACCGGGTTCTGCGTCATGTTTCCCCCGCTTTCGCCGAAGATCCGCTGCGAGTCCTGCGTGTTGCGCGCTTTGCCGCCCGTTATGCGGGAATGGGTTTTACGGTGGCCCCCGAAACGATGGACCTGATGCGCCAGCTCAGTGAGTCCGGCGAACTCGAAGCGTTGACTGCCGAGCGTAGCTGGAAAGAGATTTCCCGTGCCTTGATGGAAGACCAGCCTCAGATTTTCATTCAGGTATTGCGTGATTGCGGCGCCCTGAAGGTGCTGATGCCAGAGGTCGATGCATTATTCGGGATCCCGCAACCGGAAGTTCATCACCCGGAAATCGACAGCGGTATTCACACACTGAGCGTGCTTGAGCAAGCCGCCCTGCACAAACAACCACTGACGGTACGCTGGGCCTGCCTGCTGCACGATCTCGGCAAGGGCCTGACCCCGGAAGAGCAATGGCCGCGGCACATCGCCCACGAACACAAGGGCTTGAAGCTGATCACGGCCGTGAATGAACGCTTCAAGGCGCCGAAGGACTGCCAGGAACTGGCTCTTCTGGTCGGTCAGTACCACACCCACGGCCATCGCGCGCTGGAACTGAAGGCTTCGACCTTGCTGGAGTTGCTGCAAAGTTTTGATGTTTATCGTCGACCGCAGCGCTTCGAAGCATTCATCGTGGCGTGCGAGATGGACGCCCGGGGACGCAAAGGACTTGAACAGCGAAGTTACCCACAGGCGGATTACCTGCGCGGCGCCGCCAGCGCTGCCCGGGCCGTTGCGGTTCAACCGTTGCTGGAAAAGGGTTTCAAAGGCCCGGAACTGGGCGAAGCACTCAAGCGTGAAAGGCTCAAGGCGTTGAAGGCTTACAAGGAGTCAGCGTCTTCTTGAGAACATCTGATGCCATCGCGCACCGGTCGCGATGGCGTCAGTCAGTTCAATAAATCCGAAGGGGTGAGTTGAATACCGCGCCATTCAAATCCGACCGGTGCCAGTACCTGATCGATCTGCGCCTCGGACCACAAGGTGGCAAAGCTTTTTCCCACCCCAGGATGTACCCGATCCGGCGCAATCAGCGACAGCGGCCACAACACAAAAGCATTTTTCAGAATCTCGGCCCGAGGCAGGATCAGCCCGTCGAAATTGCCGGCCAGCTCGCCGTACAGCAGGACATCGATGTCCAGCGGCAATCCCTTGCGATCCGGGGCGTAGCGACCGTTATCCGCCTCGATGAATTTCAGCCGGCGATCCAGCTCCATCAGGGGCAGATCGGTGTAGGCCGAGACCACAAAGTTGAAGAACGGCCCACTCTTGATCCCCACCGGCTGGCTTTCGAACACCGCCGAACAGCGGATATCCACCAGAAAACCGTCCAGGGCATCCAGACCTGCGCGCAGATGGGTTTCGCGCTCGATATTGCTACCGAGCCCGAGATAGACCTGAGTCAGCGACATCCGCGCTCGATCTCCACACCGACACCACCCTTGGCGGCTGGAACCGCGCCAGGCTTGGTCAGCTTCAGGCGCACCCAGGTGATCTTGAATTCGTTCATCAGCACTTCGACCAGGCGCTCGGCGAAGGTTTCGACCAACTGGAACTGAGCCTGCTCGGCAAAAGCCTGGATCCGCGTGGAAACACTGGCGTAATCGAGCGCCAGGGTCAGGTCGTCACCGGCTGCGGCCGGACGGTTGTCCCAGGCGAAGCTCAGATCAAGACGCAGGCACTGTCGGATGCCGCGCTCCCAGTCGTAGGCACCGATCACGGTGTCGACTTCCAGGCCCTCGATAAACACTCTGTCCAAGCACTTCTCTCCACTGCACGACAAGGGCGCAATGCGCCGTTAGAATCAGGGCGTCCTCGCCCGGAATAGTTAGCATGTTTTGGTTACTGGCGATCCTCGCCTACCTGCTCGGCTCTCTGTCCTTCGCCATTTTGCTCAGCCGCCTGACCGGAAATCCGGACCCGCGAATGAGTGGCTCGGGTAATGCCGGTGCCACCAACATGCTGCGCCTGGCCGGCCGCAAACTCGCGATCCTGACCCTGCTGGGCGATCTGTGCAAAGGCCTGCTGCCGGTGCTGATCGCTTCGGCATCGGGCCTCTCGCTGCAGGATCAGGCGTGGATCGGCGTCTTTGCCGTGATCGGTCACCTGTTCCCGCTGTACTTCCGCTTTCGCGGTGGCAAGGGCGTCGCCACGGCCGCCGGCATGCTGCTGGGCCTGTATCCGCCTGCCGCTCTGCTGGCCGTGTGTGCCTGGCTGCTGACGTTCTACCTGACCCGCACCAGCTCGCTGGCGGCCCTGATCGCCACGCCCCTGACCCTGCCATTGCTGGCCTGGCAGGAACCGGCGGCGCTGTTGCCGATGAGCACGCTCACGCTGCTGATCGTCTGGCGTCACCGGGGCAATCTACGCGACCTGTTTGCCGGGCGCGAACGGCATTTTTAAATAGCACACGTGAGCGTCGCTCATCCCAGCGCCGACAATTGCTCCATCGGCCAGCGCGCCTGCACGCTGATCGCCAGGCTTTCCTGCTGGCCGGCCTGCAAACGCTGGCAACCGGCGAACGCAATCATCGCGCCGTTATCGGTACAGAATTCGGGGCGGGCGTAGAACACATCGCCCTTCATGTCGCCGAGCATTTTCTCGAGCGAAACCCGCAACGCCTTGTTGGCACTCACGCCACCGGCGATCACCAGACGCTTCATGCCGGCCTGTTTCAGCGCACGCTTGCACTTGATGGTCAAAGTCTCCACCACGGCCTGCTGGAACGCCAGCGCGATGTCGCAACGGGCTTGCTCGCTGTCGTCCCCGGCGCTGACGCATTGCTGCCAGGTGTTGAGGGCGAAGGTCTTCAGACCGCTGAAGCTGAAATCCAGGCCCGGGCGATCACACATCGGACGCGGGAAAGTGAAACGTCCTGCGACGCCCTTCTCCGCCAGCTTGGCGATTTCCGGCCCGCCCGGATAATTGAGGCCCATCATCTTCGCAGTCTTGTCGAAGGCTTCGCCTGCAGCATCATCGAGAGTCTCGCCAAGCAGGCTGTACTGGCCGATACCATCGACCTGAACCAACTGCGTATGACCACCGGACACCAATAAAGCGACGAACGGAAACTCCGGCGGTTTTGGCTCCAGCATCGGCGCCAGCAAGTGGCCTTCCATGTGGTGCACGCCGAGTGCCGGAATGCCCCAGGCAAATGCCAGCGCCTGGGCGCAGGAAGCCCCGACCAACAAAGCCCCGACCAGGCCGGGACCCGCGGTATAGGCGATGGCGTCGATCTCGGTCGGCACGCAGTCAGCCTCTGCCAACACCTGACGGATCAAGGGCAGCATGCGCTTGACGTGATCGCGCGATGCCAGCTCCGGCACGACGCCGCCGTAGACGCGGTGCAGGTCGATCTGGCTGAACAGTGCGTCGGCCAGCAGGCCGCGCTCACTGTCGTATAAAGCGACGCCGGTTTCGTCGCAGGAAGTTTCTAATCCCAGTACTAGCATGGGTTTGCGCCTTGTTTAGGCTGAATTCGAAGGCGCGCATAATAGTCGCCACTGGATGCCCCGACCAGCGGTTTTCGATCAGAGGCTTTGCATTCCGAGCGTTGAGGGGTTAACATCCGCAACCCTTAAAAACCGACGTCTTCAAGTGCTCTTTTGCCGCGAGGATGTTGACCCCGGTAATGAATGAAGGTAGCTCTGGATGCCAGCCGTCAAAGTTAAAGAGAACGAACCCTTCGACGTAGCTCTGCGTCGTTTCAAGCGCTCCTGCGAAAAAGCCGGTGTACTGGCTGAAGTTCGTAGCCGCGAATTTTACGAGAAGCCAACTTCCGAGCGTAAGCGCAAGGCAGCAGCCGCTGTCAAGCGTCACGCCAAGAAAGTTCAGCGCGAACAGCGCCGCGCCGTTCGTCTGTACTAATACACAGACGATCGTAGCAAGCTTCTGCCAAGCCCGGCCCTCAGCCGGGCTAATGGCATTTGCGTAAAACGCTTGATGCTTCACCGTCGAAGCCGCACACGCGACCGAGACAAATCCGCTTCACCGCGTCAGGCCTGGCTCTTTTGCCAGCGGTGCACGTCTTTTCTGACGAGCCTTTCAAGGCTACTGACGAGCACACCCACTGATTCCTCTTACGACGATCAGCCCAAGGCACCTGCTTGCGTGCCCGCTTTATTGAGCTATCCGAGGCCATCAACCGGCCGTCAGCGGATTCAGCGCAACACTTTCAAATAGTCGAAGACTGATAGGTACTAACGTCAGTGGATTTTCGGCAGATACACTTCCCGACAGCGATTACGCAGACGACACCGGTCGAGCCGCACTCTTCGTGCGCTTTCAAGCATGACCCGCGTCCGGCCGCCCTTCGCATCGGACTCATTACAGCGCAGACGACGAGAACGCCATGGCCGGGCTGATTCCCCAGAGCTTCATTGACGACCTGCTGAACCGCACCGACATCGTCGACGTGGTCAGCTCGCGCGTGCAATTGAAGAAGGCCGGCAAGAACTACACCGCCTGCTGCCCGTTCCACAAAGAGAAAACCCCGTCGTTCAGCGTCAGCCCCGACAAGCAGTTCTATTACTGCTTCGGCTGCGGCGCAGGTGGCAACGCTCTCGGTTTTCTCATGGATCACGACAACCTGGACTTCCCCCAGGCCGTCGAGGATCTGGCCAAAGCCGCCGGCATGGAAGTGCCGCGCGAAGAAGGCGGCCGCTCGCACAAACCGCGCCAGCCGACCGACTCACCGCTGTACCCGCTACTCAGCGCCGCCGCCGACTTTTATCGGCAGGCGCTCAAGAGCCATCCGGCACGCAAGGCGGCAGTGGATTACCTCAAGGGTCGTGGCCTGACTGGCGAGATCGCCCGGGACTTCGGCCTCGGCTTCGCTCCCCCGGGCTGGGACAATCTGTACAAGCACCTGAGCAGCGACACCCTGCAGCAGAAAGCCATGATCGATGCCGGCCTGCTGATCGAGAACGCCGAAACAGGCAAGCGCTATGACCGCTTCCGTGATCGCGTGATGTTCCCGATCCGCGACACTCGCGGGCGCATCATCGCCTTTGGCGGCCGGGTCCTCGGCGACGACAAGCCGAAATACCTGAACTCGCCGGAAACCCCGGTATTCCATAAAGGCCAGGAACTCTACGGCCTGTATGAAGCCCGCAAGAACAACCGCAACCTCGACGAAATCATCGTCGTCGAGGGCTACATGGACGTCATCGCTCTGGCCCAGCAAGGCCTGCGCAATGCCGTCGCGACGCTGGGTACAGCCACCAGCGAAGAGCACCTGAAGCGTCTTTTTCGCGTAGTGCCGAACGTCTTGTTCTGCTTCGACGGCGACCAGGCCGGCCGCAACGCCGCATGGCGCGCACTGGAAGCGACACTGAGCAGCCTGCAGGACGGTCGCCGCGCACGGTTCCTGTTCCTGCCCGAAGGCGAGGACCCGGACACCCTGATCCGCGCCGAAGGCACAGACGCCTTCCGTGCGCGGATCAATCAGCACGCGCAACCCCTGGCAGACTACTTCTTCCAGCAACTGACCGAAGAGGCCGACCCACGTTCGCTCGAAGGCAAGGCGCATATGGCGACGCTTGCCGCACCGCTGATCGATAAAGTGCCGGGGGCCAATCTGCGGATTCTGATGCGCCAGCGCCTGACCGAAATCACCGGCCTGAGCAGCGAGACCGTCAGCCAGCTGGCTCAGAGCGCGCCGCAGGAAGCGCCGCCCGCCTACGATCCGGGCATCGATTATGACGCGATGCCGGACTTCAGCGACTACCATCAGCCGCAGGCACAGGACATGTATGTGCCGCAGCAGGAATGGACCCCGAAAAAACCCGGCGCCGGCGGCAAGAAATGGGACAAAAAAACCTGGGACAAGAACGGCAAGCGTGGCGGTGATCGCGATCAACCGCGCGCACCAAGAGTACCGGCCCCGGTCGAGCCACCGATCATGGCCGCCCTGCGAACGGTGATCCATCACCCGCAACTGGCGCTGAAGGTCGAGACGGCCAGCCATTTCGCGGATGAAGACAATACCAATACCCAACTGCTGGTGGCCTCACTGGAAGCCGTGCAAAAGAATCCTCAGCTAAACTCTTTTCAGTTGATCTCGCGATGGCATGGCACCGAACAAGGTCGATTGCTGACCCGCCTGGCAGAAAAGGAGTGGTTGATCAACGGAGAAAACCTTGAACAACAGTTTTTCGACACCATAACTAGCTTGTCAGCCCGCCAGCGCGAGCGAAAGCTGGAACAACTTCTCAGGAAATCACGTCAAAGCGATCTGAGCACCGAAGAAAAATCTTTGCTGCTCGAATTGCTCAAACGGGATGTTCCTGCACCAAACCCGACCTCAACTGGCGCGTGAGGTCATAGCTCAGGTATAATCCTCGGCTTGTTTTTTGCCCGCCAAGACCTTCAGTGGATAGGGTGTTATGTCCGGAAAAGCGCAACAGCAGTCTCGTATTATTGAGTTGATCAAACTGGGTCGTGAGCAGAAGTATCTGACTTACGCCGAGGTCAACGACCACCTGCCCGAGGATATTTCAGATCCGGAGCAGGTGGAAGACATCATCCGCATGATTAACGACATGGGGATCCCCGTACACGAGAGTGCTCCGGATGCGGACGCCCTTATGTTGGCCGACGCCGATACCGACGAGGCCGCTGCGGAAGAAGCAGCCGCTGCGTTGGCGGCGGTGGAGACCGATATCGGTCGCACCACTGACCCAGTGCGCATGTACATGCGTGAAATGGGTACGGTCGAGCTTCTGACTCGTGAAGGCGAAATCGAAATCGCCAAACGTATCGAAGAGGGCATCCGTGAGGTGATGAGCGCAATCGCGCACTTCCCCGGCACGGTTGACCACATTCTCTCCGAGTACACTCGGGTCACCACCGAAGGTGGTCGCCTGTCCGACGTTCTGAGCGGTTACATCGACCCGGACGACGGCATTGCGCCGCCTGCCGCCGAAGTGCCGCCGCCGATCGACGCGAAAGCGGCGAAAGCCGAAGAATCCGACGACGATGACGATGCCGAAGCTTCCGATGACGAAGAAGAAGCCGAAAGCGGTCCGGATCCGGTCATTGCCGCACAGCGCTTCGGTGCTGTCGCCGATCAGATGGAAATCACCCGCAAGGCCCTGAAAAAGCACGGTCGTCACAACAAGGCGGCGATTGCCGAACTGTTGGCGCTGGCCGAGCTGTTCATGCCGATCAAACTGGTGCCGAAGCAATTCGAAGCCCTGGTCGAGCGTGTTCGCAGCGCCCTGGATCGTCTGCGTCAACAAGAGCGTGCGATCATGCAACTGTGCGTACGTGATGCACGTATGCCGCGCGCCGACTTCCTGCGTCAGTTCCCGGGCAACGAAGTCGACGAAAGCTGGTCCGACGCCCTGGCCAAAGGCAAGAGCAAGTACGCCGAAGCCATTGCCCGCGTGCAACCGGACATCATCCGTTGCCAGCAGAAGCTGACCGCGCTGGAAACCGAGACCGGCCTGACCATCGCCGAGATCAAGGACATCAACCGTCGCATGTCGATCGGTGAGGCGAAAGCCCGCCGTGCGAAGAAAGAGATGGTTGAAGCGAACTTGCGTCTGGTGATTTCCATCGCCAAGAAGTACACCAACCGTGGCCTGCAATTCCTCGATCTGATCCAGGAAGGCAACATCGGTCTCATGAAAGCGGTGGACAAGTTCGAATACCGTCGTGGTTACAAGTTCTCGACTTATGCCACCTGGTGGATCCGTCAGGCGATCACTCGCTCGATCGCCGACCAGGCCCGCACCATTCGTATTCCGGTGCACATGATCGAGACGATCAACAAGCTCAACCGTATTTCCCGCCAGATGCTGCAGGAAATGGGTCGCGAGCCGACCCCGGAAGAGCTGGGCGAGCGCATGGAGATGCCTGAGGACAAGATCCGCAAGGTATTGAAGATCGCCAAGGAACCGATCTCCATGGAAACCCCGATCGGTGATGACGAAGACTCTCATCTGGGTGACTTCATCGAAGACTCGACCATGCAGTCGCCAATCGATGTCGCCACTGTCGAGAGCCTGAAAGAAGCGACTCGCGAAGTACTGTCCGGCCTGACTGCCCGTGAAGCCAAGGTCCTGCGCATGCGTTTCGGTATCGACATGAACACCGACCATACGCTCGAAGAAGTCGGCAAACAGTTTGACGTGACCCGTGAACGGATCCGTCAGATCGAAGCCAAGGCGCTGCGCAAGCTGCGCCACCCGACGCGAAGCGAACACCTGCGTTCGTTCCTCGACGAGTGATACCAGAACCCCCGGCCCAGGCCGGGGGTTTTGTTTTTCAGGGCATATTAAATACCTCGCACTCCCCCCCCCTCGCGCACAGCCCGTCTACACTCGAAACATTCCCCCGAGCCATAACGAGACCGTTATGCCCAGACTGGCGTCCGTGCTCTTTTTGCTGTCACTGATGATCTGGACCGCAACGGCTGACGCGCTGACTCTGACCGACGAAGAACGTAGCTGGCTGGCGGCTCACCCGGATTTGCGCCTGGGTGTCGATGCTTCGTGGCCGCCATTCGAGTTTCGCGACGACCAGAACCGCTATCAGGGCCTGGCCGCGGACTATATCGACGTGATCCGCCAACGCCTGGCCATCAAACTTACGCCCGTCGAACCCTCAAGTTGGACAGCCGTGCTCGAACAGGCCAAAAACGGCACGATCGATCTGCTGCCGGGCATCATGTCCACCCCGGAACGTCAGAACTATCTGGCATTCACTCGCCCTTACCTGGACTTTCCGATCGTCATCCTCGCCCACGTCGGCGGTCCACAACCGCGCAAGATCGAGGAGCTGTATGGGCTGAAGATCGCGGTCGTCGAAAACTACGCCCCCCATGAGCTTCTGCGTACCCATCATCCCGATCTGAATCTGGTGGCCATGCCCAATGTCAGCTCGGCGTTGCAGGCCCTGGCCACCGATGAGGTGGACGCGGTGGTCGGCGACCTCGCCTCCAGTGTCTGGAGCCTGCGCCAGCTCAAGCTCGACGGGCTGTATGTCAGCGGCGAAACCCCTTATCGCTATCAATTGGCAATGGGGGTTCCCCGCGACAGCAAAATGCTGGTGGGCATTCTGGACAAAGTCCTGGCCGACATGTCCCCTGAGCAGATCAGCAGCATCCAGGAACACTGGGTGGGCAACGTCCTCGATCATCGGACATTCTGGTCGGATCTGCTGGTCTATGGCCTGCCAGGCCTGTTGCTGCTGGTGGTCGTGCTGGCGGTGGTGATCCGTATCAACCGCCGCCTGAGCTCGGAAATCGCTCGACGTATCGACCTTGAACAGGAACTGCGCAGCAGTGAATACCACTATCGCGGCCTGGTGGAGAGTCTGTCGGCCATTGCATGGGAGGCACGGATCAGCGATTTCACCTACAGCTACGTGTCGCCCCACGCCGAGGATCTGCTCGGCTACCCCCTGTCGCACTGGCTGATCCCGGGTTTCTGGCGCAACATCATCCATCCCGCCGACCTGACCCGCGCGCAGAGCTTCTGCGATCACGAAGTTCTCGCCGGACGGGATCACAGCCTTGACTATCGAGTGATCACCGCCGATGGCCGTTGCCTGTGGGTGCGCGACATTGTCAGCCTGATCGAGCATGGCCACGAGCCGGTGATGCGCGGCCTGATGATCGATATCAGTGAAACCAAGCGTACCGAAGAGGCCCTGCGCCTGTCGGAGCAGAAGTTCGCCTCCGTGTTCCAGCAATGCCCGGATATTCTGGTCATCGCCCGGCTGTCCGACGGCTGCCTGCTGGAGGTCAACGAAGCCTTTGAAGAGCAGATCGGACTGAGAGCCGAAGAAGTCATCGGCCAGACCGCCACCGAACTCAATATCTGGGGCATTCCCGGCGTGGGTCCCGGCCTGCTGCAACGCCTGCAGGCCGGCAGCATTCGCAACCTGGAGATGCCCTTTCGTCGCAACAATGGGCAGGTGTTCACCGGGCTGATTTCCGCCGAACCGTTCGAACTCGACACGACACCGGCACTGGTCGTCGTGGTGCGCGACATCACGCAGCTCAAGGAAACCCAACAGCAGTTGCAAACCTCCGAAGAAAAGTTCGCCAAGGCCTTTCACGCCTCGCCGGACGGCCTGCTGCTGTCACGCCAGAGTGATGGTCTGTTGCTGGAGGTCAATGAAGGTTTCAGCCGCATCACCGGTTTCAACAGCGCCATGTCGGTGGACCGTTCGGCACTGGATCTGGGGATCTGGGTCAATCTCAACGAACGCAAACAGATGCTCGACCTGCTGCACCGTGACGGTTTCGTTCGTGACTTCACCTGCCACATCCGCCGCAGCGACGGGCAAATCCGCCTCTGCGAAGTGTCCAGCCGTCCGCTGCCGATCGGCGACGAAGACTGCATGCTGACCATTGCCCGCGACATCACTGAACGCCACCTGATGCAGGAAAAATTGCAACAGGCCGCAACCGTCTTCGAAAGCACCGCCGAGGGCGTGCTGATTACCGACACCCAGCAGCACATCAGCGCGGTGAACCGCGCATTCACGGAAATTACCGGCTACAGCGAAAGCGAAGCGCTAGGCCATACCCCACGCCTGTTGGCTTCCGGGCTGCATGACAGCGCATTTTATGCGGCGATGTGGCACCAGTTGACCGACGAAGGCCACTGGCAAGGCGAAATCTCCAACCGGCGCAAGAATGGCGAGTTGTACCCCAGCTGGCTGACCATCAGCGCCGTGCGCAACCGCGACCGGTTCATCACTCACTTCGTCGCGGTGTTTGCCGATATTTCCAGCCTCAAGCACGCTCAGGCCAAACTCGATTACCAGGCCCACCATGACCCGCTGACCGGTCTGCCAAACCGGACACTGTTCGAAAGCCGCCTGTTGATGGCGCTGAACAGTCAGCAGGAAAACGACAGCCTGGGCGCGGTGTTGTTTCTCGATCTCGATCGTTTCAAGCACATCAACGACAGTCTCGGCCATCCGGTCGGCGACCTGCTGCTCAAAGGCATCGCCGTGCGCCTCAAGGAACAGCTTCGCGATATCGACACGGTGGCGCGGCTGGGCGGCGATGAATTCATCATCCTGCTACCGGGCCTGCAACAGGCCGGTGATGCAGACAACATTGCCACCAAACTGCTGAATTGCTTCGCCGCACCGTTTCAAGCCGGCGAGCATGAGTTCTTCATCAGCGCCAGCATCGGCACCAGCCTCTATCCCCGCGACGGCTGCGACGTCGCCACCCTGATCAAGAACGCCGACGCGGCGATGTATCGCTCCAAGGCCAAGGGTCGTAATCGCGTCGAAAGCTACACCCGGGACCTCACCGCCCAGGCCAGCGAGCGGGTGGCGCTGGAACATGAATTGCGCCGGGCCATCGAGCGGGAAGAGCTGTACCTCTACTACCAACCGAAAATCAGCCTCGACGATCACAGTCTGGTCGGGGCCGAAGCCCTGATCCGCTGGCGTCACCCGACCTTCGGCGAGGTGCCGCCGGAGCATTTCATCCCACTGGCGGAAGAGAACGGCATGATTCTGCAAATCGGCGACTGGGTGCTGGAAACCGCCTGTCGGCAAATGTTCGAATGGGGACAGATCTATGAATCCCTGGGCCCGTTGTCGGTCAACCTCGCCGGCGCGCAACTGCGCCAGCCGAACCTGTTGGGGCGCATCGAACAGCTGCTCAAGGACAACCGCCTGAGGCCGGATTTACTGCAACTGGAAATTACCGAAAACTTCATCATGAGCCAGGCCGAAGAGGCGCTGGCAGTGTTGCACCAACTCAAACACCTCGGCGTGCAACTGGCCATCGACGATTTCGGCACCGGTTATTCCTCGCTGAGTTACCTCAAGCGCCTGCCGCTGGATATCCTCAAGATCGACCAGTCTTTCGTCCGCGGCCTGCCCGACGATCCGCACGACGCGGCAATTGTCCGCGCCATCATCGCCCTGGGCCGCAGCATGCAATTCACCGTGATCGCCGAAGGCGTGGAAACCCAGGCCCAACAACAATTCCTCACCGCCGAGGGCTGCGAACAGATCCAGGGCTACATCGTCAGCCTGCCGCTGCCACCCGAAGAGTTCGCCGCGACGTTTCTTCGTATAGCCGTATCAGATTTTTCGGATAGCACAGCCGAGAAACCGTCGCTATAATCCGCGGCCTACTGAGGGCCTATAGCTCAGTTGGTTAGAGCAGAGGACTCATAATCCTTTGGTCCACGGTTCAAGTCCGTGTGGGCCCACCAAACATCAAAAAGCCGCACATATGTGCGGCTTTTTCGTATCTGCGTGGAGAAGTCCCTTGTCCGACATCCGCCCACCCGTGCTAGATGAAATCGACCGCCAGTTGATTGCCGCCCTGCAGATCAATGCCCGCGAAAGCGTGGCGATGCTGGCCAGGCAACTGGGGATCGCCCGCACGACCGTGACTTCGCGACTGGCACGACTAGAAAAGGCCAAAGTCATCACTGGCTACGGCGTGCGTCTGGGCCAGCGTGTCGTGGATGGCGGGTTGCAGGCCTATGTCGGGATCAAGGTGCAGCCGCGCTCCGGCAAAGAGGTGCTGCGACGGTTGAGTGCGATGGCCCAGGTGCAACAGCTGTGTGCGGTGAGTGGCGAATTTGATTACGTGGCGTGGCTGCGTACCGACTCGCCAGAACAGCTGGATCAACTGCTGGATCAGATCGGCAGCGTAGACGGCGTGGACAAGACCACGACCTCGATCATCCTCAGCAGCAAAATCGATCGCGGGCATCCAGTCTGACCACCATTGTCGTCATATTGCAGCAGCAACACTCAAATCGACGACACTTTGCGTCTTATTAACGTGTTCTACGCTCCCTAGAATGGCTGGCATCTTTTCCTATACTCAGACGCGCATCCGGCGTCGGGTCGCCAGCAAGGTCAGCCATGAACAAGAACAATCGCCATCCTGCAGACGGTAAGAAACCGATCACCATTTTCGGCCCGGACTTTCCGTTCGCCTTCGACGACTGGATCGAACACCCGGCCGGTCTGGGTAGCATTCCCGAGCACAACCACGGTGCCGAAGTGGCAATCGTCGGTGCCGGCATCGCAGGTCTGGTGGCGGCTTACGAACTGATGAAACTCGGTTTGAAACCGGTCGTTTATGAGGCCTCGAAGCTCGGCGGCCGTCTGCGCTCCCAGGCATTCAACGGCACTGACGGCATCGTCGCCGAGCTCGGCGGCATGCGCTTCCCGGTATCCTCCACCGCGTTCTATCACTACGTCGACAAACTCGGTCTGGAAACCAAGCCCTTCCCCAACCCGCTGACCCCGGCCTCCGGCAGTACCGTGATCGACCTGGAAGGCAAAACCCATTACGCACAGAGCCTGAAGGATCTTCCTGCACTGTTCCAGGAAGTGGCTGACGCCTGGGCCGACGCTCTGGAGGCCGGCTCGCAGTTTGCCGATATCCAGCAGGCGATCCGCGACCGCGACGTGCCACGCCTCAAAGAGCTGTGGAACACTCTGGTACCGCTGTGGGACGACCGCACGTTCTACGACTTCGTCGCCACCTCGAAAGCCTTCGCCAAACTGTCGTTCCATCACCGCGAAGTGTTCGGTCAGGTCGGTTTCGGCACCGGTGGCTGGGACTCGGACTTCCCCAACTCGATGCTGGAAATCTTCCGCGTGGTGATGACCAACTGCGACGATCACCAACACCTGGTGGTCGGCGGTGTGGAACAAGTGCCACAAGGCATCTGGCGTCATGCGCCGGAACGCTGCGTACACTGGCCGCAAGGCACCAGCCTCAAGTCGCTGCACCACGGCGCGCCACGTTCCGGGGTGAAGAAAATTGCCCACGCGCCTGACGGGCGTTTCGCGGTCACCGACAACAACGGCGACACCCGCGAATACGCCGCCGTACTCACCACCTGTCAGAGCTGGCTGCTGACCACCCAGATCGAGTGCGACGAAACCCTGTTCTCGCAAAAAATGTGGATGGCCCTCGACCGCACGCGCTACATGCAATCGTCGAAGACCTTCGTGATGGTTGACCGTCCGTTCTGGAAGGACAAGGACCCGGAAACCGGCCGCGACCTGATGAGCATGACCCTCACCGATCGCCTGACCCGTGGCACCTATCTGTTCGACAACGGTGACGACAAGCCAGGCGTGATCTGCCTGTCGTACTCGTGGATGAGCGATGCGCTGAAAATGCTCCCGCATCCGGTGGAAAAACGCGTGAAACTGGCGCTCGATGCGTTGAAGAAGATCTACCCGAAAGTCGACATCGCCGCGCGGATCATCGGCGATCCGATCACCGTATCCTGGGAAGCCGACCCGCATTTCCTCGGTGCATTCAAAGGCGCCCTGCCTGGCCACTATCGCTACAACCAGCGCATGTACGCGCATTTCATGCAGGAAGATATGCCACCGGAGCAGCGTGGGATTTTCATCGCCGGCGACGACGTATCGTGGACGCCTGCCTGGGTTGAAGGCGCGGTACAAACGTCGCTCAATGCGGTGTGGGGAATCATGAAGCACTTCGGCGGGTCCACACATAAAGAGAACCCCGGCCCGGGTGATGTGTTCAACGACATCGGCCCGATCGCCCTGCCCGAGTAAGAGGAATCCCCGATGCGTGTAGCCCTTTACCAATGTCCACCTTTGCCCCTGGAACCGGCCGCCAACCTCCAGCGCCTGCATCAACTGGCGATGGAGGCCAAAGGCGCCGATCTGCTGGTGGTGCCGGAGATGTTCCTGACCGGCTACAACATCGGCAAGGAGGCGGTCGCGACATTGGCCGAGGTCTATAACGGTGAGTGGGCGCAGCAGGTTGGACGGATCGCCAAGGCTGCCGGCCTGGCGATTCTCTATGGATACCCGGAGCGCACCGCCGAAGGACAGATTTACAACGCCGTGCAACTGATCGATTCGAACGGCGAGCGCCTGTGCAATTACCGTAAAACGCACCTGTTCGGCGATCTGGACCGCTCGATGTTCAGCCCCGGCGATGGCGAGTTTCCCATCGTCGAGCTCAACGGCTGGAAGCTCGGTTTCCTGATCTGCTACGACCTGGAGTTCCCGGAAAACGCCCGGCGCCTGGCCCTTGAAGGCGCCGAGCTGATTCTGGTGCCGACGGCGAACATGATTCCCTTCGATTTCATTGCCGATGTTTCCGTGCGCTCCCGCGCCTTTGAAAACCAGTGCTACGTGGCTTACGCCAACTACTGCGGCCACGAAGGCGATATCCATTACTGCGGTCAAAGCAGCATTGCCGCACCGGATGGCAGCCGCATCGCCCAGGCCGGGCTGGACGAAGCCTTGATCGTTGGTGAGCTGGATCGCCAGTTGATGGTCGATTCGCGTAACGCCAACCGCTACTTCAACGACCGCCGCCCCGAACTTTACGACGCGCTCAACAAGCGCTAATCCGCTAGCATTGGCACTTCACTGTTCTGGAAGTGCTCATGCCTGCGCCGACTCACCCCCGCCCTCACACCGAAACCCTGGCCAACGGCTTGCGCGTGACCCTGCGTCACATGCCCGGCCTCAAGCGCAGCGCCGCTGCGTTGCGGGTGGCTATCGGTAGTCATGACGTGCCGTTGGCGTGGCCGGGGCTGGCGCATTTCCTTGAGCATTTGCTGTTCCTCGGCACCGAGCGTTTTCCTGTGCAGCAAGGGCTGATGGCCTATGTGCAAGGTCACGGCGGCCAAGTGAATGCGAGCACCCGTGAGCGCACCACCGATTTCTTCTTTGAGTTGCCGCCAGCGTCCTTCAGTGGCGGGCTGGAGCGTCTGTCAGACATGCTCGCCCGGCCGCGTATGAACCCGGACGATCAGTTGCGGGAACGGGAAGTGTTGCAGGCGGAGTTTGTCGCGTGGTCCCAGGATGCTGCGGCTCAGCAGAAAGAGGCACTGTTCGAGGGATTGTCGGCAGCGCATCCTTTGCGCGGCTTTCATGCCGGAAACCGCGACACGCTGCCGGTAGAAGAGGCGGAGTTTCAGCAGGCACTGAAAGATTTCCATCGGCAGTTTTACCGCACCGGGCAGATGACCCTGAGTCTGGTCGGGCCGCAGAGCATTGAAGAGCTGCGAGTGCTGGCCGAACAGTTTGCCGCCGCGCTGACGGCTGGGGATAAAACTGCACAGGCTGCCCCCGTTCGCTTGATGGGTAACGCGCAGGAAAGTTATCAACAGGCCGGCGATTGTCGCGGCAATCTGCTGTTTGCGTTGGAGGAGTTACCGGAGTCGTCGGCCGAAGCGCTGGCGTTTCTCTGCCACTGGTTGAACAGCACCAAACCCGGTGGGTTGCTCGCGCATTTGCAGCAGCTGGGTCTCGCTGACAGCCTGCAAGCCTGCGTGCAGTACCAGTTCGCAGGGCAAGCCTTGCTGCATCTTCAGTTCACTGCACCCAGCGGGTCACTCGATGCCATTCGCGAGCAATGGCTGGATTGGCTGAGTTTCTTCGCCGAACAGCAGGACTGGCCGGCATTGCGTGAGGAATATTCGGCGCAGCTTCAGCGTCAGCAGCAGGTCAGTGGCGCGCTGCAACTGGCACGACTCGACAGCGAACAACTCGAGAGCGGCCTGCCCGATTCAGCCGTGATGGCACTCAAAGTGATTCTCGGCAAAATCGGCATTGTGGATAACTTCAGCAGTCACTGGCATCTGCCCGCTGCCAATCCGTTCCTGCGCGCAGCAGAACCGCTGGCCAACGCCGGCCTGATTCGCGGCCAGACCAGCGCCCACCGAGGCCTGCGCACGTTTGCTCAGGATCGCTCGCGCAGCCGCCGCGAACGCTCGCCGATGCAATTCAGCCAGGCGCTGCCGGATAACGGCGACGAAGGTGCGGTGTATGTGCGCTGGCAGACGGAAGCAGCGGCCACGGCCGAGCTGCAAGCGAAACTGCAACGCAGTCTGCGGGAGGTGTCTGACGACGCGCGTCAGGCCGGAGTCGAATTGTCGTTCAGCACCACGGGGAATCAGTGGATATTGAAGGTGACCGGTCTGCAGGACGTACTACCCGGCGTCCTGGAGCATGCGCTGAAACATCTGACGCAAGTTGACGCTGATTCCGCGACAAACGAGCCGGACGTGCCGTCGATGCCGATCCGCCAATTGCTCAAGGCATGGCCCGAGCACTGTCTTCCAGCGGTTGTGCAATCCGACGACGCCAATCAGCTGTGGACAACTTCCCGTTGGGATGGCCTGGCCCTGTGTCTCGATGCCCAGACCCAATCGGCCATGGGTCTGGCCCTGAGTCGCATTCCAGGCAAGCCAGACAACGAAATACCAACCCTGTCGGCAGTCCACGCCCACTGCCGATGGAGTCAGATCGACACCGCCTCCAGCGAACACGCATTGCTGCTGTTCTGCCCGACCGCCAGCCCGAACATAGCCGACGAAGCCGCATGGCGTTTTCTCGCGCACCTGTGCCACACGCCGTTCTATCAGCGGCTACGGGGCGAGTTGCAGCTGGGATATGCGGTGTTCAGCGCCTTCAGACAGGCGCACGGCCAGAGTGGATGGCAGTTCGGCGTGCAATCGCCGACAGTCACTCCTGAGCAACTGCTGGGCCACGTTCAAGCGTTTATCGAAGGCATTCCCGCGCTGATCGAGAAAATCGATGACGCGCTGTTCATCGAGCAGCGCCAGATCCTCGCCGCGCATCTGGATGCCGATGTCCTGCCCGCCAAAGACGCTGCCGAACTTCTGTGGCAGGCAAAACTGGCTGGCCACTCGTCGGATTACCTGGATCAACTGAGCAAGGCCATCGCTCAACTGGATCGCCCGGCATTGCAAGCCGCCGCACAGCGCCTGATCCGCGCCGAAGGCGGCTGGCACGGCATGGCCAACAGCCCTGCGCCAGGCGCGCCATGGCAAGCGACAAAATGATCATTACCGGGGCTGCAAGGAGCTTTCTCAAAGATTCACGGGCAAACCCCCTGAAATTTTGAGTAACATAGCCACCTAACTATTTGGAACATCCCTGCGCTGCCGTGGACTATACCTATGGATAGCGCTATCTCACCCACCTGAAAAAGGAGTCACCCGATGGCCTGGACCAAACCTGCTTACACCGACCTGCGCATCGGCTTCGAAGTCACCATGTACTTCGCCAGCCGCTGAGTCCTGCCTCAAGCAGAACACTGCAGTGCAACGCCTCGGCTCGCCGGGGCGTTTTATTTTCAGCGTTGAAATGATGGAGCGTTCATGTTCGTCCAGATTCTGGGTTCGGCCGCCGGTGGCGGTTTTCCGCAGTGGAACTGCAACTGCGTCAATTGCGCCGGTTTTCGCGACGGCAGCCTGAATGCCCAGGCCCGTACCCAATCGTCCATCGCGATTTCCGATGACGGCGTGAACTGGGTGCTGTGCAATGCCTCGCCGGACATCCGCGCGCAGCTTCAGAGCTTCGCCCCGATGCAACCGGGCCGTGCCCTGCGTGACACCGGCATCAGCGCGATCATCCTGATGGACAGCCAGATCGACCACACCACCGGCCTGCTCAGCCTGCGCGAAGGCTGCCCGCATCAGGTCTGGTGCACGGACATGGTCCACGAGGACCTGAGCACCGGTTTCCCGCTGTTCACCATGCTCAAGCACTGGAACGGCGGGCTGGACTGGAACCGCATCGAACTCGACCAGAGCTTCACCGTCGCCGCCTGCCCGAATTTGCGCTTCACCCCGTTGCCGCTGCGCAGCGCGGCACCGCCCTACTCGCCGCACCGCTTCGATCCGCACCCGGGCGACAACATCGGCCTGATCGTCGAAGACCTCAGCACCGGCGGCAAGCTGTTCTATGCGCCAGGTCTGGGCAAGGTCGATGCGCCGTTGCTGGAAATCATGGCCGACAGCGACTGCGTGCTGGTGGACGGAACGATGTGGGACGACGATGAAATGCAGCGCCGTGGCGTTGGCACCCGCACCGGCCGCGAAATGGGTCACCTCGCCCAGAACGGTCCCGGCGGCATGCTCGAAGTGCTGGAACAGCTTCCCGAGCAGCGCAAGGTGCTTATCCACATCAACAACACCAACCCGATTCTCGACGAAGACTCCCCGGAGCGCGCGGAACTGGTGCGACGCAATGTTGAAGTGGCGTATGACGGCATGAGCATTGTCCTGTAACGAATGGCCCGGAGAACCGCAATGACCGACACCCCGCTGTCCCCCGCCGAATTCGAAGCGGCCCTGCGCGCCAAGGGCGCCTACTACCACATCTACCACCCGTATCACGTGGCGATGTATGAAGGCCGGGCCACCCGCGAGCAGATTCAGGGCTGGGTCGCCAACCGCTTCTACTATCAGGTGAACATCCCCCTGAAAGACGCGGCAATCCTCGCCAACTGCCCGGATCGCGAGATCCGCCGCGAGTGGATCCAGCGCCTGCTCGACCACGATGGCGCTCCCGGCGAAGACGGCGGCATCGAAGCCTGGCTGCGCCTCGGCCAGGCCGTCGGTCTCGACCCGGATCAATTGCGTTCCCAGGAACTGGTGCTGCCCGGCGTGCGTTTCGCCGTCGATGCCTACGTCAACTTCGCCCGCCGCGCCAGTTGGCAGGAAGCTGCCAGCAGCTCGCTGAC
The DNA here is from genome assembly GCF_017491585.1 of Pseudomonas sp. 58(2021). Classification (NCBI taxonomy): domain Bacteria; kingdom Pseudomonadati; phylum Pseudomonadota; class Gammaproteobacteria; order Pseudomonadales; family Pseudomonadaceae; genus Pseudomonas; species Pseudomonas sp. 58(2021). The sequence continues at coordinate 65,605 of NZ_JAFGYZ010000001.1, forward strand.
CGAGCTTTTCGCGCCGCAGATCCACCAGTCGCGCCTCGACAGCTGGCCGCAGCATTACCCGTGGATCGACCCGGCGGGTTACGAATATTTCCGCACCCGTCTCGGTCAGGCCCGCCGCGATGTCGAGCATGGCCTGGCGATCACGCTGGAGCACTACAAGACCCGCGAAGGTCAGGAGCGCATGCTGGAAATTCTCCAGTTCAAACTGGACATCCTTTGGAGCATGCTCGATGCCATGAGCATGGCCTACGAACTGAACCGCCCGCCGTATCACAGCGTCACCGATCAACGGGTCTGGCATAAAGGAATCGCCTTATGAGTTTCGACCGCAGCAAGACCCCGACCTGGCGTCCCGGCTACCGTTTCCAGTACGAACCGGCGCAGAAAGGCCACGTGCTGCTGTACCCGGAAGGCATGATCAAGCTCAACGAAAGTGCCGCACTGATCGGCGGCCTGATCGACGGTGAGCGGGATGTCGCGGCGATCATCGCCGAACTCGACAGACAGTTCCCCGGCGTACCCGAGCTCGGTGACGACATCGAGCAATTCATGGAGGTTGCCCGTGCGCAGCACTGGATCGAACTTGCCTGAGACATCGGCGCAAGTCCCGGCCAAACCGGAAGTCGGCCTGCCGCTGTGGCTGCTCGCCGAACTGACCTACCGCTGTCCGCTGCAATGCCCGTACTGCTCCAATCCACTGGATTTCGCCGAGCAGGGCAAAGAGCTGAGCACCGAACAGTGGATCAAGGTATTTCGCGAAGCGCGGGAGATGGGTGCGGCGCAACTGGGTTTTTCCGGGGGCGAACCGCTGGTGCGCCAGGACCTCGCCGAGCTGATTCGTGAAGCGCGTCAGTTGGGTTTTTACACCAACCTGATTACCTCAGGCATCGGCCTGACCGAACAGAAGATCAGCGACTTCAAGAAGGCCGGGCTCGATCACATCCAGATCAGCTTCCAGGCCAGCGACGAGCAAGTGAACAACCTGCTCGCGGGCTCGAAAAAAGCCTTCGCGCAGAAACTGGAAATGGCCCGCGCCGTGAAGGCCCACGGCTACCCGATGGTGCTGAACTTCGTCACCCATCGGCACAACATCGACAAGATCGACCGCATCATCGAGCTGTGCATCGCTCTGGAAGCGGATTTCGTCGAGCTCGCCACCTGCCAGTTCTACGGTTGGGCACAGCTCAATCGTGTCGGCCTGTTGCCGACCAAAGAGCAACTGGTCCGCGCCGAACGCATCACCAACGAATACCGCGCCAGACTGGAAGCCGAAGGGCATCCGTGCAAGCTGATTTTCGTCACCCCGGACTATTACGAAGAACGTCCGAAAGCCTGCATGAATGGCTGGGGCAGTCTGTTTCTGACGGTCACGCCGGACGGTACCGCCCTGCCCTGTCATGGCGCCCGACAGCTGCCGGTACAATTTCCCAATGTGCGCGACCACAGCATGCAGCACATCTGGTACGACTCGTTCGGCTTCAACCGCTTTCGCGGCTATGACTGGATGCCCGAGCCGTGCCGCTCCTGTGACGAGAAAGAACAGGACTTCGGCGGCTGCCGCTGCCAGGCGTTCATGCTTACGGGCGATGCCAGCAACGCCGACCCGGTGTGCAGCAAGTCCGAACATCACGGCGTGATCCTCAAGGCCCGCGAAGAAGCCGAGCAGGCCACCCAGACCATCGAACAACTGGCCTTTCGCAATGAACGAAACTCGCGCCTCATCGCCAAAGGCTGAGCCTTTCAGCGCCACCGCCGCGGTTGCCGCCGGCGTGGATTTCGCCGAATTGCAGCTCGGCGCCCAGGGTTTGTTCTGGAATGAATATCGCCCGACAGACGCTGCCTGCCGGATCTGGCACTGGCACGATGGCGTAGCGAAATGTCTGACGCCTGCGGGCTTCAGCGTGCGCAGCCGGGTGTACGAATATGGTGGGGGGGCGTTTTGTCTGACGCCTGACGGGATTGTTTTCGTCAACGAGGCAGATCAACAGCTGTACCGGCAGACACTGGATGGCGTGCCCGAAGCTCTGACGACGGGTGAGTGCCGATATGGCGATCTGCATTTTGCCAATGGGCAGGTCCTGGCCGTAGAAGAGAACGGTGATCGCCATCGGTTGGTGGCCATTGATCTGGTTAACGGCACCGAGAGTTTGCTGGCAGAAGGTGCGGATTTCTATGCGGCACCGATCATCAGCCCGGACTGCCAGCGCCTGGCGTGGATCGAATGGAGCCGCCCGCATCAGCCGTGGACCGCCACCCGTTTGATGATCGCCAAGCGAACCGATAACGGTTTTTCCGCCCCTCGTTGCGTGGCCGGAGAAACGCTGGAAGAGTCGATCCAGCAACCCCGTTTCGATGCCAGCGGACGACTGGGCTGCCTGACCGATCGTGGCGGATATTGGCAACCGTGGGTCGAGACTGCGGACGGTTTGCAAATGTTGCCCTGTGCCGCAGCCGATCACGCGCCTGCGCCATGGCAACTCGGCGGTTGCACTTGGCTGCCCACCGACGAAGGATTCCTGGCCAGTTGGAGTGAAGGCGGTTTCGGGCGTCTGGCGCTTAACGGCGAAGACTTCACCGGCGACTACAGCCGCTTCCGTCATCTGGCGGTCGATGATCAATTCATTTACTGCATCGCCGCTTCACCAATCAGCCCTTCAGCCGTGATCGCCATTGATCGCGAGTCGCGTGAAGTGAAAATCCTCGCCGGCGGCGTTGCACCGCTTCCCGCCGAGCGCATCAGCCAACCGCAAACCCTGTGTTATCCCAGCGGTTCGGGCCAGGCTCACGGCTTCTTTTATCCGGCCACCCATGGCGATGAAAAACCGCCCCTGGTGGTGTTCATCCACGGCGGTCCGACGTCGGCCTGCTATCCGCTGCTGGATCCGCGCATCCAGTACTGGACGCAACGCGGCTTCGCCGTGGCCGACCTCAACTACCGAGGCAGCAGCGGCTATGGCCGGGAGTATCGAAAGGCGCTGCATCTGAGTTGGGGAGCAGTGGATGTCGAGGATGCCTGCGCAGTGGTGGCCTATCTGGCCGAACGCGGCATGATCGACGGCGAGCGTGCATTCATCCGTGGCGGCAGCGCCGGTGGCTACACCACGCTTTGTGCATTGGCGTTCCACCAGGTGTTCCGCGCCGGCGCCAGCCTGTACGGCGTCAGCGACCCGGTAGCTCTGGGCCGTGCAACACACAAGTTCGAAGGCGATTACCTGGACTGGCTGATCGGCGATCCCGAGCGAGATGTGGAACGCTACGCCACCCGCACGCCGTTGCTGCACGCCGGCAACATTCGCGTGCCGGTGATTTTCTTTCAGGGTGAACTGGACGCCGTGGTCGTGCCGCAACAGACCCGCGACATGGTCGCAGCCCTGGAGCAAAACGGCATTGAGGTCGAAGCGCACTACTACGCCGACGAACGCCACGGCTTCCGCCGGGCCGCGAACCAGGCCCACGCGCTGGAGCAGGAATGGCGCTTCTACCGGCGAGTGATGGGCCTGGCCGATTGAAACTCAGCGTTTGGCGATGATGTACACCGCGTGCACGATCCCCGGGATGTAACCGCACAGCGTCAGCAGAATGTTCAGCCAGAACGCGCCGCCGAACCCGACCTGAAGAAACACACCCAGTGGCGGCAAGATAATGGCGATGATGATGCGGATAAAGTCCATGGGGCAGCTCCTGATTGGGGGTTGGCTCGACTGAGCCATACAAGCTAATCGACCTGCGCCGTTTGTCAGGGTTCAGTGCTGTCGCCAGACAGAGTGCGCAAGACCACTCAAGCCAGTATTTGCAGACCGTGTTTCTGCACAATGCTGAGCAGCTTCAAAGCCATTCCGCTTGGATGCTTATCCCCTGACTCCCATTGTTTAACAGTCGAAGCACTGGTGTTCAAATAACGCGCGAACACTGGCTGGCTGACGTTGTTAAGCTCACGCAATGCCTTGATCTGCTCCGCCGGGATCGCATCCGGGACCGCAGCAAGGCACGACTCATCAAACTCACGCATCGTTGCCTTGCTGATCGCACCGACTGCATGCAGGGCGCTGGCCGACCCGTGCACTGATTCAAATACGTCACTCTTGAATTTTTTACTCATGAGTTATCTCCACAAACGCCTTCATGACCAACAAGCCTTGAATCTGCTCTTCGGTAAGTTGTGCATAGGCTTTCGCCAGTTTGCGCAGCTCCTTCAACTCTGCAGAATTGATATTGCTCCGATCCTTTTTGGCGAACAGCACCTGATAAATCCAGTAACGCCCGCCCTTGGCCAGAACAATTGAACGGTGGCGGTTTTCGTTCAGGCGCTTCTTCCAGACTCCGCCTCCCAGATTGTCCGCTTGCCCATCGAGCATCTCGGCAAAAGCCTCGCGAAGCTCGTCGTCGGTGATCCATGCTTTGTTGGCCTGTATCGCAAAACCTTTTGTCTTGAACAACCTGAACGACATCGGTATCCCTTCCAAAAAACATACCACTCAGTGGTATAGATTACAAAGCCTGCCTTGCGACAAGGGTGTTCCGCCAGCTTCGGCAATCCTTGCCGAAGCCCATTAAATAAACACTGCAGCGGCGGTCCCTCAAGCAATAAACCGCGATGGAAAAACCCGGCCACAAAAAAACGCCCCACGCCAAAAGAATCAGGCGTGGGGCGTGCGTTATACCGCGAGACGGTTCTTGAATTCGGGTGGGAAACTTCAGCTCAGACGGCAATCCCTTTGCGGCATTGCAGTTGCGCGGTGCGTACGCGGGAGAAAGCTCGGGCCAGACGCAGGAGCATTTCGTCGATGTTGGCCTTGCTGACGGTCAGTGCCGGGGTGAAGCGCAGACAGTTGGCTTGTGGAGCGTTGAGCAGCAAGCCTTCATGGAGCGCGGCTTTGACGACAGCCTCGGCGGAGTCTTCCGACAGCGTCAGCCCCCAGAACAGACCCTGCCCGCGCAACTCGCCATGTTCATAACGACGGGCCAGACGAGCGAGCCCTTCGCGCAAATGCTGGCCGTTGTCCCGGATCTGTTCGAGGAATGCGCGATCCTGCACGCTGTCGAGCACCACCAGCCCTGCGGCGGTCATCAGCGCGTTGCCGTGATGAGTGCCGCCCAATTCGCCGGGTTCGAAACAGCACGCCTTGCCTCGCGCCAGCAATGCAGCCAGTGGAACGCCACCGCCGAGGCCCTTGCCGAGCACGACGATATCGGCGCGCACGCCGTAGGACTGTTCGGCGAGCAAGGTGCCGCAGCGGCCGATGCCGGTCTGCACTTCGTCAAGGATCAGCAGAATCCCCAGTTCACGGCACAGGCGTTCGACACCCTTGAGGTAATGCTCGGTCGCAGGAACCACACCGGCATCGCTCTGGATTGGCTCAAGCATGATCGCCACGGTCTGCGCATCGACTGCGGCATGCAGCGCTGGCAGATCATTGAACGGCACCAGATCGAAACCTGGCAGCAGCGGCGCGAAACGATTGTGCAGATTGCAACTGTCCGACGCCGAAATCGTCGCCAGACTACGTCCGTGACAGCCTTGTCTGGCGACAATGATCCGCGAGGCGCCACCACGATGCAGTTGACCCCATTTGCGCGCCAGTTTGATCGCGGCTTCACAAGCTTCGCTGCCACTGTTGAGCAAATACGCCTGATCGCTGGAAGTGCTGGCACACAAACGCTCGGTGAGGCTGAGCATGCCGCGGTTGTGCAGATTGAATCCGGGGTTGATCAGGGCCTGCGCCTGGCTGGCAATGGCTTTGACCAGCGCCGACGGGCTGTGGCCGAGGCTGTTGGCGCCACCGGCCTGGGAAAAATCCAGGTAGGCGCGGTCATTGCTGTCCCACAGCCAGGAGCCCTGGCCGCGAACGAAAACCTGCTGCGGGCGTTCGACGCCAGGCATCAGGCGCCCGGCATTCAGGCCATCAGCGGCGTCCGATTCATGGGTTTCAAAAGCCAGGTCATCAAGACTCGGCGTCTGGCGCCGCAAACTGAACAGATTCATTGAAAAAGACCTCGATCGAGGTTTTTTGAACTGCCTATGCAAACACTTTCAAAACAAACGCTGGTCATTGCGCTTTCCGGCCCTGTAAGCCTTGTGAATGCGGTTAGACTAGGCCTGTTCTCGGCGTCGAGCCATTTCGATTTACCAGCATTTTCGATAAGTGTTACTTATGGATTTCAAACAACTGCGTTATTTCGTCGCGGTCTACGAAGAAGGTCACGTCGGACGGGCCGCGGAGCGGCTTTCGATCTCCCAACCCGCGCTGTCCCAGCAGATCCGCCACCTGGAACAGAACCTCGATGTCACGCTATTCGAACGCAGCAGCAAACGCCTGCTGCCGACCCTGGCCGCTCATACGCTGTACAACCACGCGCTGCCACTGCTTGATGGCATGCAGCGGGCGCGTGAAGCGCTGGGCAACTTCAAGGGGCAGGCGCTGCGTACGCTGGCGATCGGCGTGCTGCAAACCGTGCACACCAGTCTGGTGCCGCAAATGCTTGAACGGGTACGCAAGGCTCAGCCGCATCTGGTGGTGCAGATTTATGAATTGACGGGGCTGGAGATCGAGCGGCGACTGCTCAACGGTTCGCTGGACATTGGCATCAGCTATCTCCCACCGCGCCAGCCGGGGCTGCACGGCGTGATGCTGTACGAAGATGAACTGACGCTGGTCATCCCGGCGGATCATCCGCTGCGGGAATTCAAGAAAGTCTCGATGAGCCAAGCCGCCGAACTGCCCATGTTGCTGCTGGGCGAGGAATTCCAGATCCGCCAGATCTGGCAGGCGCAACTGGCCAGTCTTGGACGTCGCCCGCAAGTGCAGGCAGAACTGAACAACATGGTGGGGATTCTCGACAGCCTGCCGCACACCCGTCTGGCGACAGTGCTGCCCGGTCGTTCGCAGAAGGAGTACGACGATCAGGATCTGCTGTGGAAACCGTTGAGTGAGCCACGTGTACCGTTGACGGTCGGGCTGGTGTGTCGTGATGTGCAGCGCCAGCAGGCGCCATTGGCCTTGCTGCGAACGTTGCTGGAAGAGGTGATGCAGCGCGAAGACAAACCGCTGAAGGGGGCGCCGCCACTGGACGCGCTGAGCTGAAAACTTTTCTGCGGGCATAAGAAAACCCCGCCGAAGCGGGGCTTTGCAGACTGTTTCCCTGACATCCATTTCACTCCGCCACCCTGGCAGAATCCTTACGTGTCCGTGTTGTTACTTTGCGCTTCCTGCGCTACGTCCATGGAAAGTAGATTAGCTCTGGATCCAATCTACGCCTATGGGAGAAAAGCAGCACGTCATGTAAGAGATCGCTTACATGACGTTACATCATCAGAACTGCGCAGCGTCCAGCAGGAACAGCGACTCGCTGCCGGCCTTGACCGACGCGCTCAACGAGTGAATCCGCGGCAGCAGACGGGCGAAATAGAAGCGCGCCGTGCCGAGTTTGCTCGCGTAGAAATCGTCCTGCGCTTCTTTGCCCAGCGCTGCCTTGGCCATCAGTGCCCACATGTACGCGTAGGCGGTGTAACCGAAGGCTTGCAGGTACTCGACCGACGCTGCGCCGATTTCGTTCGGGTTGGTTTTCGCCCGGTCCAGCAGCCATGAAGTCAGCTCGTCGAGGGTGTCGACGGCGTCATTCAGCGGCTTGGTGAACTCGCCCAGATCGGCACTGGCGGTTGCGATGAAATGGCGGATCTCGTCGGCGAACAGTTTGTAGAACGCGCCGCCGCTGCCGACGATCTTGCGGCCCACCAGGTCCAGCGCCTGAATACCGTTGGTGCCTTCGTAGATCTGGGTGATGCGCACGTCACGCACCAGTTGCTCCTGACCCCACTCGCGGATGTAGCCGTGGCCGCCGAAAATCTGCTGGCCGTGAACAGTGGTTTCCAGACCCAGATCGGTCAGGAACGCCTTGGCCACTGGCGTCAGCAAGGCCACCAGATCTTCTGCACGCTTGCGGGTGGCAGCGTCTTCGCTGAACTTGGCGGTGTCGAGTTGCATTGCCACGTAGGTGGAGAACGCACGACCGCCTTCGTTCGAGGCTTTCATGGTCAGCAGCATGCGACGCACGTCCGGGTGGACGATGATCGGGTCAGCGACCTTGTCCTTGTTCTGCGCGCCGGTCGGCGAACGGCTTTGCAGGCGATCACGGGCGTATTCGATGGCGTTCTGGTACGAGCGCTCGCCGGTGGCCAGGCCCTGGATACCGACGCCCAGCCGCTCGTAGTTCATCATGGTGAACATGGCGGCCAGGCCTTTGTTCGGCTCGCCGACCAGGTAACCCACGGCTTCATCGAAGTTCATCACGCAGGTAGCGGACGCCTGGATGCCCATCTTGTGTTCGATCGAACCGCAGTTGGCCGGGTTGCGTGCGCCCAGGCTGCCATCGGCATTGACCATGAACTTCGGCACCAGAAACAGCGAAATGCCTTTCGGCCCCGCCGGTGCGTCCGGCAGTTTGGCCAGCACCAGGTGGATGATGTTTTCGGTCAGGTCGTGCTCACCGCCGGTGATGAAGATCTTGGTGCCGCTGACCTTGTAGGAGCCGTCGGCCTGAGGTTCGGCCTTGGTGCGGATAATGCCCAGGTCTGTGCCGGCGTGCGGCTCGGTCAGGCACATGGAACCGGCCCAGACGCCGGCGTACATGTTCGGCAGGTAAGCGGCTTTCAGCTCTTCGCTGGCGTGGGCGTTGATCGACAGGCACGCGCCGGCAGTCAGCATCGGGTACAGACCGAAGGACAGGCTGGCGGAGTTGACCATCTCTTCAACCTGAGCCGACACGGCTTTGGGCATACCCATGCCGCCGTAGGCCGGATCACCGCCAACACCGACCCAGCCACCTTCGGCATAAGTCTGATAGGCCTGTGGGAAACCGGCCGGCGTGGTGACGGCACCGTCGGCCCAGTGGCAGCCTTCTTCGTCGGCGGCACGGCTCAGGGGCGCGATGCTTTTGCTGGTGACCTTGCCGGCCTCTTCGAGAATGGCTTCAACGGTTTCCGCGTCGACGGTCTCGGCCAGGGCCGGCAGCTCGGCCCAGAGTTTGGCGACTTCGAACACTTCATTGAGGACGAAGCGCATATCGCGCAGCGGCGCTTTGTAGTCAGCCATGGCAAACCTCGCAAAGATCTAAACAGGTGATTCGTGGAAGGGTGATGTCATTGAGCTGGAGTGTACCCCAACAACTTTTGCGACACATAGGGTCAGGCGGTGACTGTTTTGTTATTTTTAGTCACCAGCAGTCAACTATAAAGAAGCCCGCAATCAGCGGGCTCTTTTGTTTAACAGTGACGTGTTACAGCGAGAACAACTGGGCCGGCAGTTTCATCAGGCAATCGCTGCCCGCCTCGATCGCCGAACGATGGGCTGCGGTACGCGGCAACAGACGCTTGAAGTAAAACTCGCACGTCGCCAGTTTGCCCTGGCAGAAATCGCCGTCACCCTCGCCCGACTCCAGCTGTGCCTGGGCGACCAGCGCCATGCGAAGCCACAAATAGCCAAGAACGATGTATCCGCTGTACATCAGGTAATCCACCGATGCGGCGCCGACTTCATCCGGATTCTTCATCGCGGCCATGCCGACCTGCATGGTCAACTCACCCCACTGCTGATTGAGGCTGTCGAGCTGCGCCACAAATCCGCCCAGTTGCGCATGCCCGGCGTTGGCGGCGCAGAACTTGTGGACGATTTTGGTGAAGTTGCGCAGCAGCTTGCCTTGGCTGCCAAGGACTTTGCGCCCCAGCAGATCCAGCGCCTGAATGCCGTTGGTGCCTTCGTAGATCGGTGCAATGCGGCAGTCGCGAACCAGTTGCTCCATGCCCCACTCACGGATAAAACCGTGGCCGCCAAACACCTGCATGCCGTGGTTGGTCACCTCCAGGCCGGTGTCGGTCATGAACGCCTTGCAGATCGGGGTCAGGAATGCCAGCAGGTCTTCGGCCTCCTGACGCGCGCCGGCATCCGGGCTCAGGTGCGCGACATCGAGCATCTGCGCAGTGAAATAGGTCAGTGCGCGGTTGCCTTCATTGAAGGCTTTCATGGTCAGCAGCATGCGCCGCACGTCCGGATGGACGATGATCGGATCGGCCGGTTTGTCCGGGGCTTTGGCGCCGGTCAGGGCGCGCATTTGCAAGCGGTCGTTGGCGTATTTGATCGCGCCCTGGAAACTCGCTTCGCCCAGACAAAGACCCTGCATCCCGGTGCCAAGCCGCGCATGGTTCATCATGGTAAACATGCAGTTCAGGCCTTTGTTCGGCTCGCCGATCAGGAAACCTTTGGCGTCATCGAAGTTCAGCACGCAAGTGGCCGAGGCTTTTATGCCCATCTTGTGTTCGATCGAACCGCAGGAAACGCCATTGCGCTCCCCCGCCTCGCCGGCTGCATCCGGCAGGAATTTCGGCACGATGAACAGCGAAATCCCCTTGGTCCCCGCCGGTGCGTCCGGCAGTTTGGCCAATACCAGATGAATGATGTTGTCGCTCATGTCGTGCTCGCCGGCGGAGATGAAAATCTTGCTGCCGGTGACCGCGTAACTACCGTCGGCCTGAGGCACGGCGCGGGTCTTGATGATGCCCAGGTCGGTGCCGCAATGGGCTTCGGTCAGGCACATGGTGCCGGTCCATTGGCCCGCAGTGAGTTTGCGCAGATAGGTGTTTTTCTGTTCCTCGGTGCCGTGGGCGTGGATCGCCGACATGGCGCCGTGGGTCAAGCCCGGGTACATGCCCCAGGAAGTGTTGCTGGAGGCGACCATCTCGCTGATCACCAGCCCCAGCGAACTCGGCAGGCCCTGGCCGCCGTAGGCCGGGTCGGCCGCCAGACCATGCCAGCCGCCTTCCACGTATTGTGCGAAGGCTTGCTTGAAGCCTGCAGGCGTTGTCACCACGCCATTGTCGAAATGGCAGCCCTCTTCGTCACCGCTGCGATTGAGCGGCGCCAGAACGTTCTCACAGAACTTCGCGCCCTCCTCGAGGATCGCGTTGATCATGTCCGGGCTGGCATCGTGAGCGCCCAGGGCCGCGTACTGGGTGTGGAAGTCGAAGACGTGGTCGATCAGAAAGCGCATGTCGCGCAGGGGAGCTTTGTACTCGGGCATGGTGGCTTCTCCGTCAGCAGATCGTTTCAACCTACTGCCGACCACCCTGCCCCACAATCACTGTCCAGACGCTGAATGCGCCGTCATCACTCAACCCGCAGCGTTGTCCATGCGCACCGCGCCACGGCGGTTCTGACCGAACGCCATCACACAGTTGCGGCCCGCGCCCTTGGCGGCGTAGAGCGCCTGGTCGGCGGATTTGAGCACTTCTTCCGGGGTACGCTGCTCGACTCGTTCGGCGACGCCGATACTGACCGTGACCGATACGCTGGACGCACCGGAGCCGCCCCGCCGCTGGCGCCCCTGTTGATCGTCCTGAGGGCGGTTTTCCTGATTGCGCAGCTGAATGTTGTAGGACGCAATCGACTCGCGGATGACTTCCAGGTGCGGCATGCACTCTTCAAGGGTCTTGCCTGCAAACACCAGGGCGAATTCCTCGCCACCGTAGCGATAAGCCCTGCCGCCACCGCTGATTTTGGACAGCTTGCTGGCGACCAGTCGCAGAACCTGGTCACCCACGTCGTGACCGTGGGTGTCGTTGAATTTCTTGAAGTGATCGACGTCGCTCATCGCCAGCACATAGTTGCGACCCAGACGCTGCATGCGTTCGTTGAGTGCGCGACGGCCCGGCAGACCGGTGAGTTCGTCACGGAAGGCCATTTGATAAGCCTCGTGCGCCACCGCCGCTGCAATCATCAACATGACCTGGCTGCACATGATGTTCAGGGTGAACGGCAGGATGAAGGTTTTCGGCAGCATCCAGAACACCCCGAGCAATCCCACCAGTTGCGCCGCGTGCAGCGGACGCGGGTGGCGCCAGTACTGCCAGGCCAGCAACAGGAACGCCGAGAGGAACACCGGATAAGACATCTGGATCAGGCTCATCCAAGCGCCGTGCAGGGCCGGCCAACGGATCTCCGAAAGCCACATCAGCAGAGCCTGGGGATAGCTTTGTTCAAGTCCCAGCGCCACGCTGCCGAAAGCCAGCAACACGGCGAAACGCGCCACCATGTCCTGAAACAGATGCGTGCGCTCCTGCCACGCGGCGAACAGACCGAACAACAAGGGCAGCAGCAGACACACCAGATGGAACACCACGGCCGCGTCCTCGCGCACCTTGCCGTTGTCGCGGTAATAGTCGGTCTGGGTGTCGAGCAGGAAGTAGGCGATGTACACCGTGACCATCAGAAACAGTTCGCGCTGGCGTCGGTAAACCGCGCAATACGACCCGCCCAGCAACAGCACCAGAGTTGGCAGCACGTTGAACAGCGAGGTGAAGAACACGTTGAGGTCTTTGACGTACGCAGCCGCCAACCCCGCAAGCAACAACAGCAGTGAAGGTATGAAATGACTGAAACGTACAGCGGAAGAACGCGGCAAGGGTAAAGCTCCGACCGTCTTGGCAAAGAGATGGCATTGTGCCTGCAATGTGGCCAGTTAGGCACACACAATGTGATCCAGATCACAGGTTGTCTCTTTAACGGCCGCCCCCCTCGGTTTCTGAGCCTTCAATCAAGGTTTTTTCCCTGACAAACACGAAACTTCCGTCATGGCCATCATGCTTGATGGCCAGACGGTCATTTCCCCTCAAAGATCGTTGTAGAACGGCAGCAATGGCCCCTCCGCCGTCGGCCGACCTTCAGCGCCGTAAGGCTTGAGATTGAGCAATGCATCCGTTGCCTGGCGGGTCGTGACTTTCGGACTGGCCGGGCGCTGGGTCACGGCGTTTTCATCCCCGATGTGACCTTGCGGGATGACCAGCGACGGGTGATCGAATGGCGCCCGCTCCCAGGCGACGCGTGGATCGGTCAGGCCGACTTCCATGAATTTCACCAGGGCGTCGATTTCATCAGGCGTCAGGTTCAGCGCCGTCATGTCCGGGTCGAGGTTGGAGGTGTTGTGCTGATTCACCGCCGGGTGCTCGAAGCCGCTGGTGTTGTTGGCATCCTCGCCGCGCCGGTCGCCGCCACGGTTGTAGAACTCCATGACCTGCTTGAGCGTGGCGCGGCTGCCGTTGTGGAAGTACGGGCCGGTCAGAGCGATATTGCGCAGGGTCGGGGTCTTGAACGCGCCGTCGACCGAGTCGCGGAAACCGACATTGGGCTTGAGCGTGGCGTCGCACGGAATCGCTGCACTCAGCGGTGCTTCGAAGGTACAGACGTCGACATCCAGCGGATCGACCGATTTGCCGCCCTGCAGTACGGAGTTGTACTGACGGGTGAACGACCACGGATTGCCCCAGGCATCCGCACCGCCGAGGGCTAGATCTTCCGAGGTCGGGCGGACACCGGTGTTGTAGAAGCCGTTGTCGTAGAGGGTCGTCAGGTTATCGGCCATCACCATCCGTTCGATGCGTTCGCGCGGATGCATCAGCAAGCGACTGGCCGCGTTGGTCAGCTCCGGCCCGCCGTGGCAATTGACGCATTTGCCCTTGCCGAGGAACAGGTTCATGCCCTCGACCTGCTGCGCGTTCATCGCGGTGTGGTCGCCTTGCAGGTAGGCATCGATCGGCGCCTGATCGGAAACCAGCGTGGCTTCATACATCTGGATCGCCAGGCCGAAGAACAGCGGAAAGTTGGCTTCCATCTGAGTGTATGGCGCACCGCCCACCAACACGTTTTGCGTGGCATTCCACAGCCGGGGCTGGAAGGCATTCTTGATCAGTTCGCGATAGGTCGGACGCCGCGCACCAGACACAGGGCCCAGCACCGAATCAGTGGACGAGATCCGTTGCTGCTTGAGCATCAGCGTGTCGAGCATCCGCCGGCCGATGTCGGCAAAGGTGCGACCGCCGCAGGACATTTCTACCGGACTTCCGGGCGGGCCGACGGCTTGCGAGGCGGCTGACGCATCGTTGAGCGCCAGCCTGACTTTGGTGGCGACCGTGCTGCGTTCGCTGGTCACGTAGATCCCGGCATCGGGGTCGCGATTGCCGAACGGCGAGAAGCCGTTGAACACGCTGTTGGCCCGACCGTCCCAGAAGTTGCGCACGTTGAACGCGGCGTTGATCACCGACGGCGCATTGCGCCCGGTGCTGCGACGCACGTTGATGCCGCCGACCTGGAAAATACCGTCCGGCTGCTGGGTGCATTTGTCGAAACGCGCCTGATTGGGTTTGACGAAGTTGGCATCGAACACACCTTGTGAGCCGACCACGTCGTCCGTCGAGTACACGATGGGCGAGTTGCGCTCCAGCGGGTTGCTCAGTACGTGGGTCGGGAAGTCGGTTTTCTTCAGCGTGTAGTTCGGGCCGCCCTTGCCGCCGGACAACGTCGCGTAGGTGGCCACGTCGCCCGGAATATCGGAGGCCATGAACGGCTTGTTGAAAATCGACGCAACGTTGGCGTTGGTGTTGGCCTGGCCGGGGTTGATCTGGTTGGTGATGCGGTGATCGACGCCTGCATGGTAGTGGCAGGATGCGCAGGCCGTCGCGCCGTCGCTGCCGATCTCCATGTCCCAGAACAACGCCTTGCCCAGCAGGATCGCAGCAGAGCGGTTGAGCACGTAGTCGGTCATCAGGTCGACCTTGCGTCCGCCTTCGGTCCCGGAGGGATCGGGAGGCACCATCCCGCGCAACGATTGCAGCGACGGGACCTCCGGCACCGGGGGATCGACTTCGGCGGGAGCGGCGGCCCAGGCGCTGTGGACTGACAGCGCGATGGATAACCAGAAGGTCAAACGAGCGAGTCGACTGATGTTCATAGGCTTCACCCTGACTGTTGTTGTTAAGTGCCGGGCGTCATGCTTCTTTGAGCAGGCAGTTCTGGTTAGCACCGGTAATTCGGGCAGTGCAATTAATTGGCCACTCTTCTGGAAACATCTTGAATCAATAAGCGCCGGGGTTTGGCTGAGCGACTACATCATCAATGCTGGGGAATCAGCCCCGGGATTGGGGAAATCCGGGCACAAAAAAACCGCTGCCCCCGAAGGAGCAGCGGTTTTTCGAAAGACCGCGTTAAGGCTTAGTAGCCCAGTGCGAAGTCTTCTTCTTTCATGTCCATCAGGTTGTTTGCACCCGACAGCATGGTTGCCACGTGCGTACGGGTACGCGGCAGGATGCGCTGGAAGTAGAAGCGCGCGGTTTGCAGCTTGGCGGTGTAGAAAGCCTCGTCGGTGGTGCCGGCAGCCAGTTTTTCAGCCGCCAGACGCGCCATGTCGGCCCAGAAGTAAGCCAGGCAGGCGTAACCGGAGTACATCAGGTAATCCACGGAGGCCGCGCCGACTTCTTCGCGATCTTTCATGGCGGCCATACCGACCTTCATGGTCAGCTCGCCCCACTCTTTGTTCAGTGCAGCCAACGGTGCGACGAATTCCTTGACGGCTTCGTTGCCTTCGTTGTTCTGGCAGAACTTGTGGACGATCTTGGTGAAGCCTTTCAGAGCCTCACCTTGAGTCATCAGCACTTTACGGCCCAGCAGGTCGAGTGCCTGGATGCCGGTGGTGCCTTCGTACAGCATCGAAATGCGGCTGTCGCGAACGTTCTGCTCCATGCCCCACTCGGCGATGAAGCCGTGGCCACCGTAGATCTGTACGCCGTGGTTGGCGGATTCGAAACCGACTTCGGTCATGAACGCTTTGGCGATCGGAGTCATGAAGGCCAGCAGTGCGTCGGCTTTCTTCTTCTCTTCTTCGTCCACGCCGTATTTGACGATGTCGACCTGTTTGGCGGTGAAATACACCATCGCACGGTTGCCTTCGGCGAATGCCTTCATGGTCAACAGCATGCGGCGTACGTCTGGGTGCACGATGATCGGGTCAGCGGCCTTTTCCGGCGCTTTCGGGCCAGTCAGGGAGCGCATTTGCAGGCGATCACGAGCGTATTTCAGACCGCCCTGGAAGCCGATTTCGGCGTGGGCCAGACCTTGCAGCGCGGTGCCCAGACGTGCGGTGTTCATGAAGGTGAACATGCAGTTCAGGCCTTTGTTCGCCGGGCCGATCAGGAAACCGGTCGCGCCGTCGAAGTTCATCACGCAAGTGGCGTTGCCGTGGATACCCATCTTGTGTTCCAGCGAGCCGCAGCTCACAGCGTTGCGAGTACCCACAGTGCCATCGGCATTCGGCAGGAACTTCGGAACGATGAACAGGGAAATGCCCTTGGTGCCAGCCGGTGCATCCGGCAGGCGGGCCAGTACGATGTGGACGATGTTGTCGGCCATGTCGTGTTCACCGGCCGAGATGAAAATCTTGGTGCCGGAAACTTTGTAGGAGCCGTCGGCCTGAGGTTCGGCCTTGGTGCGCAGCATGCCCAGGTCGGTGCCGCAGTGCGGTTCGGTCAGGCACATGGTGCCGGTCCATTCGCCGGAGACCAGTTTGGTCAGATAGGCTTCCTGCTGCTCCGGGGTGCCGTGCTCGGAAATGGTGTTCATCGCGCCGTGCGACAGGCCCGGGTACATGCCCCACGACCAGTTGGCTTCGCCGACCATTTCGCTGACAGCCAGACCCAGCGACTCTGGCAGACCTTGACCACCGTGCTCGACGTCATGGGCCAGGCTCGGCCAGCCGCCTTCGACGAATTGCTTGTAAGCCTCTTTGAAGCCAGTCGGGGTTTTCACACCGGACTCGCTCCAGGTGCAACCTTCGATGTCGCCCACGCGGTTCAGCGGCGCCAGTACCTGCTCACAAAACTTGGCGCCTTCTTCGAGAATGGCGTCAACCATGTCCGGCGTTGCGTCCGCGCAAGCTGGAAGGCTCTGATAGTGCGCTTCGTAGCCGAGCAGTTCGTCACGAACGAAGCGAATATCACGCAAGGGGGCCTTGTAGTCAGGCATAGCGATAAACCTCTGCTGATGTAACCGGGAATGAACGACCGCATTGATTTGTTGTGACGGTCAAACAGTTGTTTGAAACATACGTTTACGCCGAAACCTTGTCAAGCGTCGATCTTTTGCCGTTCGTCATCACATTTTTCAAACGCCGGACACAGCACCTCGACATGCATCCGAAAGGGCCATGCACACAAAAAAAGATTAGTTGAGGGAGAAGGACTTACAACGAAAAACGCCGCGAACAGTCGCGGCGTCTGGCAAAGCGGGTATCAGAAAATCAGGCGAACGTATCGATGATCGTGCCGAGCATTTCATCGGATGCCTTGGCGACTTTCGTGCCCAGTTCCACTTGAAACTTGCCCTGGGCCATCTCGGCCATGGCGCTGCCCGGATCCAGTTGCTGGCTGCGATCCACGCCGCGCAGGCGATCGATCTGGGCTTCGGAGGACTGACTGGTGACCGAACGCTCGATGGTGTTGTTGGCGATCTGGCTGGCAGCCTGATCGACGCGGTTCTGCCCGGTCTGAATCGTGCTCAAACCTGCATAAAAAGCCGTGTTTCCGGAGATTTCCATGGGAGCTCTCGTCCTTGGGAAGGATCAATGGCTGCCATTGAACCAGAGACGTCAGAAAAACACCCGTCAAAAACACTAATGGCACTGTGCCTTGTCATAGCCAAAATCAGTCGAGCAAGTCCAGTTGCAAATGCTCGGCGACCGCCTCGGCGCTGATCGCCTTGAGCTTGGGCACTCGCCCCAGGCATGGCGCTGGAATCCGCTCGGCCAGCGTCGCCAGGTTTTCCTCCAGCCGCGACGTCTTCGGATCAATGATGTTCGCCACCCATCCCGCCAGTTGCAGCCCGTCCCGGGCAATCGCCTCGGCAGTCAACAGCGCATGACTGATGCAACCCAGACGCACGCCGACCACCAGAATGACCGGCAGCTTCAGCGCAATCGCCAGATCCGACAGATTGTCCTGATCCGCCAACGGCACCCGCCAGCCACCCGCACCTTCGATCAGCGTGAAGTCGGCGTTCATGGCCAGAATCTCGCGCATCGGCACCAGCAGCGATTGCACCGTCAGCGCCACACCTGCCTCTCGTGCCGCCAGATGCGGCGCGATCGCCGGCTCGAACGCCACCGGATTGACCTGTTGATACGTCAGCGGCAACGAACACTCGGCCTGCAACGCCAAGGCATCGGAGTTGCGCAGGCCTCTGGGTGTCACGACACAACCGGACGCCACCGGCTTGCCCGCCGCCGTACTCAGCCCCGCCGACCGCGCCGCATGCAGCAACCCGGCGGCGACAGTGGTCTTGCCAACGTCAGTGTCGGTTCCAGTGATGAAATAGGCTGCGCTCATAAGGGTTTCTCCAACACGGCGTAAACCACCTGATAAGTCGCCGGCAAGCCTTGTTGCTGACGGAACTGCTCGTACGCCTCGACCAGCCCGAGAATCCGCGCCCGCCCGGTGAGTCCGCCCGGCCGACCGGGATTCAGATTGTGTGCGCCCAGTGCCTTGAGTTCGTGCGTCAAGCTGCGCACATCCGGGTAATGCAGCACATGCGGCCGTTTCTCAAGACTGACCGTGCGCAAACCACTGGCCGCGCACAATTGTTCATACCGGGCGAATTCGCGGAAGCGGTTGACGTGTACCAGACCATCGACCTGGCGCCAACTGTCGCGCAATTCGTACAACGTCCCTACACAAAGACTAGCAAACGCAAAAATCCCCCCTGGTTTCAGCACCCGAAACGCTTCGCCGAGCACCGATTCGAAGTCTGCGCACCACTGCACGGCGAGGCTGGAGAAAATCAGGTCGCAGGTCGAATTCTGCAACGGCAGACGCTCGGCATCGCCCGCAATAAAGTGTGTGGCACCACCCAATGGCCGGGCGTGATTGAGCATGCCTTCGGCGATATCCAGCGCCAGCCCTTCGTTCCCGGCAAAATGTTCGGCCAGCGCCCGGGTGAAATAGCCGGTGCCACAGCCGAGATCCAGCCAGCGCGACGGCAGAAAATCCACCGGCAGACGATTCAGCAACTGCGTGCCGACATCACGCTGCAACTCGGCGACGCTGTCGTAGCTGGCCGCTGCACGTGAGAAGGAAGCCGCTACCTGGCGTTTGTCAGGCAAGCCGCCGGGCAGCGCAGCAAGAGACAAATCAGTCATCACCACACTCACTTAAAAACGCCTGGATAGCACCGGCCACACCGTGGGGATCTTCCAGAAGAAACCCATGGCTGGCCTTCTCGATCAGCCCGACCTCGACATCCGCCAGCAGCGCGAACAACTCGCCCGCGGCTTCCGCCGGCACCAGCCCATCCAGCCCGCCAAACAGATGCAATTGCGGGCCTCGAAACACTTGCAAGGCATTACGCGTATCGATCTGCGCCAACAACGCCAGACCAGCCATTAACGCCGCCGGCGAAGTGTTCGGCGCGCCGCCGAGCAACAGTCGCGACAAGCCGCGCGGGTCTTGCGCACCTTGAGCACATAACAGAGAGAAACGTTTGAGGGTCTGTCGCGGGTCGGCATTGCAACCAGCCAGAAACGCATCGAAGGTCTCGCCGGGCATCGCGCTCGGCCATTGTTCATGGGCGACAAACGAAGGATTGCTCGCCAGGGTCAGCAAGCCGCAGCAATGTTCGCCACGTCGCGCCGCCAGCTCCGAAGCGAGCATCCCGCCCAGCGACCAGCCACCCAGCCAGGCATCTTCGGGAATGCGCTCATCGAGTTCGTCGAGCCAGTCCGCAGGATCGCTGGATTCCAGCTCCGGCAACGGCTCGATGTCGACCGTCAGGTGTTCATCCAGCCCACGCAACGCAGCGGCCAGAGGCTCCAGCGGCGAAACGCCGAGGCCCCAACCCGGGAGCAGAATCAGACGATCACGCATGGCTTGGCTCCGACTTGAGTTGGGCAAAGCAATCGGCCAGTCCTTCTAACAATAGTTGCACCTGCGCCTCACTGTGGGCGGCGGTCAGGGTGACGCGCAGCCGCGCGCTGCCGGCAGGCACGGTCGGCGGGCGGATCGCAGTGACCATCAGCCCACGCTCGCGCAGCATCTGCGATAGACGCACGGCGCGACCGGCATCGCCGATCAGGATCGGCTGGATCGGCGTGAAGCTGTCCATCAGCTCCAGGCCGATCTGTTCGGCGCCATGACGGAACTGGCGGATCAGCGTCTGCAAATGCTCGCGGCGCCAGTGTTCGCTGCGCAGCAGTTCCAGACTTTTCAAGGTTGCGCAGGCCAGCGCCGGCGGCTGGCTGGTGGTGTAGATATACGGGCGGGCGAACTGGATCAGGCTTTCGATCAGCTCTTCGCTGCCGGCGACAAACGCGCCCGCCGTGCCGAACGCTTTACCGAGCGTGCCGACCAGCACCGGCACGTCATCCTGGCTCAGTCCGAAATGCTCGACGATCCCGCCACCGTTCGCTCCCAGCGGACCGAATCCGTGGGCGTCATCGACCATCAACCAAGCGCCTTTGGCCTTGGCCTCTCGGGCCAGCGCCGGCAGGTCGGCAAGATCGCCGTCCATGCTGAACACGCCGTCAGTGACCACCAAAGTATTGCCGGTGGCTTTCTCCAGACGCTTGGCGAGGCTGTCGGCGTCGTTGTGCAAATAACGATTGAAGCGCGCGCCGGACAACAATCCGGCATCCAGCAACGAGGCATGATTGAGCCGGTCTTCCAGCACCGTATCGCCCTGCCCGACCAGCGCCGTAACCGCGCCGAGGTTGGCCATGTAGCCGGTGGTGAACAACAGCGCACGGGGCCTTCCCGTGAGGTCGGCCAAGGCTTCTTCCAATTCGTGATGCGGGCCGCTGTGGCCGATCACCAGATGCGAGGCACCGCCGCCCACGCCCCACTTCGAGGCACCGGCGCGCCAGGCTTCGATCACTTGCGGATGATTGGCCAGGCCCAGGTAATCGTTGTTGCAGAACGCCAGCAACGGCTGACCGTCGACCACCACTTGCGGCCCTTGCGGGCTTTCAAGCAGCGGGCGCTGGCGATAGAGATTTTCGGCACGACGGGCAGCAAGGCGTGCGGCGAGATCGAAAGACATGCAAGCCTCGAACAGTCAAATCACATGAATCAGGATGGACACCGATCCTGTGGGAGCTGGCTTGCCAGCGATGGCGGCGCCACATTCAACATCAGTGTCGACTGTCAGTCCGCTATCGCTGGCAAGCCAGCTCCCACAGGGGAGTGTTCCTTCAGCAAATCGGGGCGAGTTTCAGACCGCCGCGTTATAGAACTGCTCGCTGCTCTTCTGCTCCACCAGCGCCTGCTCGATGGCGGCCTGATGCACTTCGTCGGCATGCTCTTCACGGGCTTCCGGCTGAATACCCAGACGTGCGAACAACTGCATGTCCTTGTCGGCCTGCGGGTTGGCGGTGGTCAGCAGTTTGTCGCCGTAGAAAATCGAGTTGGCGCCGGCGAAGAACGCCAGGGCCTGCATCTGCTCGTTCATCGCTTCGCGGCCGGCGGACAGGCGCACGTGGGATTGCGGCATGAGGATGCGCGCCACGGCGAGCATGCGGATGAAGTCGAACGGATCGACATCGTCAGCGTTTTCCAGCGGCGTGCCGGCGACTTTCACCAGCATGTTGATCGGCACCGATTCCGGGTGCTCCGGCAGGTTGGCCAGCTGGATCAGCAGGTTCGCGCGGTCATCGAGGGACTCGCCCATACCGAGGATGCCGCCGGAGCAGATCTTCATCCCCGCATCGCGCACATAGGCCAGAGTCTGCAGACGCTCGGCATAGGTGCGGGTAGTGATGATGCTGCCGTAGAACTCCGGCGAGGTATCGAGGTTGTGGTTGTAATAGTCGAGGCCGGCCTTGGCCAGCGCTTCGGTCTGGTCCTGATCGAGACGACCGAGGGTCATGCAGGTTTCCAGGCCCATGGCCTTCACGCCTTCGACCATTTTCAACACGTAAGGCATGTCCTTGGCCGACGGGTGCTTCCACGCCGCGCCCATGCAGAAACGGGTCGAACCGATGGCCTTGGCGCGGGCAGCCTCTTCGAGGACCTTCTGCACTTCCATCAACTTTTCTTTTTCCAGGCCCGTGTTGTAGTGACCGGACTGCGGACAGTATTTGCAATCTTCCGGACAGGCGCCGGTCTTGATCGACAGCAGGGTGGAAACCTGGACGCGGTTGGCGTCGAAATGCGCGCGGTGCACCGTCTGCGCCTGAAACAGCAAGTCGTTGAAAGGCTGAACGAAGAGTGCTTTGACTTCGGCCAAAGTCCAGTCGTGACGCAGGGTGGCAGTGGTGCTGGCGCTCATGGGCGATTCCTTGGTTATGCTTGGCTTGCGCCTGGGGAAACGGAATACCCACAGGCACGACACGGATGTTCGGCATATTTAAGGAAGAGCCATGCACTGTCAACCACATCAAGATAGACCGGTTTACATCTGGTTAAATAATGACCAAACCTGTTTGATTTGCGATGAGCCGGCGGAAACCGAAACGCCCCTCTGCGTAGCCTGCGAAACCGACCTGCCCTGGCTTGGCGATCAATGCATGACTTGTGCATTGCCGCTGCCCGCAGCAGGCCTGACATGCGGCGAGTGCCTGAAGGATCCACCCGCCTTCGAACAGGTGGTGGTGCCCTGGTCCTACGGCTTCCCGGTGGACAGTCTGATCACCCGTTTCAAACACAACGCCAAATGGCCGTTTGGCCGCCTGTTGGGCGAGGTTCTCGGGCAGTTCCTGCAACATCGCTTCGACGAGGGCCTGCCACGTCCGGACGCCCTGCTGCCGGTGCCATTGGCGAACAAGCGCCTGCGTCAGCGCGGATTCAATCAGGCGGCAATGCTGGCGCAATGGCTCGGCAAGCAACTGGATCTGCCCTGTGAAGAAAATGTCCTGCGCCGTACCCAGGACACCAGCGCCCAGCAGGCACTCGACGCCAGGGCGCGTAAACGCAATTTGCGCAATGCCTTCAAGCGGGTGCCGGAGGCCGATGTACGAGGCCGGCATCTGGCCTTGGTGGATGATGTGCTGACCACCGGCGCCACAGCTCAAGCGCTGGCCCGGTTGCTGCTGGACGCGGGCGCCACGCGGGTCGACGTCTACTGCCTGGCCCGCACACCGAAACCTGGCGACGCGGCTTGACTCACACGCGCCAAGCGGCCAACTTCCTCCTCCATCACCCCAGAACAAAGCACTCGACATGTCCCTGCCCAGCCTGTTGTCCCAGCACATCGTCCGCCGCCCGCAGCGTATCGCCCTGCTGCAACACATTGCCGAACAGGGCTCGATTACCCGCGCCGCAAAAAGCGCGGGCCTGAGCTACAAAGCGGCATGGGACGCCATCGATGAACTGAACAATCTGGCGCAGAAACCCTTGGTCGAGCGGGCTGTCGGCGGCAAGGGCGGCGGCGGCGCGAAACTGTCCAGCGAAGGTGAACGGGTGCTGCGTCTTTATCAGAAGCTCCAAGCCTTGCAGGCG
Organism: Pseudomonas sp. 58(2021); assembly: GCF_017491585.1. Lineage (NCBI taxonomy): Bacteria > Pseudomonadati > Pseudomonadota > Gammaproteobacteria > Pseudomonadales > Pseudomonadaceae > Pseudomonas > Pseudomonas sp. 58(2021). The sequence continues at coordinate 88,901 of NZ_JAFGYZ010000001.1, forward strand.
CAGGTGCTGGAAGCCGCCGAGGACGCCAGTGATCTGGATCTGCTCGGCCGTCTGATGCTTCGCACCAGCGCCCGCAATCAATTGCACGGCACAGTCGTCAGCATCGAGCATCAGGGCCGCAATGACCTGATCCGCCTCGAACTGGCCGAAGGCTTGTGCATCGACGCGCAGATCACCCACGACAGCACCGTGCATCTGGAGCTGCAACCGAACACCGAAGTGGTAGCACTGATCAAGGCCGGCTGGCTTGAATTACTGGGCAACGGGCAAGCCGCAACATCTGGTCACAATCTTCTCGAAGGCACCCTCGAAGCCATTCTCGATGCCGAGGACGGCCCCAGCGAAGTGCGCATCGCCCTGCCCAACGGCCAGACACTCTGCGCCCTGGCTGAGCCGCTGCACCTGCGCACCCACAAACTGACCGTCGAACAACCGGTACGGGTGCAGTTCTCGCCGTCCAATGTGATCATCGGCACACCACTCTAGCCCGGGTTCCTGCAACAAAAGCGTCATCGCCTCTCATTAAGGTGGCTGCCAAAACCAAGCAGGGAGCCTGATGTGAGCCTATTAGAAGAAAACCAATCCACTGATCTGGAAAAAATGGTCGGCCTGAGCCGTCGTGGTTTCATCGGTGCCGGCGCACTGTGCGGCGCGGCGATGTTCCTCGGTGGCAGCCTGTTGAGTCGCAGCGCCCTGGCCACCGGTGTCAGCGCCGGCAACAGCCGCCTGCTGGGCTTCGACAGCATTGCGGCCGCCACCACCGACGTCATCAGCCTGCCCAAGGGTTACAAGTCGTCGGTGCTGATCAGCTGGGGCCAGCCCCTGCACAAGAACGGCCCGGCCTTCGACCCGAGCGGCAACGGCACTGCAGCCGCACAGGAAGTGCAGTTCGGTGACAACAACGACGGCATGAGCCTGTTCGCCTTTCCGGACGACAGAAACCGCGCCCTGATGGCGATCAACAACGAATACACCAACTACCGCTACCTCTACCCTCACGGCGGCCTGCCGCAATCGGCGGAAGACGTGCGCAAGGCCCTGGCCTGCGAAGGTGTCTCGGTGATCGAAGTGGCGCGCAAGAACGGTCAATGGCAGTTCGTTCAGGGTTCGCGCTACAACCGCCGCATCCACGGCAACTCACCGCTGCGCATCAGCGGCCCGGCGGCCGGTCATGAATTGATGAAAACCAGCGCCGACAAGCACGGCAAGAAAGTCCTCGGCACCTTCCAGAACTGCGCCAACGGCAAGACCCCGTGGGGCACTTATCTGACGTGTGAAGAGAACTTCACCGACTGCTTCGGCAGCAGCAATGCCCAGCAACAGTTCGATCCGGCGCAGAAACGCTACGGCGTGACGGCCGCCAGCCGCGAGATCAACTGGCATCCGTTCGATCCGCGCTTCGACATGGTCAAAAACCCGAACGAGCTCAACCGTCACGGCTGGGTGGTGGAAATCGACCCGTTCGACCCGCAATCGACGCCGGTCAAGCGCACTGCCCTCGGTCGCTTCAAACACGAAAACGCTGCCCTGGCCGAGACCGACGACGGTCGCGCCGTGGTGTACATGGGCGACGACGAACGCGGCGAGTTCATCTACAAGTTCATCAGCCGCGACCGCATCAACCACCGCAACGCGAAAGCCAACCGCGACATCCTCGATCACGGCACCCTGTACGTGGCGAAGTTCGATGCGGGCGACGGCAACTCCGACCACCCGAAAGGCCAGGGCCAGTGGATCGAACTGACCCACGGCAAGAACGGCATCGACGCCAGCAGCGGTTTTGCCGATCAGGCCGAAGTGCTGATTCACGCGCGTCTGGCAGCCAGTGTGGTCGGCGCCACGCGCATGGACCGTCCGGAGTGGATCGTGGTCAGCCCGAAAGACGGCCAGGTTTATTGCACCCTGACCAACAACGCCAAGCGCGGCGAAGACGGGCAACCGGTGGGCGGGCCGAACCCGCGCGAGAAGAACGTCTACGGTCAGATCCTGCGCTGGCGCACCGACCGCGACGATCATGGTTCGAAGACCTTCGCCTGGGATCTGTTCGTGGTGGCCGGCAACCCGAGCGTGCACGCCGGCACGCCGAAGGGCGGCTCGTCGAACATCACGCCGCAAAACATGTTCAACAGCCCTGACGGCCTCGGTTTCGACAAGGCCGGCCGACTGTGGATTCTCACCGACGGTGATTCGAGCAACGCCGGGGACTTTGCCGGAATGGGCAACAACCAGATGCTCTGCGCCGATCCTGCGACCGGTGAGATTCGCCGGTTCATGGTCGGACCGATCGGTTGTGAAGTCACCGGGATCAGTTTCTCGCCGGATCAGAAAACCCTGTTTGTCGGGATTCAGCATCCGGGCGAGAACGGCGGCTCGACCTTCCCCGAGCACCTGCCGAACGGCAAGCCACGCTCTTCGGTGATGGCGATTACCCGTGAGGATGGCGGGATCGTCGGCGCCTGATGCTGCGACGCTCTGATCGTTCCCGTGCCCTGCACGGGAACGATCCCCTCAAGACAGCCCGTCTGCGCTACCATGCTGGGCCGGACGCGGCAGCCTGCTGCGCGCAGGAGTCAGCATGGCCCACCCGTTTGAAACCCTCACCCCAGACCTCGTGCTCGATGCCGTCGAAAGCATCGGTTTCCTGAGCGATGCGCGCATCCTGGCGCTCAACAGTTACGAAAACCGCGTCTATCAGGTCGGCATCGAAGACTCGGAACCGCTGATCGCCAAGTTCTATCGCCCGCAGCGCTGGACCAACGAGGCCATTCTCGAAGAACACCAGTTCACCTTCGAACTGGCCGACGTCGAGATCCCGGTGGTGGCGCCACTTGTCCACAACGGCGAAACCCTGCATGAACACGCTGGCTTCCGTTTCACCTTGTTTCCCCGTCGCGGTGGCCGCGCGCCGGAGCCGGGCAATCTCGATCAGCTGTATCGCCTCGGCCAGTTGCTCGGGCGCATGCACGCGGTCGGCGGAACGAAGCCGTTCGAACACCGAGAAGCGCTGACCGTGCAGAACTTTGGCCATGCGTCGCTGACCACTTTGCTGGAAGGCAACTTCATTCCGAAAAGTCTGTTGCCGGCCTACGAGTCTGTCGCCCGCGATCTGCTCAAGCGTGTGGAAGACGTCTACGCCGCCACGCCGCACCAGAACATCCGCATACACGGCGACTGCCACCCCGGCAACATGATGTGCCGCGACGAGATGTTCCACATCGTCGACCTCGACGACTGCCGCATGGGGCCGGCGGTGCAGGACATCTGGATGATGCTCGCCGGCGATCGCCAGGAGTGTCTCGGACAGCTGTCGGAGTTGATGGACGGCTACAACGAGTTCCACGATTTCGACCCCCGCGAACTGGCGCTGATCGAACCACTGCGCGCCTTGCGCCTGATGCATTACAGCGCGTGGCTGGCCCGACGCTGGGACGATCCGGCGTTCCCTCACAGTTTTCCGTGGTTCGGCACGGAGCGGTATTGGGGCGATCAGGTGCTGGCGTTGCGTGAGCAACTGTCGGCGCTGAACGAAGAGCCGTTGAAGCTTTTCTGACACGACACGTCTATACAACTGCCCGTACAATTGCTGCTTTGTTAGCTGCCTAAGCAAGGATTCTGCATGCAAGCCGCCAACCCGCGTCGCGGGTACATTCTGGGCCTCAGCGCCTACATCATCTGGGGACTGTTCCCGCTCTACTTCAAAGCCATCGCCGAAGTGCCGGCGGTGGAAATCATCATCCACCGGGTGCTGTGGTCAGCGCTGTTCGGCGCGCTGCTGTTGATGGTCTGGAAACACCCGGGCTGGTGGCAGGAGCTGCGCGATAACCCTAAACGCCTGGCGATTCTCGCGCTCAGCGGCACGCTGATCGCGGCCAACTGGCTGACCTACGTCTGGTCGGTGAACAACGGGCGGATGCTGGAGGCGAGCCTCGGTTACTACATCAACCCATTGGTTAACGTGCTGCTGGGCATGTTGATCCTCGGCGAACGCTTGCGCCGCATGCAGTGGCTGGCGGTCGGTCTGGCGGCGATTGGCGTGGCGCAGCAGGTATGGCAGGTCGGCAGCCTGCCGTGGGTATCGCTAGTGCTGGCGCTGACCTTCGGTTTCTACGGACTGATCCGCAAGCAGGCGCCGGTCAAGGCGCTGCCCGGGCTGGTGGTGGAAACCTGGATGCTGGTGCCGATCGCCCTCGCATGGCTGCTGTTCAATCCGACCGCGACCAGTGCTCAGGCCGAGTTCTGGACGACCTCCGAAGCCTGGTGGCTGGTGGCGGCCGGTCCGGTGACGCTGGTGCCGCTGGTCTGCTTCAACGCGGCGGCGCGGCACCTGCCCTACACCACCCTCGGCTTCCTGCAGTACCTGGCACCGACTCTGGTGCTGCTGCAAGCCGTGCTGCTGTTCGGTGAGCACTTGTCGTCCAGCACGCTGATCGCCTTCATGTTTATCTGGGCCGGTCTGGCGGTGTATAGCGTCGATGCGTGGATAAGTCTGCGCCGGCGCAGCTGATCAAAAACCGTACAAAACTCCGCAGGCCACGGTTCTCGTGGCCTGCATCGTTCCTTCCCAAGGTTATCCACAGCGTGATCCCCGCTGTTTGTGCGCAAGTCACTGAATGCTGGTGTTTTTTTGATCAATTCACGCAAAGCCAAGGCGGACGTGGCCTGGCGGTCAGTCTCTACAGGTTATCCACAGGCAGGTGCACGTTTAAACTGGATAACCCGATCCGTCTTCACAGGTCGGTGCGCAGCACCAATTCCACCATCAAGTCATCGGCCAGGGTTTCCAGGCGCGATTGCAGCACGTCCAGTGAAAGAGTCAGGGGCACCGCCAGAATCGCTTCGGCGTGAAACAGCGGCTCGCTGCTCATCGGCGCCGGACGCACTTCGGTCACCAGCCGCTCGAGGTTCACACCCTGCTCGCTCAGCAACCGGGTGATATCGCGCACGATGCCCGGACGATCATTGCCCACCAGTTCCATGGCAATCGGTTTCCAGGTGCAGGCCTGCTCGATACCGCTTTCGGCTACCAGCACACGAATGCCCTGCGCCGACAACGCTTGTAAGGCATCGACTAATTCGTCGTAAGCCTCTGCCGGCACGCCAACCCGCAGAATCCCGGCGAACTGCCCGGCCATGCGTGACATGCGGCTTTCCAGCCAGTTGCCGCCGTGCTCGGCGATGCATTGGGCGATGCGCTCGACCTGCCCGGGCTTGTCCGGCGCGAAGACGGTGAGTACGAGGTGATCCATGGCGCAGCCCTCTTGTCATGACTTTTGTTATAGAAAAGCAAGTATAGGCAAGCGTTCGACAGACGCCTCAGACGCTCGAAATCACCAATCGTGTACAACTTTTTATATTTAACTGGAACAATCCATTGGTTTTTTGAGAACATCCCGTTCCGCGCCGTGACCGCAATGCGTCATGGGGTCGCAGAACGACGTAATTAGTCTGATTTTCACAACCGCAACTCATCATGTAGTATGCCGCAGCGCGCACTACATAACGCTGGATCGATGTCTGCCCAAGGCACGTTCGCAACCCTGAAAGCCCCGTCAGCAAGGCCCCCAAGCCGTTGATTGGTCCCAACCCAGCCGCCAGCGATGGCATGTACTGGTCAAGGGGTTTGTGGTTTAAATGGCCAGAGGCTTCATTGTTAAATTGAAGAGCTGAAAAGCGAAATAGCTGAGCAGAGTGAGGCAAGCAATGACTGAACACGTTCAAGTCGGTGGCCTGCAGGTCGCCAAAGTCCTGTTCGACTTCGTGAACAACGAAGCCATTCCCGGTACCGGCCTCACCGCCGACAAATTCTGGGAAGGTGCCGACAAGGTCATTCACGACCTGGCGCCGAAGAACAAAGCCCTACTCGCCAAACGCGATGACTTCCAGGCTCGTATCGACGGCTGGCACCAGAGCCGTGCCGGTCAGCCGCACGACGCCGTGGCTTATAAAGCCTTCCTGCAAGAGATCGGTTATCTGCTGCCAGAAGCGGCTGATTTCCAGGCAACGACGCAAAACGTCGACGACGAAATCGCCCGTACCGCCGGCCCGCAACTCGTGGTTCCGGTGATGAACGCCCGCTTCGCCCTCAACGCCTCGAACGCCCGCTGGGGTTCGCTGTACGACGCCCTGTATGGCACCGACGCCATCAGCGAAGCCGGCGGCGCGGAAAAAGGCAAAGGCTACAACAAGGTGCGTGGCGATAAAGTCATCGCCTTCGCCCGTGCGTTCCTCGACGAAGCCGCGCCACTGGCCGCAGGCTCCCACGTCGATTCCACCGGCTACAAGATCGCTGACGGCAAACTGCTGGTCACCCTCAAGGGCGGCAGCACCAGCGGCCTGCGCAACGATGCACAACTGATCGGCTTCCAGGGCGACGCCAATGCGCCGATCGCGATCCTGCTGAAAAACAACGGCCTGCATTTCGAAATCCAGATCGACGCCAGCACCCCGGTCGGCCAGACCGATGCCGCCGGCGTCAAAGACATCCTGATGGAAGCGGCGCTGACCACCATCATGGACTGCGAAGACTCCGTGGCTGCCGTCGATGCCGACGACAAGGTGGTGATCTACCGCAACTGGCTCGGCCTGATGAAGGGCGACCTCGCGGAATCCGTGTCCAAGGGCGGCCAGACCTTCACCCGTACCATGAACCCGGATCGCACCTACACCAAGGTCGACGGCAGCGAACTGACCCTGCACGGCCGCTCGCTGTTGTTCGTGCGTAACGTTGGTCACCTGATGACCATCGATGCGATTCTCGACAAAGACGGCAACGAAGTGCCGGAAGGCATCCTCGACGGTCTGGTCACGTGCCTGGCGGCGATGCACAACCTCAACGGCAACACCTCGCGCAAGAACACTCGCACCGGTTCGGTCTACATCGTCAAACCGAAGATGCACGGCCCGGAAGAAGCGGCGTTCACCAACGAGCTGTTCGGTCGCATCGAAGACGTGCTGGGCCTTGCGCGCAACACCCTGAAAGTCGGGATCATGGACGAGGAGCGCCGCACCACGGTCAACCTCAAGGCCTGCATCAAGGCCGCCAGCGAGCGCGTGGTGTTCATCAACACCGGTTTCCTCGACCGCACCGGCGATGAAATTCACACCTCCATGGAAGCCGGCCCGATGGTGCGCAAGGCCGACATGAAGGCCGAGAAGTGGATCGGCGCCTATGAAAACTGGAACGTCGATATCGGTCTGAGCACCGGCCTGCAAGGTCGTGCGCAAATCGGTAAAGGCATGTGGGCGATGCCCGACCTGATGGCGGCGATGCTCGAACAGAAAATCGCTCACCCGCTGGCCGGTGCCAACACCGCCTGGGTACCGTCGCCGACCGCCGCTGCGCTGCACGCGCTGCACTACCACAAGGTCGACGTGTTCGCCCGTCAGGCCGAGCTGGCCAAACGTGCCCGCGCTTCGGTCGATGACATCCTGACCATCCCGCTGGCGGTCAACCCGAACTGGACCCCGGAGCAGATCAAGAACGAACTGGACAACAACGCCCAGGGCATTCTCGGTTACGTGGTGCGCTGGATCGACCAGGGCGTGGGCTGTTCGAAAGTGCCGGATATCAACGATGTCGGCCTGATGGAAGACCGTGCGACGCTGCGTATCTCCAGCCAGCACATCACCAACTGGCTGCGCCACGGTGTGGTGACCGAAGCGCAAGTGATGGAAAGCCTCAAGCGCATGGCGCCGGTAGTGGACCGTCAGAATGCCAACGACCCGCTGTACCGTCCGCTGGCCCCGAACTTCGACAGCAACATCGCCTTCCAGGCGGCGGTCGAACTGGTGATCGAGGGCACCAAACAGCCGAACGGCTACACCGAGCCGGTCCTGCACCGTCGTCGCCGCGAGTTCAAGGCTGCCAACGGCCTGTAACTTGCGCGGATGCCGGACATGAAAAAGCCCTGATCTTTTGATCAGGGCTTTTTTGTTTGCGCCGGATTGGCTAGGGCTCGATGCCCAGCTCATGCCTGACCAGTCCAAGCAATTTGGCGGTATCGATCGGTTTGAGCAGAAAATCCACCACACTCAAATGCATCGCCGCAATCGCGTCCTTCACGTCGGCATCGCCCGACACAATGATGATCGGCAACGCCGCCCGCACTGACTCGCGCACCTGGCGGATCAACTCCAGACCATCGACGTTGCCCATGCGCAGGTCTGTGATCACCAGTCCGATCGAAGGTTTTTCCGCGAGCATTTTCAGGGCGGTTTCGCCGCTGGCCGCGGTCAGGCAGCGAATGCCATCCAATCCGAGAATCTCCGACAACAGCTCCCGGGCGTCCTTGTCGTCGTCGACGATCAATACACGTTGCGGTGGCAAATCGGGTTCGAGCATTACAGCGCTGAGCGCTTCCCGCTCGGCGTCGCTCAAAATATCGTGGTCGGACATGGCGTTCTCTACGTTTTCAATTCAGTCCCCTGGCACAGTGGTCAGACATCGCTGGGCAGAGCTTCAATGTGCACTTCGTCGGATTTTTTTCCAAGGGGCGAACCGAAGAATTTCCGACTGATTTTGTAGGGCATATCCGAAAACTCCCCAACGGCATGCCCAACCTAGACTTACGTCCAATGGGCACCCCGCGCGATGGGGTCGACCATGGCTGCAACGATCCGACAACAACAATTCGAAAAAGACTGCGGTAATGGTTATGAGTAAAGCGGACGCCTTCACCCAGGCAGGGAAAACCGCGGTGTTGCAGAACATTCAGGGCACTTTGCAATTCCTTCAGCGCTTCCCCCCTTTCAATCAAATGGAACACGCCCACCTGGCCTACCTGGTGGAGCAATGCCAGCTGCGCTTCTACGGTCAGGGCGAGAGCATCATCAAACCCGCCGACGGGCCGGTCGAACACTTCTACATCGTCAAGCAGGGCCGGGTGGTCGGTGAACGCCCACATACGGCCAAGGGCGGCACCGAAACCACGTTTGAAATCACCACTGGCGAGTGTTTTCCCCTCGCCGCGCTGCTCGGCGAACGGGCGACCCGCACCGAGCACCTGGCCGGCGAAGACACCTTCTGCCTGCAACTGAACAAACTGGCGTTCATCAAGCTGTTCGCCCTCTCCAATACCTTCCGCGACTTCGCCCTTCGCGGGGTCAGCAGCCTGCTGGATCAGGTCAACCAGCAAGTTCAGCAGAAAGCCGTGGAAACCCTCGGCACCCAATACTCGCTGAACACCCGCCTGGGCGAATTGGCGATGCGCCATCCAGTGACCTGCAGCCCTTCCACCCCACTGCGCGAAGCGGTGAAGCTGATGCACGAACAACAGGTCGGCAGCATCGTCGCGGTGGATGAACACAAGGCGCCGCTGGGGATTTTCACCCTGCGCGATCTGCGGCATGTCGTGGCTGAAGGGGTTGGCGATTTCAGCGAGCCGATCGAACTCCACATGACGCACTCGCCGTTCTATCTGTCGCCGGATCACAGCGCTTTCGACGCGGCGATTGCCATGACCGAAAGGCACATCGCCCACGTGTGTCTGGTCAAGGATCAGCGCCTGTGCGGCGTGGTTTCCGAACGGGATCTGTTTTCGCTGCAGCGGGTCGATCTGGTGCACCTGGCCCGGACCATCCGCAGCGCCCAGCGAGTCGAGCAACTGGTGACCCTGCGCGGCGAGATCGGCCAACTGGTGGAGCGCATGCTCGCTCACGGCGCGTCCTCGACCCAGATCACTCACATCATCACCCTGCTCAACGATCACACCGTGTGCCGGGTGATCGAACTGACCCTCGCCGAGAAAGGCGACCCCGGCGTGCCATTCAGCTGGTTGTGTTTCGGCAGCGAAGGCCGGCGCGAGCAGACCCTGCACACCGATCAGGACAACGGCATTCTGTTCGAAGCCCGGGATGCGGCCCACGCGGCGGAGATTCGCGGCAAACTGCTGCCGATTGCCCAGCAGATCAACAACAGCCTGGCGCAATGCGGCTTCACCCTGTGCAAGGGCAACATCATGGCCGGCAATCCTCAGCTATGTCTGTCCCGTGCCGAATGGGCCCGACGGTTTGCCGCGTTCATTCGCGAGGCGACGCCGGAGAACTTGTTGGGTTCCAGCATCTATTTCGACCTGCGGGTAGTCTGGGGTGATGAACAGGGTTGCGAGCAATTGCGGCGGGGGATTCTCGATCAGGTCGGCGACAATCGCCTGTTCCAGCGGATGATGGCCGAGAACGCCTTGCGCAACCGTCCGCCGGTTGGGCGCTTCCGTGAGTTCGTGCTGACGAAAAAGAACGGCGAGAAAGCCACGCTGGACCTGAAAATCCAGGGCCTGACCCCGTTTGTCGACGGTGCGCGCCTGCTCGCGCTGGCCAACGGCATCGACGCCAACAACACCCTCGAACGCTTCCGCCAGCTTGTGGATAAAGAAGTCATCGACCGACTGGATGGCGCCGCGTACGAAGAGGCGTATCACTTCATCCAGCAGACGCGCATGCAGCAGCATCAACTGCAGACCCGGGAAAACCTGCCGTATTCGAACCGGGTCGATCCCGACAGCCTCAATCATCTGGACCGGCGCATCCTGCGCGAATCCCTGCGCCAGGCCCAGCGCCTGCAAAGCAGCCTGACCTTGCGGTATCAGCTATGAGCCTGTTTTCGTGGCTGCGCCCGGCCAGCCCCGTTCTGCCGGACGATCTGCGACAACGCCTGTCGAAACTGCCGGCGATCCGCGGACTGAGCGAGTGCAGTCTGCGCGAACAGCGCTGGGTGGTGCTGGATCTGGAAACCACCGGGCTCAATCTGAACAAGGATCGGGTGCTGTCGATCGGCGCGGTGGTGATCGAGGACGGTGCGATCGATTTCAGCCAGCAATTCGAACGCACCCTGCAATGTCGCGAACTGAAACTCGGCCCCAGTGTGTTGATCCATGGACTGGGGCCGAACGCGATTGCCGCCGGCAGCGAACCGGCCGAGGCTCTGGTCGATTTGCTGGAGTTTATCGGGGACAGTCCGGTGCTGGCGTTTCATGCGCCGTTCGATCAACACATGCTGGGCCGCGCCATGAAAGAACACCTGGGGTACAAATTGCAGCAGGTGTTTCTGGATGTCGCCGACATTGCACCACTGGTTTGCCCACAAGCGCACATCCGCGAGGCAGGACTGGACGAATGGATCGACTGGTTCAGGCTTGAAGTGTTCGAACGCCACCACGCCAGCGCCGATGCGCTGGCCACGGCGGAACTGGCGTTGATTCTGTTCAGTCGCGCGCGTCAGCAACAGATCCACAGTCCACTGAATCTGCAACAACGCCTGAGCCAATGGAAGCGCCGTCAGCAGACACATTCGTTCTGAGTCCCGGGTTGTCGCCCGACAACCCGACCGGTGGCCAATTGCTAACCATTCCCACCTCTGCCACAATCGCGAACAATTCTCGTTGGTTAACATTTCCCAGTCGGTGTTTTCGTGTCGTCAGCCCAAAGCCCTCACAGTGAGCTCGTCGGTGCGTTGTATCGCGACCACCGCGGCTGGCTGCTGGCCTGGCTGCGGCGCAACGTGGCCTGCCCGCAACGCGCCGAGGACCTGAGTCAGGACACCTTCGTCCGCCTGCTCGGCCGCGACGAACTGCTGACGCCCCGCGAACCCCGAGCCTTTCTGGTAGCCATCGCCAAGGGCTTGTTGTTCGACTACTTCCGCCGGGCAGCGCTGGAACAGGCGTATCTGACCGAACTGATGCTGATTCCCGAAGGCGAGCAGCCGTCGGTGGAAGAGCAACAACTGATCCTCGAAGACCTCAAGGCCATCGACCGCCTCCTCGGCCAATTGTCGACCAAGGCCCGCGCCGCTTTCCTTTATAACCGTCTCGACGGCCTGACCCATGCCGAGATCGCCGACAAACTCGGCGTGTCGGTCCCCCGCGTGCGTCAGTACCTGGCCCAGGGCATCCGTCAGTGCTACATCGCCCTGTACGGTGAGCCGACGTGAACCCGGCCAGTTCCAGACCGGTGCCGGCCCATGTGCTGGATGCAGCGATCGCCTGGCAATTGACCCTCGACTCCAGCAGTCCGCTTGAGCGCGAAGAGTTCGCCAAATGGCACGCTGCCAATGAAGAGCATGCCCGCGCCTGGCGCCAGCTGGGCATGCTCGACCAGCGTTTCAGCGTGGCCAACGGCCCGGCACGCAGCGCATTGCTGCAATCGCGCGAAGGCATCCGCCGTCGGGTACGCAAGCTTGGCAACGGTCTGGCCAGCGTTGTGGCGGTGGTCGGTCTGACATTGTTTGCCGCCGACCATTACCTGCCGCTGGATTACTGGCTCGCCGATCAGCGCACCGCCACCGGTGAACAACGTACCGTGCGGCTGGCGGACGGCACCGTGGTCAATCTCAACACTCACAGCGCCATGGATGTGCGGTTCGATGAAAAGCAGCGGCTGATCGTGCTGCAGGAAGGTGAAATCCTCATCGAAACCGGTCATGGCGATGCGCGGCCGTTCATCGTCGAAACCGCCGAGGGCAGCATGCGCGCCCTCGGCACGCGTTTCCTGGTCAAGCGAGAAGACGCCGGCACGCGCCTGAGTGTGCTGCAATCAGCGGTGGCGGCGCATCCGCAATCCGATCCGCAGGAACAGATCCTGCGCGAAGGCCAGCAAGTGCTGATCCGCAATAACGGCTTGGATTCGGTGGTGGCGCTCAACCCCGGCGTCGATGCCTGGACCCGCGGCATGCTGGTGGTGGACAACGCCCGCCTGGAAGACCTGGTGCATGAACTCGGTCGTTATCGTCGTGGCCATCTGGGCATCTCACCGGAGGTGGCCGATCTGCACATCACCGGCAGTTTCCCGCTGCACGATACCGACAAGGCGCTGAACGCCCTGCTGCCGACGCTGCCAGTGCAGATCGAGCAGCACACGCCATGGTGGGTCACCGTGGCCAAGGCTGATCCGAAGCCTTGATCCTCTGTCATGGCGCGGGCCGTTTCGCGTTAATCGACATTATTTTCATCCAGCCCTATCACTTTTCGAATCTCGTACGGCACACAGGCAATTGAGAAATATTTCCATTCAGGAGCCGCCGTATGTCCCGTTCGCTAGACACCTTGTTGCGCCCCAGTTTGCTGGCGGTCGCCATTGTCCTCTGCACCCCGCTGGCCAGCAGCCAACTGATCGCCGCTGAACAGGCGTCGAGCGTACGCGCCTACAACCTGCCGGCCGCGCCCCTGTCGACCACCCTTAACCAGATCGCCAGCCAGGGCGGCCTCACGCTGTCGCTGAACCCGTCGCTGGCGGCGGGCAAGACCTCGGCGCCGGTCAACGGCCAATATGACGCAGCCGGCGCCCTGCGCGCGGCCCTGCGTGGCACGGGTCTGCAACTGCAACAGAGCGGCACCGGGACCTACACTCTGGTCGCCGTGCCGGATGGCGTGCTGGCGTTGCCGGAAACTTCCGTGATCAGTGTGGAAAACACCGAAACGGCCTGGGGCCCGGTCGAAGGCTACACCGCCACTCGCACTGCCGCCGGCACCAAGACCGACACCGCGCTGGTCGAAGCGCCGCGTTCGATTTCCGTCGCCACCCGCCAGCAGATGGACGATCGCAGCGTGCACAGTCTCGATGACGCCGTGCGCTACATGCCGGGCATCACCGCCAGCAGCTACGGCAGCGACACCCGCGCCGACTGGCTGCGCGTGCGCGGCTTCGAACCGACTCAGTTCCTCGACGGCCTGCCGCTGCCAAAAGGCGTGTACGCCAACCCGAAACAGGAAACCTGGAACCTCGACCGCCTCGCCCTGCTGCGCGGCCCGGCTTCGTCCGTGTACGGCCAGACCCCGCCGGGCGGCCTGCTGGACATGGTCAGCCGTCGCCCGAGCGATGTGCAGAGCAGCGAAATCCAGCTGCAATACGGCAGCGACAACCACCGTCAGATCAACTTCGCCAGCACCGGCAAGATCGACGAAGCGGGTCAGTTCCTGTATGGCCTCAGCGGCGTGGTGCGTGACAGCGACACGCAGATCGACCACATCGAAAACAAGCGCTACAACATCGCGCCGAGCCTGACCTGGAACATCGACGACGACACCAAATTCACCCTGCTGACGCAGTTCACCCGCGACGATACCGGCATCACCAGCCAGTTCCTGCCGGTGCAGGGCACCAAGATCGACATGCCGTTCGGCAAGGTTTCCCATCACAAGAACCTCGGCGATCCGGACTGGGAATACTACGACCGCACCTACTACGCGCTGGGCTATGCCTTCGAACATCGCCTGAACGATGTGTGGCAGTTCAAGCAGAACCTGCGTTACACCAAGTCGGATCTGTCGTTCCAGGGCATTACCGTCGGCTCCTACCCGTTCACTCAAGTGGACAATGACGGCAACGTTGGCCGCTCGACCACCATCGTCGACGAAGACATCAGCCAGTTCGCCGTGGACAACAACTTCCAGGCCGACTTCGCCACCGGTGACATCCGCCACACCCTGCTGCTGGGTCTGGATCACCAGCGCAGCAATACCAACTACACCTCGATCTTCGGCAGTGCGCCGGACATCAACGTGAACAACCCGATCCATGGTCAGCCGATCGTGCGTCCGGCGCGCTCCACCGCGTTCTATGACTACAACCAGAAGACCTACCAGACCGGCCTCTACATCCAGGACCAGATGGCCCTGGACCAATGGCGCCTGACCCTCGGTGGCCGTGAAGACTGGGTGCACACCGGTACCCAGTTCATCAACAAGGCCGATGCGACCAACACCGAGCGCGACAAGGCCTTCAGCGGTAACGCGGCGATCAGCTACGTGTTCGACTCCGGTTTCGTGCCGTACCTGTCGTACGCCGAATCCTTCCAGCCCACCAGTGGCGCCGACGCCTCCTCCACTGAATCGCTCAAGCCCACCGAAGGCAAGCAATGGGAACTGGGCATCAAGTACCAACCACCCGGCAGCAAGACCCTGCTGTCCGCAGCCGTGTATGACCTGACCCAGAAAAACGTCTCGGTCAGCTCGTTCGTCAACGGCGTATCGATCACCAGCCAGACCGGTGAAGTCAAAGTCAAAGGCCTGGAGCTGGAAGCCACCTCCGATGTCACCGACAACCTGAAAGTCATCGCCGCCTACACCCTGGCCAAATCCGAAGTGCAGAACGGCGTCGACAAGGGCAATCGTCTGCAACTGATGCCGAACCAGCAGGCCTCGCTATGGGCCGACTACACCTGGCACAGCGGCGTGCTCGACGGCTTCGGCATCGGCGCCGGTGCGCGCTACACCGGCAACACCTACGGCGACAAGGCCAACACCTGGCTGGGCAAGGCGGACGCCTACACCGTGTTCGATGCCAGCGTGCATTACGACCTCGGTCGCCTGGACAACAGCCTCAAAGGCGCGTCGCTGGCAGTCAACGCCACCAACCTGCTGGACAAGGACTACATCTCCACCTGTGACAGCTTCTACTGCTACTACGGCGACCAGCGCAGCGTCATCGCCAGCGCCACCTACAAGTGGTAAGCGTCTGAGCTGAAACCGGCCCGGCAACCAGGCCGTCCCTCGTGGACGGCTTTGGTGCTCTTTAAGGTCATCAAATGAAAAGTAAAACAATTCGCCGCTGGTCGTTCGTCCACACCTGGACCAGCCTGATCTGCACCGTGTTTTTGCTGCTGCTGGCCCTGACCGGCCTGCCGCTGATCTTTCATCACGAGATCGAGCATCTGCTCGGTGACGCACCCCAAGTGCGCGAGATGCCGGCCGATACGCCGCACCTGAATCTGGCGCAACTGGTGCAAGCCGCCGAAGCCCATCGCCCCGGCGAAGTCGTGCAGTATTTCGGTTTCGAAGACGACGAGCCGAACACCGTGCTGACGATCATGGCGAAGACTGCCGGCACCGAGCCGAATTCCTCGCACACCTTCATGCTTGATGCGCGGACCGGAGAAGCCCTGGAAACACCGTCGGCCAATGGCGGCCTGATGCTGTTCATCCTGCGCCTGCACGTCGACATGTTTGCCGGTCTGCCGGGCAAGTTGCTGCTGGCGTTCATGGGTGTGTTGTTCGTGGTCGCCATCGTGTCCGGGACGGTGTTGTACCTGCCGTTCATGCGTCGCCTGGATTTCGGCAGCGTGCGCCGGGACAAATCCACCCGACTGCGCTGGCTCGACCTGCATAACCTGATCGGCATCGTGACCCTGACCTGGGCACTGGTGGTCGGCGTCACCGGGGTGATCAGCGCCTGTGCCGATCTGATCATCGCGGCCTGGCGCAACGATTCGCTCAACACCATGATCGCGCCCTACCGCGATGCGCCACCGCTGACTCACCTCGCCCCGGCCACCCGCCTGCTGGATATAGCCGGCGAAGTCGCACCGGGGATGAAACCGGACTTCATCGCCTTCCCCGGCACCCGCTTCTCCAGCGAGCACCATTACTCGGTGTTCATGAAGGGCGGCACCCATCTGACCTCGCATCTGCTGACGCCGGTGCTGATCGACGCCAGCAACCTGCAGGTCACGGCAGTCGCCGAACGGCCGTGGTACATGGACGCCATGGGCATGTCGCAGCCGCTGCACTTTGGTGACTACGGCGGCATGCCGATGAAAATCCTCTGGGCCACGCTGGACGTGCTGACCATCATCGTCCTCGCCAGCGGCGTGTATCTGTGGGTGGTGCGACGCAGGGCCGCAAGACCGGTGCTGGAACCGGCGCAGGCCTCTGCATGAAGCCGCGTCAGTCGAATTTCTGGAAGGTCTTCAGCACACCGCTGGTGATCGCGCTGCTGAGTGCAGCGGGCCTGTTCGCGGCGCTGCTGGGGGACGGGATCTGGGATGGTTTGAGCTGGATTGGTCTCGGAGTGCCGGCAATTCTGGGATTGAAGGGATTACTGCAGCGAAGCTGAAAAACCTGTGGGAGCGAGCCTGCTCGCGATAACGGATTTTCAGTCACCTGGATTGTGAATGAACAGACGCTATCGCGAGCAGGCTCGCTCCCACAAAGAGCTTGAGCCAAGGCGCTGACAGGCTATGCTGCCCGTCATTGCCCCTGACCGAGACCCTGCCGATGTCCGCTCCCAGCATGACCCTGTTCCACAACACCCTGTCCCCGTTCGTGCGCAAAGTCATGGTGCTGCTGCACGAGACCGGCCAGCAGGATCGCGTCGCGCTGCAGGACTGCGTGCTCAGCCCTGTCAGCCCGGACGCCGCGCTCAACGAAGACAACCCGCTGGGCAAGATCCCGGCCCTGCGCCTGGCCGACGGCAATGTCATCCATGACAGCCGGGTGATCCTCGACTACCTCGACCACCAGCACGTCGGCAATCCGCTGATTCCTCGCGACGGCTCGGCCCGCTGGCGGCGCCTGACGCTGGCCTCGATGGCCGACGGGATCATGGACGCCTCGGTCATGGTGCGTTACGAGCAAGTGCTGCGCGCCCCGGAAAAACACTGGGACGAATGGCTCGAAGCCCAGCGCGAAAAGATCCGCCGCGCCCTCGCCCTGCTGGAGCGCGACGCGATTGCCGAACTGACCTGCCACTTCGACGTCGCTTCGATCAGCGTGGCCTGTGCGCTGGGTTATCTGGATCTGCGCTTCCCGGATCTGGGCTGGCGTGAAGCCAACCCGCAGCTGGCCAATTGGTTCTTTGAAGTGAGCCAGCGGCCGTCGATGATAGCGACGATGCCGAAAGTTTGATGCGCGGGGCGGGAGGCAACGACGCAAAGATCAGCGTCATCAACACCTCGGCCTCCCGCTGCTCCTCACGCAGCCCCACGAACCGGCTCATTGCACCGCTCCGATATCGAATTCCAGCGGTTTGGCCGGTTTCTGCCCGATCCCGTACCAGTCCAGATTGCGGGTCAGCACCATAAACACGCCGAGCAGACCGAACAGCAGCAGCGAGCCCATCAACAGCGCGTAATCCTCGGCGCTCAACAAGCCATAGAGCAAGCCGTACAACGCCGCCAGCCCCGCCGAAAAACTCAAGCCGTGGCGCACGCTGCGCAGCACGTGGCAGACATAAAACCCGATCAACACCACACAACCGCTGGCCGACAACAGATACGCGAGAGCAAAACCGATGTGCTCGGACAACGACAAAAGCAGCAGGTAAAAGAACGCCAGCGCCACACCCACCAGCGCGTATTGCACCGGGTGCACCGCCAGGCTTTTCAGCACTTCGAACAGGAAGAAACCGGCGAATGTCAGGACGATGAACAGCAGCGCATATTTGATCGCCCGGTCGCTCTTCAGGTATTGATCCACCGGATCGATGAAACTCACGCCGAAACTGCGCCCGTTGAACGCCTCGCAATCATTGCCCGATACGCAACGGTTCATGGCTTCTTGCAAATTGGTGGAGAAAAACGAGGTCTGCCAATCGGCGGTGAAACCCTGATCGGTGATCTCGCGCTTGGCCGGCAGGAAGTTGCCGATGAAGCTTGGGTGCGGCCAGTTGGCAGCGAGGTTCACGCGGCTGGTCTTGCCCACCGGCAGCACCTGCAGCGAACCGGTACCTTGCAGGCGCAGATCGAAGCCGAAGGCCAGTTCCGTGACCTGAGTGGTATCGAGTGCAGGCAACGTCGCCCGAACACCTTCGCCGAGCCAGCCCACTTGCGTGCCGGGCACAAAGTCCAGGCGCTGCGAACCCAGTTCCAGTTTCAGGGCATTTTCAATGCCTCGAATATCACTGATGCCGATTGCCAGAAACGGCGCATCGAATTTGTAATCGACGAAGTCTTCCTTGATCCCCAACTGCGCCGGTAGCGAAAAATGCCCGCTGATGCGGTTGTCGGCATGGAACAGCCGCGCCTCGTAGATCCCACGGGCACGCAGTTCGGTCTGCACCTGGCCGTCGAGCTCGAAGCGCTCCGGCAGGAAGTACAGGCGGCCACGTTCTTCGCTGATTTCCTGATAACGCTCGTCACTCTTCTCTTTGGTCTTCCAGGTGCGTACCACTTTGCGGTACGGCACCACCATCACCGGCCCGCTGATCTGCTGGCTGTAGCTGGAACTGCGGGCGATGTCTTCAAGCACACCGTCACGCCGTTGCTGGCGATCATCGATGATGCCGTCGATCATCAGCAACGGGACCAGCAGTACCAGGATCAACAGGGCAATGGCCCCGAGCTTGAAAGTCAGATTTCGGTACATCAGAACGCTCCCTTGTTTGGAATGGAGCAAGTCTGCAAATGCTGTGTGGGTTTGTGATGGAGGTTCTGTGGGCTTTGTGTGGAAAACCCTGTAAAACGCTTTTCCCATTATCGAGTGCAGGATCGCTACACGTTATTCGGGACAGGATTTGGACAAGGATTATTCCGTTGAGAAACAATTCATTCGACTTGATCAGGCATTTTGCGGCACTGATGGTGCTGGTCAGTCACCACTTCGCACTTTGGGGTCAGGAAGAACCGGGCATCGCCGGCTACAACTCATTGGGTGGAATGGCCGTCATTGCCTTCTTCGCGATCTCCGGTCTGTTGATTACCCACAGTTTTCTCAATGCCAGAAATTTCGCCGACTACCTGGCCAAACGTGTCGCGCGAATTTTCCCGGCGCTGATTGCCTGCGCCTTCGTCATGACGTTTGTGGCAGGAGGGATATTTGCGCAGGGGTACATCACAGGCCCTTCGGCACTGATCGACTTCCTGCGCATCTCGTTGTTCGGCCGCGCGGCAATCGATGAAATCACCGAAGGCTTTATCTTCAGCGAGTCTTTCAACGGCAGCCTGTGGACGCTGAAGATCGAATTCGCCTTTTACATACTGGTGGCGGGCGCGCTGAGTCTGTTTCGCCGGGCCATGATGCCCGCCGCTTTGCTGATGATGTTTTGCATTGCAACCTATGTACTGGGAAACAGCACGCCGAGCGCCCTGACACAGAAGCTGGCCGTGTATGGCTGCGCCGGTATTGCGTTTTTCACTGGATCGCTAGGGGCGTTCTGCACCCGTGTCTTTTGCTCGACACGCCGCAGACTGACCATACTGGCGGCCTGCGCCGGCCTGATGGTTGCCGTCGCTGGAACCCCGCTGACCGGTGTGGTCTCCACACTGTGCATGGCTCTTGCGACACTGAGCCTGGGCCTTTCATATGTCGATCACACCATCCGGGGGCGCTTCGACATCTCTTACGGCCTCTATCTTTACGCGTTCCCTGTTCAACAACTGGTGATCAACAAGACTTCGCTGGCGTTCATCCCGTCGATGCTGGTGTCAGCGCTCATCGTGATGGTTCTGGCCAGCGTGTCCTGGCGGTGGATCGAGAAACCGGCCCTGCAATGGGCACGCCGCAGAAACGGAGCCAGGGTCGCAGAAGTGCCAAAAGCATCCTGATTGTTTGACGGTCAAGGCAGACGCAGACACACCCGCACGCCATCCGCCACGTTGGCGATGTGCATCGAGCCGCCATGCAACTTGACCACTTCTTCGACGAAGTTCAGCCCAAGCCCTGTACTTTTACGCCCGCTGTCCGGGCGTGGCAGCGAGTAGAAACGCTCGGTCAGACGCGGCAGAGCGTAGTCGGGAATCGGCGCGGTTTCGTTGAACAGGCAACACACGACCTGCTCACCGGCCCGCTCGGCGCTGAAGCGCAGCAAACCTTGTTCAGGGGTGAAGTCGAGCGCGTTTTCCAGCAGATTGCCCAGGGCCTGTCGTAGCAGGAAAGGCTCGCCGATCACCGATAGATCCGCTTCGACGACTTGCTCGACCCGCAACCGACGGCTTTCGATCCGGGCCATCTGCGCTTGCAGTGTTTGCGCCATCAATGTCGCCAGCGGCACCGCGACGCGCTCTTCAAGACCTTGCCGCTGCTCGACCTGCGCCAGGTTCAGCAGGCGTTCGATCAACTGCTGCATCCGTGCGCTTTCACTATCGATATTGCCGACGAAACGCTGGCGTTGCGCCAACGGCATTTCGCCCTGCAACAGTTCGGCGGCACCACGAATCGCCGCCAGCGGGCTTTTCAATTCGTGGGTCAGCGTGTGGACGTAGCGTTCGACATAGGCCTTGCCTTCAAGCTGGGTGCGCATTTGCTCCACGGCACTCGCCAATTGTTCCAGCTCGCCGCCGCGATAATGCGGCACTTGCACCCGACGCCCTTCGCTGACTGCCTGGGCATAACCGGTCAAGCGGTGCAGCGCCCGGCTCAACCACCACGACAGAAGCGCACCCAACAGCAGGCCCAGGACGATCAGCCCGGCGCCGTAAGCCAGCAGGCGGCGCTCGGTACGGTCGACGTAGGGCTGCAACGAACTGTTGGGCTTGGCCACGGTGACCACGCCGATGATCTTGCCCTCATCGCGAATCGGCGCACCGACGTGCATGACCGAAGAGTTCGGATCATTCGGATCGCTGCGGCTGGAGCGCGCGCCGTATTCACCGCGCAGGGTCAGGTAGACGTCGTTCCAGCGCGAGTAGTCCTGACCGACCGCCAGACCGCTGGAATCCAGCACCACAATGCCCTTGGCGTCGGTGACGTAGATGCGGTGGTTGACCTGGTTTTTCGGCAGCCCCCAGATCGTCGCTTTCGGCTGGCGTTCGCCATAAGCCCGGAGCAGCTCGGGCCAGCGATTCTGGCTGAGGGTGCCGGCCTTGAAGTCGTCCTTGAGGATTTCCGCCATCAGGTTGGCGGTATCGACCAGGGTCTCCTCGGTGGACTGGCGCACGCCGGGACGGATTTCCTCCATTACGGTGTTGAGCACGAAATAACCGGTCAGGCCGATGAACAGCACGTAGACCAGAAAGATCCGCAGCCCCAGCGGCATCAGCTGTGTCCCGGGCTGTAGCTGTAGCCGAGGCCGCGATGGGTCTGGATCGGCTCGGCTTCGGCGCGCACCAGACGTAATTTGGCGCGCACGCTTTTGATGTGGCTGTCGATGCTGCGCTCGTAACCAGCATCCGCCGCCACGCCCAGCGCATCGAGCAGTTGCTCGCGGCTGAACACCCGCTCGGGTTGTTCGAGCAGGCATTGCAGCAGACGGAATTCGTGGCGGGTCAGGCTCAAGGGCTGGCCGCGATAGCTGATCTGCACGCGCTCGGGATCAATGCGAAACATCCCCGACCAGGCGTCGACCGGCGCACGGGGCGCCATGCGCTTGAGAATCGCCCGGACCCGCGCGGCCACTTCCCGTGGACTGAACGGCTTGACCACGTAATCGTCGGCGCCGATTTCCAGTCCTACCACGCGATCGATCTCGGCACCCCGGGCGCTGAGGAACAGCACCGGCACTTCGCTGAAACGACGCAACTGCTTGCAGGTTTCGAAACCGCTGATGTCCGGCAGGCCGATGTCGAGGATGATCAGATCCGCCGGCGTCTGGCGCTGATGCTCAAGCGCCGCCGCACCGAGACTCAGCCAGGTCGTGGTGAAGCCCTCGCCCTGCAAGGCAAAAATCAGCGTATCGGCAATCGCCGCTTCGTCTTCGACAATCAGGATATGAGGCATGGCGTCCGAGCCTGTGGATTAAGTGCGCGAACGGTGCCCCAAGCCCGGCGTTACGTCAATGAGACCACTTGTTTCAACAGTCGGGCTTGTCCGCCGTGAAGCGCCGAGCCGGGTTCACCGCCGCGCCGAACTCGCGCAGGGCCTTGGCACCGATCAGCAACGGGTAGTTGAAGTTGCTGCGGTCGGTCAGGTTGACCTCCACGGTACGCTTGACGTCGCCCAGGCACAGCTCCAGATCGACCACCGGGCGCTTGGCCACTTCGGTGCTTTCGCCCTCGTCTTCTTCATCCGAGCGACTCTTGATCTTGCTGATCCGCGCAACCTTGTGCTCGTACACCTTGTTGCTGGCGTCCTTGGTGGCCAGGCGGAAACGCACCCAGTCTTCGCCGTCGCGCTTGAACGTCTCGATGTCCTTGGCCGACAGCGAGGCGGTCAGCGCGCCGGTGTCCATTTTCGCCTTGAGCACTTGCCCGCCGATTTCCGGCAGCGCGATGTATTCGTAGCGCCCGTACAGGGTCGGCTCGGCGGCCAGCACCGGCAGGGCAACGAGGGAAAGCAATGCAAGGAGGGATTTCACGTAATGGGCTTCCTTCGGAAATGGGGGCGTCTGACGCAAGATTTTAGACCGCTGTTCGCTTGATCGTTCCCGCAAGGCTAACGCGCCAAAGGTGAAACATTCGTCACCGCCGATTTGGCCTGTCAGCCGAAGCCACTTATCATGGCGCGCCCATCCGCTTTCATAGAGTTGCTTATGCGCCGCCTGCTCACCGGCTGTCTCGTCACCCTGCTGCTGTTGTCCAACACCCTCGTGCTCTTCGGCCCGCTGATGGTGTTCGCCCTGCTCAAGCTGATCCTGCCGGGACGCTTTCGCGATTACGCCTCGTGGGCGGTGATGTGGATCGCCGAAACCTGGGCGGAAATCGACAAACTGATCTTCCGCCTGTGCATCCCGACGCAATGGGACATCCGGGGCGGCGATGATCTGCGTGGCGACACGTCGTATCTGGTGATCAGCAACCATCAGTCGTGGGTCGATATCCCGGCGCTGATCCAGACCCTCAACCGGCGCACGCCGTTTTTCAAGTTCTTCCTCAAGAAGGAACTGATCTGGGTACCGTTCCTGGGCCTGGCCTGGTGGGCGCTGGATTACCCGTTCATGAAGCGCTACACCAAGGCGTTCCTGGCGAAGCACCCGGAGCTGGCGGGCAAGGATCTGGAAATCACCAAGGCTGCCTGCGAGTTGTTCAAGCGTCAGCCGGTGACGGTGGTCAACTATCTGGAAGGCACTCGCTATACCGCGGCCAAAAGCACGCAGCAACAGTCACCGTTCAGCCACCTGCTCAAGCCCAAGGCGGGTGGCGTGGCGTTTGTACTGGCGGCGATGGGCGAACAACTGGACGCGATTCTCGATGTGACCGTGGTTTATCCACAGCCGAAGATTCCGGGGTTCTGGGACTTGATCAGCGGCAACGTGCCACGCGTGATCATCGACATCCAGACCCGCGAGCTGGATCCGGCCCTGTGGCAGGGCGATTACGAAAACGATCCGGTGTTTCGCGAAAAGGTCCAGAACTGGGTCAACCAGCTCTGGACCCTCAAGGATCAGCGCATCGCCGAACTCAAGGGCGAGCGCCGCTGAGTCAACCGTTGGTGCCGGTGCCCCAGATGCTGCCCAGGCTTTGCAGCAGCGAACCGCCGACACCCTGCTGACCGAGGTATTGCAGCAGGATCGGGGCAAACTGGCCGACCATCCCGCTGTCCATGCCCAACGCACCGAAGGCGTTGTTCAGGTCATTGGTGTCCTTGACGTTGCCCAGCGCATTTTCCAGTCCGGCGGACTTGCCCGACGAGCCGAGCAAGCCGCTCAACGCCGCCAGATTGCCTGCGCCGCCCGACAGCTTGTCGATGCCCGGCACTTCCTTGGCCAGTTCGGAATAGTCCGTGTTGCTCAGCTGGTTCTTCGCCAGTCCCAACATCGCACTGGTGCCGCCGACCGCTTGCTGCGGCGTGACGTTCAGCGCGCTCAAGGCACTCAACAGACCGGCGGTTTCCGACGTCGGCGCCGCAGCGGCGGCCTTGTCCCCGCCCTGCATGCCCGCTACCGCACCGGCCACGTCATTCAAACTGAAACCGGCAAACACCGGCCCTGCCGCCAGGGTCAGGAGCGATGCCAGGGCAAAACCGCGTGAAATGTTCATTCAGACATCCTCATGGGAAAGCTGTCACCGGACAACGGCGACGAAACTGCCGGTTTGACCGAGGATATGGCGACACGTTCCGGTCATTCCAATTCGAAATCCGAGTTATTCCAAAAGGCTCCAAAAAACTGTCAAACCTGACAGTTACCAGTTGAATACAAATGAATCACATTGAATTCGAGACAAGGTTGCCGCGGATCATTTCGAGAGAGGTGCTGCGATGGAGAAGCGATTGTCAGGCCGCGACGACTCGATCATCCCGCCGGTGAAGGAACCGTCGAAGGACGCTGCAAAGGTTGAGATTGATCACCCCCCATCAATCATCTTTTGCATTGATCCTGACGACCCAATCATTGGAAAAATCAGGGCCGGACGAAGGGTCAGTTATGAAGTGATGAAAAGTGATACAGGGCAGCATTACGCAATCAACGTTCGACTGGTTCGCGACAAAAGTACAGGTAAATCCTGGTCGTGAAAGTCAACCCTTGGTTTCGAACAGCAAACAGGAAGCATGGACATGTCAAACAGACAAAGCGGTACCGTAAAGTGGTTTAGCGACGACAAAGGCTTCGGCTTTATTACCCCTCAGGGCGGCGGCGATGATCTTTTCGTCCACTACAAAGCCATTCAATCGGATGGATTTAAAAGCTTGAAAGAAGGGCAGGCTGTGACCTTCGTCGCTGCAAAAGGACAGAAGGGAATGCAAGCGGAACAAGTTCAGGTCGTATAGAAACCCGTTCCAAAAAACGGCGCCTCAATGGCGCCGTTCTCATACTGCGTAAAACCTACGCCGCATTAAACAACTTGTGCGGATCAAACACAAACCGCGTGAAATCTTCCTTCAAATATCCTCTTGTGGCGTGAAAACCCTCGTCGACGAAAGGGAAAATGGCCAGCGCCAGTCGATTACCGTGGCGTACTTTCAGGGTTTGTCCTGCTCGGAGCTGGCCGAGAATCTGGCGGCGCCACTGGGCTCGCTCAAGTCGTGGGTTCGCCGAGGCATGGAACGCCTGCGCCGGTGCCTTGAATCATGACATCGGCTTGATGCCGGCGCCGGCCGTCTGCGCTTCGAGCAGTTGCTGCTGGAGGACGCGGTATTGCGCGCCGAGTTGGCGCACTGGCAGGAAAGCCTCGCCAGCCTCACCGAAACACTGCCGGAGGTTCCAGTGCCGGAGCGCGTGTGGCAAGGCATTACCGCACGGATCGAACCGCAGGTGCTGCATGTGCCCGAGAAGCGTCCGTTCTGGAACTGGCTGCGGGTAACGGCGGCACTGGCTTCAATCGTGGTGCTGGTGTTCCTCGGCTCGCTGTACACCCACGACGACGCCCGCTATCGCGCCACCCTGCTGAGCGCCGATGCTCAACCGGCGCTGAAAGTGGAAGCCCATGATGATTACCTGCAGGTCGAGCCGCTGACACTGGCGGCTGTCGATCCTCAGCGCAGCCTGGAACTGTGGGCGATTCCGGCTGATGGCAAACCGATCTCGCTGGGTGTGATCCCGGCAGGCGGTAAAGGCAAGGTTGAATTGAGCGCTGCGCAGAAAGCGTTGATCGGCAAGCCGATTGCCTTGGCAGTCAGTCTTGAGCCGAAGGTTGGATCGCCGACCGGGCAGCCGACGGGGCTGGTGCTTTATCAAGGGGCGTTGGCGGCGTTGTAATTCCAATCAGTATTAAGAAAAAGCAGAACCATATTGAAGTAACATAAACAACTGTCACTTATGACAGGTGTCAAAATAACTACCGAGTCATAGCATGGGCACTTCAATTACTAAACAAGGAGCTTCCCATGCAAATTTCCAACAAAAAAACCAGCGCATTGAAAGTCATATCGCTAAGCGTCTTCACCATGTTCACAATGATGGCTGGCACTTATACACTTGCGGAGAATTGCCCCCCATTAAGCTCGGTATCATCACAGGATATTAATGGTACCTTTCACTACTCTGCTGGTGCATTCAAGGGCTCCAATGCGGATACAGGTGTGGAACCAGAGAATGTCGACTACTCAAAGAAAAGTGGAGTCAAGTTCACAACTGCGACCCTCGCACAGCGTAAAGTAGGATCAGAGGGTGAAGATCCAGCAGATAAGCCTGGCAGCATTATCAGCTATGTAAAATGTGATTACGAAGGTTCGGGGGCCGATGACCGCGTGCGTCTTTCCCAAAGAACGAAAGCATTTGCTACCGAAGGCAAAGGCACTTGGGAAAAAGACACAAATGAAAACAGTGCTAAAACTCATAACAAGAAGTGCAGTGCATCCAATGTAACCGACTGCGAGTTCAATCTTCCTTAATCACCACTAGAAATAAAAGCGGCGCCTTACCAGGCGCCGCTTTTTTAGTTTTGAGGCTTACGCCGCACTGAACAACTTGTGCGGATCAATCACAAACTTCTTCGGCACACCCGCATCGAACTCGCCGTAACCTTCCGGCGCCTGATCAAGACTGATGACCTGCACGCCCACCACTTCGGCGATGTTGATGCGGTCCCACATGATCGCCTGCATCAGTTGGCGGTTGTACTTCATTACCGGGGTTTGCCCTGTGTGGAAGCTGTGGGATTTGGCCCAGCCGAGGCCGAAGCGGATGCTCAGGCTGCCCATTTTTGCGGCAGCGTCCACGGCACCCGGATCTTCGGTCACGTACAGGCCCGGGATACCGATCTTGCCGGCGACGCGCACCACACCCATCAGTGAGTTGAGCACAGTGGCCGGGGCTTCGGATTTGACGCCGTCGTGACCATGACCACGGGCTTCGAAGCCCACGCAGTCCACTGCGCAATCCACTTCAGGCTCGCCCAGCAGCGCGGCGATCTGTTCGTGCAGCGGGGTGTCTTTCGACAGGTCGACGATTTCGAAACCCTGAGCCTTGGCGTGGGCCAGGCGGATGGTGTTGACGTCGCCGACGATCACCACCGCGGCGCCGAGCAAACGGGCGGAGGCGGCAGCTGCCAGACCGACCGGACCTGCGCCGGCAATGTACACGGTGCTGCCCGGACCGACGCCAGCGGTAACGGCGCCGTGGTAACCGGTCGGCAGGATGTCGGAGAGGCAGGTCAGGTCACGGATTTTCTCCATGGCCTTGTCGCGGTCCGGCAGTTTCAGCAGGTTGAAGTCGGCGTACGGCACCAGCACGTATTCGGCCTGGCCGCCGGTCCAGTCGCCCATGTCGACGTAACCGTAGGCTCCGCCGGCGCGAGCCGGGTTGACGGTCAGGCAGACGCCGGTGTGTTGCTCCTTGCAGGAACGGCAGCGCCCGCAAGCCACGTTGAACGGAACGGACACCAGGTCGCCGATTTTCAGGCTTTCGACGTCGCTGCCCTTCTCGATCACTTCACCGGTGATCTCGTGCCCCAGCACCAGACCGACCTGGGCGGTGGTACGGCCGCGCACCATGTGCTGGTCGGAGCCGCAAATGTTGGTTGAAACCACACGCAGGATGACACCGTGCTCGATCTTCCTACCGCGCGGATCCTGCATTTTCGGATAGTCGATTTTCTGTACTTCGACCTTGCCAGCGCCGAGATACACCACACCACGATTGCCAGACATGCTTTCACCTCGCTGTTGTTTTTATGGAACCGCGCCGCCCAGGCAGGCAGCGCGTTAAGTGCTCGGGTACAGATGCTGATTCTTGTGTTGCCTGTTATGGCCTTATCGCCAGCAGGCTGGCTCCCACGGTTGATTTCTGGTGTCACTGAGATCTGTGATCAGCACAAAACCCTGTGGGAGCGAGCCTGCTCGCGATGGCGATCTAAAGAACGACGGTGCGATTGGCGTTCAAAAACACCCTCCGCTCAATGTGATACCCGACGGCCCGGGCCAGGGTCAGGCCTTCGATATCACGGCCCTTGGCAATCAGGTCTTCGGGGTAATGACTGTGATCCACTGCCTCGACGCCCTGGGCGATGATCGGTCCCTCGTCGAGGTCGTTGTTGATGTAGTGCGCCGTCGCGCCCACCAGTTTCACGCCCTTGTTGTAGGCCTGGTGATACGGCTTGGCGCCCTTGAAGCCCGGCAGCAGCGAGTGGTGAATGTTGATCGCCTTGCCATCGAGCTTGCGGCACAGTTCCGGCGACAGCACCTGCATGTAGCGGGCGAGGATCACCAGTTCGGCACCGGCCTCCTCGATCACCTGCCACACCTGCCGCTCCTGGGCCGGTTTGTCGTTGGGGTCGAGGGGGAAATGGTAGTAGGGAATCTGGTGCCAGTCGGCCAGCGGCTTGAGGTCCGGATGGTTGGACACCACCGCCGCCACGTCCATCGACAACTGGCCGATTCGCTGGCGGTAGAGCAAGTCGTTGAGGCAGTGATCGGCCTTGGAGACCATGATCACCACTTTTGGCCGGTAGTTCGGCGCGGTCAGCTCGAAGATCATGCCGAACGCCTGACCACGCTCGGCGAGGCCGGCGCGGAAGGACTGCTCGTCAAAACCGTCGGGCTGACGGAATTCCACACGAATGAAAAAGCGGCCCGAGAGCCGGTCATCGAACGAGTGGTGCTCGGTGACGTAACAGCCCTGCTCGAACAGAAAACGCGTCACCGCGTCCACGGTGCCGAGAACGCTGGGGCAGTCGGCGGTCAGAATCCATGTGTCTGGGGCGCGGCTCATGGTGCGGTGACTCCTGTTCTTTGTGCGGAGTGTCAGGGAGTTTCCCCTCACCCTAGCCCTCTCCCGGAGGGAGAGGGGACTGACCGAAGTGTCTGCAGAGCTACATCGACCTGAAAGTTCGCGGTTGAATATAGATCGCAAGAACAACCGAGATCGGCTCCCTTTCCCCCTCTCCCCCCTGGGGGAGAGGGTTGGGGTGAGGGGGTGGCTTTTGATCTTTCAGGCCTGAACGCTAAGCCCGTACTCAGCCGAAGCATCCTGCAACCACAACCACCAGTAATCCGAGAAGCTGCGACGGATCAGCAGTTCCCAGGTGTCTTCGGCGGTGTGGCGGATCATCAGCTGCGACTTGGCGAACACCGTGCCGACGGCCTTGCCGACCGGGAAGTTGTTCGGGTGCACGTCGTAGCTGGTGGATTTCATCAGCACCTGACGCACGTTCGGGCCGCTCAGTTCGAGCACCTGCTGGCCGCCGCTGACGTTGACGATTGCGATGTGCAGATCGCCCAGCGCTTCGCGCAGTTTCTGCTCGGCGGCGAACTCTTCGCCGCTCGGCACGATCAGCAGCCACTCGTCCGGGCCCATCCATTGCAGGCTGGTTTCGCCCTTGACGATCACGCTCAGGGCACCCGGCAACTCGATGCCCAGAGCCTTGTGCACGCCGGCAGCGAACGCGGCATCGTGGCCGTCGCCACGAATGGTCAGATGGCCGAGAAGTTTCTTTTCACGCACGATCACGCCGGCGTTCTTGCGGCCCTTGCCGACCAGGCTGGCGAGGTCGGCATGATGCAGAGACGACTCGGCCTTGGCCCCGGTGGTCGGGCGTTGTTGGTAAACGTTGGCTGCGGTCATAAAACACCTTCCTGAATTCTGTTGGTTCCTGCGGTGGCTGATCTGCCGCCTTCGCGAGCAGGCTCGCTCCCACAGGGAAACGCGATCGAATGTGGGAGCGAGCCTGCTCGCGAATAGCCGCCCGACCCACAGTTCTTGAGGCCGTCAGATGTTCTGGCGATCGCCTTTCGGATCGAAGAACACCGAAGAAACGATTTCCGCCTCGATCACGCTGCCATCCGCCAGCGGCGCGAACACCCGCTCGCCCATGCGCTTGAGACCACCCTTCACCACGCCCATGGCAAACGAATAGCCAAGGGAGTTGTGCGCGTAGCTGGAGGTCACGTGGCCGACCATGGTCATCGGGATCGACTGCTTGGTGTTGAACACCAGCTGCGCACCTTCCGGCAGCCATTTGGTCGGATCGATCGGCTTCAGGCCCACCAGTTGCTTGCGCTGATCACGCACGCAGTCTTCACGGTTCATGCCGCGCTGGCCGATCCACGAGAACGGTTTGGTGCGACCGACGCACCAGCCCATGTTCAGGTCGTCCGGGGTCATCGAGCCGTCGGTGTCCTGGCCGACGATGATGAAGCCCTTCTCGGCCCGCAGCACGTGCATGGTTTCGGTGCCATATGGCGTCAGGTTGAACGCCTTCCCCGCCTCGACAATCTTCTCCAAAACACCCATCGCATAGTCGGCCTGGACGTTGACTTCGTACGACAGCTCACCGGTGAACGAGATGCGGAACACCCGCGCCGGCACACCGCCGACCAGACCTTCTTTCCAGGTCATGAACGGGAACGCTTCGTTGGCCAGATCGATGTCAGTCACGGCGCTGAGCAGCTTGCGGCTGTTCGGGCCGGACAGGGTCATGGTCGCCCAGTGGTCGGTGACGGAGGTGAAGTACACCTTCAGGTCCGGCCATTCGGTCTGGTGGTACAGCTCCAGCCACTGCAGGACGCGAGCCGCGCCGCCGGTGGTGGTGGTCATGACGAAATGGTTGTCGGCCAGACACGCCGTCACACCGTCGTCGAAGACCATGCCGTCTTCCTTGCACATCAGGCCGTAACGGGCCTTGCCCACGTCGAGCTTGGTCCAGGCGTTGGTGTACACGCGGTTGAGGAACTCGCGGGCATCCGGGCCCTGGATGTCGATCTTGCCCAGGGTCGAAGCGTCCAGCAGGCCGACGCTGTCACGCACAGCCTTGCATTCGCGTTTGACGGCGGCGTGCATGTCTTCACCGTTTTTCGGGAAGTACCACGGACGTTTCCACTGACCGACGTCTTCGAACTCGGCGCCGTTTTTCAGGTGCCATTGATGCAGTGCGGTGTAACGCACAGGTTCGAAGATGTGCCCGCAGTGGCGACCGGCTACCGCACCGAAAGTGACCGGCGTGTAGTTCGGACGGAACATCGTGGTGCCCATCTGCGGGATGGTCACGTTCAGCGAACGGGCGGCAATCGCCAGGCCGTTGACGTTGCCGAGCTTGCCCTGATCGGTGCCGAAGCCCAGCGCGGTGTAGCGTTTGACGTGCTCGACCGACTCGAAACCTTCGCGGGTCGCCAGTTCGATGGCGGCGGCGGTGACGTCGTTCTGCAGGTCGACGAATTGTTTCGGCGCCCGGGAAGTGCCCTTCTCGTGCGGCACCTGGAACAGCGCCAGCGTCGGCTCTTCGTGGCGGCTCAGGGCCTTCGGCAGCACGCCTTCAACGGTCTGGAAACCGGCTTCGGCCGCGGCGCGCACGCCGCCTTCAAAACCGTCGGCCAGGGAATCGCCGAGACCGTAGACGCCGTTGATGCCACCGACGCACACGCGTTTCTGCGGTGCTTCGCCCGGTACGAAACCGAGGATGTCTTCGCGCCAGATCGGCTTGCCGCCCAGGTGCGACGCCAGGTGCACCACCGGGCTGTAGCCGCCGGAGCTGGCGATCACATCGCATTCCAGCCACTCGCCGGGACTGGTCACGGCATGGCCTTTCACATCGATGGCGGCCACACGGGCAGCGGTCACACGCTTGCTGCCACGGGCCTCGATCACGGCGCTGCCGGTGAGGATACGAATGCCTTTGGCGCGGGCTTCTTCCACCAGTGCCCCGCGCGGATTGCTGCGAGCGTCGGCGATGGCCACCACTTGCAGGCTGGCGTCCAACCAGTCCAGCGCCACGCGGTAGGCGTGATCGTTGTTGGTCGACAGCACCAGCTTCTTGCCCGGTGCCACGCCGTAACGGCGCACGTAAGTCGAGACGGCACCGGCGAGCATGTTGCCCGGCACGTCGTTGTTGCCGTAGACCAGCGGACGCTCGTGAGCACCGGTCGCCAGCACCACACGCTTGGCGCGGACGCGGTGGATGCGCTGACGCACCTGGCCGATCGGAGCACGGTCGCCGAGGTGATCGGTGAGGCGTTCGTGAATGGTCAGGAAGTTGTGGTCGTGGTAACCGTTGACCGTGGCGCGTGGCAACAGCAACACGTCCGGGGTGTTCTTCAATTCGGCGACGACACTGGCGACCCACTCCATCGCAGGCTTGCCATCGAGGCTTTCGCGGGAATCGAGCAGGCTGCCACCGAACTCTTCCTGTTCATCGGCGATGATCACCCGGGCACCGCTGCGCGCAGCCGCCAGGGCAGCGGCCAGACCGGCCGGGCCGGCGCCGACGATCAGCACGTCGCAATGCTGGTTCATGTAGTCGTAGGTGTCCGGATCGACCTCGGTCGGCGAACGCCCCAGCCCGGCAGCCTTGCGAATGTACTTCTCGTAGGTCATCCAGAACGATTGCGGGTACATGAAGGTTTTGTAGTAGAAGCCCGGCGGCATCAGCTTGCCGCCGACCTTGCCGAGAATCCCCATCATGTCGTTGTTGACGCTCGGCCAGCCGTTGGTGCTGGTGGCGACCAGGCCTTGATACAGCGCCTGTTGCGTGGCGCGCACGTTCGGGATCTGGGTAGCTTCGGTCGCACCGATCTGCAGCACCGCGTTCGGCTCTTCGGCGCCGGCGGCGAAGATGCCGCGAGGGCGCGAATACTTGAAGCTGCGGCCGATGATGTCGACGCCGTTGGCGATCAGCGCCGACGCCAGCGAGTCACCCTCGAAGCCTTTGTAGCTCTGACCGTTGAAGGTGAAGCTCAGCACTTTGTTGCGGTCGATCCGTCCACCGTTGGACAGGCGATTGGTCTGGCTCATACCTTCTCTCCCAGCGCCGTCGTGGCTGTTTTCGCAGGGTCAGCCTTGTCGGTGAATTGCGGCTTGGTGCCGATCTTGTAGGTTTCGAGAATCTCGTAGGTCACGGTGTCGCGGGTGACGTTGAAGTACTGGCGGCAACCGGCGACGTGATCCCACAACTCGTGGTGCAGACCGCGAGGGTTGTCGCGGAAGAACATGTAGTCGCCCCACTCCTCGTCGGTGCAGTTGTTCGGATCCAGCGGACGCGGAATGTGCGCCTGGCCGGATGCGTGGAATTCCTCTTCGGAGCGCAGTTCGCCGCAGTGAGGACAGAAGATATGCAACATGGGGATTTCTCCTGTTAGTGGGCGACAGCCGCAGCGCCGTGTTCGTCGATCAACGCACCGTTGTGGAAACGGTCGATGGAGAAAGGTGCGGCCAGCGGGTGCATTTCACCCTTGGCCAGACTCGCGGCAAACACGTTGCCCGAGCCAGGTGTCGCCTTGAAGCCACCGGTGCCCCAACCGCAGTTGAAGAACATGTTCGGGACCGGGGTTTTCGAAATGATCGGGCAGGCGTCCGGCGTGGTGTCGACGATGCCGCCCCACTGACGGTTCATGCGCACCCGCGACAGCACCGGGAACATCTCGACGATGGCCTGGATGGTGTGCTCGATCACCGGGTACGAGCCGCGCTGGCCGTAGCCGTTGTAGCCGTCGATGCCGGCGCCGATCACCAGGTCGCCCTTGTCGGACTGGCTGATGTAACCGTGCACGGCGTTGGACATGATCACGCTGTCGATAATCGGTTTGATCGGCTCGGACACCAGCGCTTGCAGCGGGTGGGATTCGATCGGCAGACGGAAACCGGCAAGCTTGGCCATGTGCCCGGAGTTACCGGCGGTCACCACACCGACGCGTTTGGCGCCGATGAAGCCCTTGTTGGTTTCAACACCGATGCACACGCCGTTTTCCTTGCGGAAACCGATCACTTCGGTCTGCTGGATCAAGTCCACGCCCAGAGCGTCGGCGGCACGGGCAAAGCCCCACGCCACGGCATCGTGACGGGCCACGCCACCGCGACGCTGAACGGTTGCGCCCATCACCGGGTAGCGGGTGTTTTTCGAGCAATCGAGGTACGGAATTTCGTCAGCCACTTGTTTGGCGTTGAGCAGTTCGCCGTCGACGCCGTTGAGGCGGTTGGCGCTGACCCGACGCTCGGAATCACGGATGTCCTGCAGGGTGTGGCACAGGTTGTAGACGCCGCGCTGGGAGAACATCACGTTGTAGTTCAGGTCCTGAGACAGGCCTTCCCACAGTTTCATCGCGTGTTCGTACAGGTGCGCCGACTCGTCCCACAGGTAGTTGGAGCGAACGATGGTGGTGTTGCGCGCGGTGTTACCGCCGCCCAGCCAGCCCTTCTCGACCACGGCCACGTTGGTGATGCCATGTTCTTTGGCCAGATAGTAGGCCGTCGCCAGACCGTGTCCGCCGCCGCCGACGATGACCACGTCGTAGACCTTTTTCGGGGTCGGCGTGCGCCACATGCGCTGCCAGTTTTCGTGGTGGCTGAGGGAGTGTTTGAAGAGGCCGAAGCCCGAATAGCGTTGCATAGTCATGTACTCCAGAACGCTCAGCGATAAACCGGGAAGTCAGCGCACAGGGCCGAAACCTGCTGGGCGACGTTGGCCTCGACATCGGCATCGCCGAGGTTGTCGAGGATGTCGCAGATCCAGCCGGCCAGCGTCACGCACTGGGTCACCTTGAAGCCGCGGGTGGTCACCGCCGGGGTGCCGATGCGCAGGCCGGAAGTGACGAACGGCGACTGCGGGTCGTTCGGTACGGCGTTCTTGTTGACGGTGATGTGAGCGCGACCGAGGGCAGCATCCGCGTCCTTACCGGTGAGGCCCTGACGGATCAGGCTGACCAGGAACAGGTGGTTGTCGGTGCCGCCGGACACTACATCGTAGCCACGTTTGATAAATACGCTCGCCATCGCCTGGGCGTTGTCGATCACTTGTTGCTGATAGGCCTTGAAGCCAGGCTCCAGCGCTTCCTTGAAACACACGGCTTTACCGGCGATGACGTGCATCAGCGGGCCGCCCTGGGCGCCGGGGAATACTGCGGCGTTGAGCTTTTTCTCGATCTCTTCGTTGGCCTTGGCCAGGATCAGGCCGCCACGGGGACCGCGCAGGGTCTTGTGGGTGGTGGTGGTGACCACGTCGGCGTACGGCAGCGGGTTCGGGTACAGACCGGCAGCCACCAGACCGGCGACGTGGGCCATGTCGACGAACAGCAGCGCACCGACCTCGTCGGCGATCTGACGGAAGCGCGGGAAGTCGAGGGTTTTCGAGTAGGCCGAGAAACCGGCAACGATCATTTTCGGTTTGCACTCGACGGCCAGACGCTCGACTTCGTCGTAATCGATCAGACCGGTCTTGGTGTCGATGCCGTACTGCACGGCGTTGTACAGCTTGCCCGAGGACGAGACCTTGGCGCCGTGGGTCAAGTGACCGCCGTGGGCCAGGCTCATGCCCAGAATGGTGTCGCCCGCCTGCAGCAGCGCCAGATACACGGCGCTGTTGGCCGAGGAGCCGGAGTGCGGCTGGACGTTGGCGTAATCGGCACCGAACAGTTGCTTGGCGCGCTCGATGGCCAGGGCTTCAACCTTGTCAACGTGCTCGCAGCCACCGTAGTAGCGCTTGCCCGGATAGCCTTCGGCGTACTTGTTGGTCAGGCCGCTGCCTTGCGCTTCCATGACGCGTTTGCTGGTGTAGTTCTCCGACGCGATCAGCTCGATGTGATCTTCCTGACGTTGCTCCTCGGCATTCATCGCCGCCAGCAGTGCATCGTCGTAACCCTGGATCCGGTCTTGCTTGCTGAACATCGCGTCTCTCCCAGCGGCATCTGTGCGCCATTCGTCTCGGTAAGGCACTGGTAATGACGGCAGTGCCCTTTGATGCCGATGGTATGGCCGGCGCAGGGAGGTCAAATGCCTACGGACGCCACGCAAAGGTGCGTTTACGACATGGCGGGCGCGGTGAGATCAAACAAGGGCCTGGCGCAAGGCCAGAAGAACGAGGAAATGCGCGGGATAGAGCGCATACGCCCAGCGACGCAGGGCTGGCGCACGGAGGAAAGTGGCATGTCGCAACAGGAACATTCCGAGCAGTGGCGCAATCAGGCATGTCGCAATACCGAGGACAGCCACACGGTTGCCGAACTGCGCGGATTCGTAGAGTACCTGCCACTGATTCGCCGCCAGACACACCAGCCCCGGCAAAAGGCTGAAATACCAGGGTTTGCGAAACACCAGCAACATCGCCAGCGGCAGCAGGACGCCGAACAGACCGAACATCAGTACCTGCGCGAACAACGCGGCCACCAGCAAGGCGCTGACGCCCAACAATTGCGAAATCGCCGTTCGATTCTGCCAACCCCGCGCCACCAGCAAGCCCAGCGCCAAAGTGGGCATCACATTCAAAGTGTCGGGATCGGGAATGTACAAACGGTAGGGAATCTCGCTGAACAGACTGAACAGCAGCAACCAGCCCAGATAGCGCCATTCAGTCTTGCGCGCGCCGTCCCGCGCCAGATTCGCCGCCATCGCCAGACAGAACCAGGGGAACGCCAGCCGTCCCGGCACATACAGCCAGTCGGCGCTGATTCCGACATATTGAAGGTGATCGAGGAGCATGCTCAGCAGCGCCAGCCACTTGAGCAGATCGAGTGCGCCGTCGCGCCGGCTCAGGTGCATAATCGGCTCGCATCCTTGTAAAGTTCTGACAGCGACATCCCGTGTGCTCCCCGGATGATCTTCGGTACAGTGCGCACCATCATTGACCCCACGAAGCGCCACAAGCGCCTCGATCACGGAAGCCGGCCATGACCGACAAGAGCCAACAATTCGCCAGCGACAACTACTCCGGTATCTGCCCCGAAGCCTGGGCTGCCATGGAACAGGCCAACCACGGCCACCAGCGCGCCTATGGCGACGATGAGTGGACAGCACGCGCCTCCGATTATTTCCGCAAGCTGTTCGAGACCGACTGCGAAGTGTTCTTCGCCTTCAACGGCACCGCCGCCAACTCCCTCGCGCTGTCGTCGCTGTGCCAGAGTTACCACAGCGTGATCTGCTCGGAAACCGCCCACGTCGAAACCGACGAATGCGGCGCACCGGAGTTCTTCTCCAACGGCTCGAAACTGCTGATCGCCGGCACCGAAAACGGCAAGATCACTCCGGCCTCGATCCGCGAAGTCGCGCTCAAGCGCCAGGACATTCACTACCCGAAACCGCGCGTCGTGACCCTGACCCAGGCCACCGAAGTCGGCAGCGTCTACACCCCCGAAGAAGTCCGCGCCATCAGCGACACCTGCAAGGAACTGGGCCTGAACCTGCACATGGACGGGGCGCGCTTCTCCAACGCCTGCGCGTTCCTCGGCTGCTCGCCAGCAGACCTGACCTGGAAGGCCGGCGTCGACGTGCTGTGCTTCGGCGGCACGAAAAACGGCATGGCGGTGGGTGAAGCGATCCTGTTCTTCAACCACAAACTGGCCGAAGACTTCGATTACCGTTGCAAACAGGCCGGGCAACTGGCTTCGAAGATGCGCTTCCTGTCGGCGCCGTGGGTCGGCATCCTGGAAAACGACGCCTGGCTCAAATACGCCCGCCACGCCAACCACTGCGCACAACTGTTGGCCGAACTGGTCAGCGACATTCCGGGCGTGGAACTGATGTTCCCGGTCCAGGCCAACGGCGTGTTCCTGCAACTCTCGGAACCGGCCATCGCCGCCCTGACCGCGCGCGGCTGGCGCTTCTACACCTTCATCGGCAAGGGCGGCGCCCGCTTCATGTGCTCGTGGGACACCGAAGAAGAACGCGTACGCGAACTGGCGGCGGACATTCGGCAGGTGATGAGTTGATGTGATTTATTTTTATAACGCTGATGTTTTTCACACCTATCGAACATAAGCAGCCCCTCTGGAAATACTTCATGATCCAAACAGATCGTGAAGTATTTCAATGATTTAATACTCCCCCCGTCTCCGTTAAAAAACTCAAATTCACAATTAGAACAAAAGCACAAGCTGACAGAAATGACAGGTCCTTTCGCAAATTAAACTTGCTAGATTTAAAGGCAGCAACAAAGAAGCAGTTCTTAATTTACGAAAAAGGAAAACAGAGATGAACGATAAAGTAACAATTCTCGAAAAAAACGGCGAAATTTTATTCGAGCTATCCGTTACCGAGGCCATTGCCTATTTAAACACCGGCGACATACTCAGATTTGATGGCAAACCCCGTTCAGTAGCTTATAAAACACTTATCGTAGAAGTGGGCGAGGAACCCAGATTCACTATTACCGTAGAACCTCAATAATAATTTACAACTCTGCATTTCAAAATATCAATGCAATTAACGATGGCATGAAAATTCGCAGCACGCAGCAGTCATGCCATCTATTCCAACTAACTTTATAGTTTAACTTTCAGTAGAACGGCTCTTCCGTCATAGCAAGCAAGTACCCCTCCATAAATTCAGCTCGAATCAATCCAGCAATCCCTGCTGGGCGTTAACGGCGATCATTCGCGCCAAAGACTTGGTCTACATTGACTGGCGAGCCCTTTCGATCCGCTCGGATCACACCTATCAGGAGCGTACGCATGTCACTGCAAGGCAAAACCCTGTTCATCACTGGCGCCAGTCGTGGTATCGGGCGCGAAATTGCGCTGCGGGCGGCGCGGGACGGGGCCAATATCGTGATCGCGGCCAAGAGCGCCGAGCCGCACGCCAAGTTGCCCGGCACCATCCACAGCGTCGCCGCTGAAGTCGAAGCGGCCGGCGGCAAGGCCCTGGCGCTGCAACTGGATGTGCGTGATGAAGACGCGGTGCGTCAGGCGCTGGCCCAGGCCAATGAACATTTCGGTGGGATCGATGCATTGGTGAACAACGCCGGGGCGATCAAGTTGACCGGTGTGCAGCACATCGAGCTCAAGCGTTTCGACCTGATGCACCAGATCAATACCCGCGCGGTTTTGCTGTGCAGCCAGGCAGCCCTGCCCTACCTGAAGAAATCCTCCGGGCACATTCTCAACCTGTCACCGCCATTGAACCTCGCCAGCAAATGGTTCGCCCAGTACAGCCCCTACACCGTGACCAAGTACGGCATGAGCATGCTGACGGTCGGGATGAGCGAGGAATTCGCCCACTACGGGATCAGCGTCAATTCACTATGGCCGCAGACCATGATCGCCACGGCGGCGATCGAGTTTCAGCTGGGCAATCGCGAGTCGTTCAAGCATGCGCGTACGCCAGCGATCATGGCGGATGCGGCGCATGTGATTTTGAGCAGCAGCGGACGGCGGATTACCGGGCGGTTGTTGATTGATGAGGAGATTTTGCGCGAGAGCGGCGTGACCGGGTTTGATCATTACCGCTTTGAGCCGGGGAGCGATGCGAAGCTGATGACGGATTTGTTTGTGGATTGATCAGTGTGTCTGTGAGCCCCTCCCCTCACCCTAGCCCTCTCCCCAAAGGGAGAGGGAACTGAACGGGGGATGCTCCTAAATTACGCCGGCCTGAATGTGCTTTGCCGAATCCATAATCGCCACGCTTAATCAGGTCGATGTATAGCGCAAAACACCTCGGTCAGCTCCCTCTCCCTGGGGAGAGGGCTGGGGTGAGGGGTGAGCCTGGCGCAAGGGGCCGCCCCACCGCCGATCAATATTCGATCCGCACATCCCCCTTCGGCACACTGCAGCAGGAAAGAATGTACCCCTCCGCCTCGTCGTCCTCGGTGATCCCGCCGTTGTGATCCATCTCCACTTCGCCGCCCAGCTTGAGTACCTTGCACGTCCCGCAGATCCCCATGCCGCAGGCTTTCGGAATCATCAGGCCGACCTTGGCCGCCGCCGCATGCACGGTCTCACCCGGGGCCACGCGGATGCTCTTGTCCGAAGAGGTGAATTCCACCAGGTGCAGATCCGCCGCCGGGACTTCCGGTGCTTCCGCCGCCTGCTCGGCCTGTTCAACTGCATCGGCGCGGGCTTCCGGTGGCGTGGCGCCGAAGGACTCCTCGTGATAGCGCTTCATGTCGTAGCCTGCGTTTTCCAGCAGGCGCTTGACCGCGTTCATGTAGGGCGTCGGGCCGCAGCAGAACACTTCGCGCTCGAGGAAGTCCGGCACCATCAGTTCCAGCATCTTGTGGTTGAGGTAGCCGCGATAGCCGGCCCACGGCTCGCCCAGCCCGTGCTTCTCGCAGATCAGGTGCAGGCTGAAGTTGTCGATTCGCGACGCCATGTGTTCCAGCTCGCGGTGGTAAATGATGTCTTTCGGCGAGCGGGCGCTGTGGATGAACGTCATGTCGACGTTGCCGTTGGTGTCGTAGAACCAGCGGGCCATGGACATCACTGGGGTGATACCGACGCCACCGCTCAGGTACAGCACTTTCGGGCTCGGGAAATCAATGGCGTTGAACAGCCCGACCGGGCCGTGCACCGCCAGCTCCTGGCCTTCATGCAGGGTGTCGTGCAACCAGTTGGAGACTTTGCCCCCCGGCACGCGCTTGATGGTCACCGAAAAGCTGTACGGCACCGACGGCGAGCTGGAGATGGTGTACGAACGCATGATCGGCTGGCCTTCGATCTCCAGCTCCAGGGTGACGAACTGCCCGGGCTTGAAGAAGAACAGGATCGGCTGGTCGGCCATGAAGCAGAAGGTGCGCACGTCCCAGGTTTCCTGGATGACTTTGACGCAACGGACGATGTGTCGGCCATTGGCCCAGGTCTGGGTGGTGACCGGATTCAGGAAGCTGTTCGACATGCTGTTCTCCACGGCCGACTGTCGGCCTTCATGTGGCGATTCTGCGTATAGCGCGCACGCCCCGTTTACCTATCCGCGACATTGACATACTTATCGCGACCAGCCCCCAACCACCGGGGGTTGCGCGTCGGGAACAGATTGCACCATGTCGCCCATGGATAAGGTTCTCGCCTGCGCCGGCCCCACACTCGCCCCAACACAAACAGATTCTTTACACCTTGCGCTGCAACCCTGATCAGCCACTTTCGCGGCCACGCAGATGGCCTTGAGGAATTCATCGATGGACACCGCAAAAATCAGCCTGGGCGACCTGCTGGAACCCGCACGCAAGGCCACCGCACAAATGCTGCAGGAGCGCGAGCGCACCTATTCGCTGCCGCAACCGTTCTACAGTGACGAGCGCCTGTTCGATATCGACATGCAGGAGATCTTCCAGAAAGAGTGGTTGATCGCCGGCATGACCTGCGAGATCCCGGCCAAGGGCAACTACATGA
This sequence comes from Pseudomonas sp. 58(2021), assembly GCF_017491585.1. Classification (NCBI taxonomy): domain Bacteria; kingdom Pseudomonadati; phylum Pseudomonadota; class Gammaproteobacteria; order Pseudomonadales; family Pseudomonadaceae; genus Pseudomonas; species Pseudomonas sp. 58(2021). The sequence goes on from NZ_JAFGYZ010000001.1 coordinate 130,375, forward strand.
CCCTGCAGATCGGCAAGAACCCGATCATCGTGATCCGCGGCGCCGAAGGCGTGGTGCACGCGTTCCACAACGTCTGCCGTCACCGTGGCTCGCGCCTGTGCACCAGCGACAAGGGCAAGGTCGCCAAACTGGTCTGCCACTACCACCAGTGGACGTATGAGCTGGACGGCCGTCTGCTGTTCGCCGGCACCGAGATGGGCGCCGACTTCGACATGAAGCAGTACGGTCTGAAACCGGTGAACGTGAAGACTGCCGGCGGCTACATCTTCATCAGCCTGGCGGAGAACCCGCCGGCCATCGATGACTTCCTGTCGACCCTGAGCCACTACATGGAACCCTACGACATGGAAAACACCAAGGTGGCGGTGCAAACCACCTTGATGGAAAAGGCCAACTGGAAACTGGTGCTGGAAAACAACCGCGAGTGCTACCACTGCAACGGTTCGCACCCGGAACTGCTGAAAACCCTGCTGGAATGGGACGACGTCACCGACCCGCGTGCCGATCAGGCGTTCAAGGACCACGTCGCCGCCTCCGCTGCCGCGTGGGAAGCCGAAAAGATCCCTTACGCCCACGCCAGTTTCGGCCTGCGCAATCGCATCGTGCGCATGCCGCTGCTCAAGGGCACCGTGTCGATGACCATGGACGGCAAACAGGGCTGCGCCAAGCTGATGGGCCGGATCAAGAACCCGGACCTGGGCTCGATGCGCATCCTGCACCTGCCGCACTCGTGGAACCACTGCATGGGCGACCACATCATCGTGTTCACCGTGTGGCCGATCAGCGCCCAGGAAACCATGGTCACCACCAAATGGCTGGTGCACAAGGATGCGGTCGAAGGCGTGGATTACGACGTCGAACGCATGCGCCAGGTATGGGACGCGACCAACGATCAGGACCGTCGTCTGGCCGAAGAGAACCAGCGCGGGATCAACTCCACCGCCTACCAGCCGGGCCCGTACTCCAAGACTTATGAGTTCGGCGTGGTCAACTTCGTGGACTGGTACAGCGAGCGGATGCTGAGCAACCTCGGGGCCGAACCTGCGCCGTACCTCAAAGGCGTACCGGTCCAAGGCTAAAAGCAAAAGCATCGCCAGCAGGCTGGCTCCCACACGAGATATCTGTTCACCAGAGATCCAGTGTGGGAGCCAGCCTGCTGGCGATGGCGTCAGAACAATCAGCACATCACTTTGATGACCACCTCACCGATCCATCCTCCCCGATAAACTCCTCGAAAATCTCCTCCCCCACCAACCTGATCTTCGCGTAGCCATTCATCACCCGCAGCGGATAGTCCGGATCGTTCGCATCCTTGGTCTCCGAAAACAGCACCCGCGAATGCCCGTTCAGTTCGCTGGTGGTGCCGTAAGGAATCGCCCCGTGCCCGGCACAGCGCGCATGCAGTCCACCCTGCGGCGCATAGACGATGCCGTTGTGCAGATGCCCCCAGTACCAATAATCCGGCTCGCGCCCCAGTGCATCGCACACCGGCTGATACAGCGCGGTCTTGTTGTGCCCGGTGATGTCGAAGCCCTGATGATGACTGAGCACCATCAGTTTCTTGCGTTTGGGCAAGCTCTTCATCCAGGCGATTTGCGGTTCGTTCAGGGTGCCGTCCATGTACAGGTTCATGACGTCCGAGGCGTACGCGGTGTCCAGCCCGACAATCAGCCAGTCGTCGTTGATCAGGGCAAAGTAGCTGGTGCCCTGCTGCCCCGGAAAACGCGCGGCCAGTTCCTTGAAGTAACCGTGGGCGCCGCTGTACATCTCATGGTTGGAGTTGAGGGTGAACGAGCCGTGGGTGCCCATCGGCCAGCCCGCCATGTCGGTGTCCTCCTGGGAGTGAGTACCGGCGTAATAAACATCCCCCAGGTGAATGGTGAAGTCAGCGTTGGCCAGTTGCATCTGCTTGGCCACCGACACCGCCGGCGCATGGCTGTTGAACGGCCCGGTGCCCCAGTCGCCGGCAATCGCCAGGGTCACTTCGCGCTCCATGGTCACCAGCGCCGGATCGGTGCCGAAAGTCGCGTGATGGCGCAGGTTCTCGATCCACTTGAGCAGCGCCTCGCTCCACAGCAGATCCAGCAGCTCCCATTTGCGACAGCCCAGCAGCGTGCCGTCCTTGAGCACTTTGGTCTGCAGTTGATCGGGCGATTGCGGCAGCGGCGTCGCGTTGCCGATGCGCAGGATCGACAGTCCGTGGGACAACTCCCACGGCACCGCCGGTTCGTCGTCCGGCAACTCGCCGTGCTTGAGTACGTACTGCGCCTGATCGTGACCACGCTGGAGCAATTTGATGATGGCCTCGAATTCCTTGGGTTCGAGTTCACTGATGAGCTTCATCCAGGCCATTTCGATGCGCGTGAACAACCCGTGCAGGCGCACCTTGACCTTGTCGTATTCGTGTTTCAGATGACCGACCGCTGACATGGCGTAATCCTCTATCCGTAGGGGTTCACAGGGTTTTCATGAATTCGATCAGCGCACGCTTGTCGTCGTCCGACAGCGTCGTGCCGTACAGGTGACCGCTGTTGTGGTTGCCCTCAAGACGCGTGTCGTAGGTGAAATCCGCCGAGGCTTTGGCCTGTGCGCCACTGGTCACGAAGCCGACGTTGACCGGGTCGTAGACATCGGAGCCGGTGATGAATACCTGCGGACGTTTTTCCGGCGGTTGCAGCAAGTCCCACAGGGTCGGCACCGAGCCGTTGTGCAGGTACGGCGCGCGCAGCCAAATGCCGTCGGTGGGCGTGTTGCTGTAGCTCTGGGTCTTGCGGTAGGCGCCGAAATCGAACGGCGGTTTCTTGAAGGTGTGGAACGCCGCCACCAGCCCGGTGGTGAACGAGTTCAGCCGGTGGGGATCGGTGCCGAGCTGGTCGATGTGGGTGGTGACCTGCCCGGTGTCGACGCGACCGAAGTCGTGGCAACCGGCGCAATTGGTTTCCCAGATCGGTTTGCCCTGGGCGACCTTGGCCTGATCCAGTGCCCATGGCCACGCCGGCGCCTTGTGCCCGAGCAGCCAGTTGGTCACGCGGTTGAAGCTCGGTGGCAGCACCGATTGCGGCGTCGCGCCCACGGCCATCGCGGCGGCGTAGTTGCGCTCGTGGATCTTGTTGTTATTGCCGTCCCAGTGCAGGTACATCGATTCCCGGGGTTTCTGGTTCCACACCTGCGGCAGGTCGACGGTGCCGATGGTCGAGTCATCCGGGAAGCCGAACACCACCATCTTCGTCGGGTTGAACGTGTCGGTGCGGCCCGGCCCCTGTTGCGGCCGCAGTTTCTGCCAGGCGTAGGCCTGCTTCTGTTTGAGCAGCGCGGTCTTGGCCATTGGGATGATCAGGTAGCGGTTGTAGAGCTTCTCGAAAAAGCCGAGCTGGAACTTGCTGTTGATCGCCGCCATCACCGCGTCGGTGGTGAATTTCGGATCGCTGGCGCAATCGTAGGCGAACCACTGAAAGGCTTGCAGTTGCAAGGTGTTGGCCGGTGCGCTCGGCACATTCACCGCGACATCGCTGGCATTCGCCCGGTAGGAACCGGTGTGGCACAGCGCGCAGTTCGGCTCGACGGTCGGGTAGCCGATCTGCCGCCTGGCCATGCCGATCGGCAGGTCCTTGCCGTTCTCGAACAGGAAACCGAACACTTCCCAGCCGCCGGGTTTCGGCAGTTTTTCCGGACACATCTGTGGCAGCACGGAGAACAGGTAGTACGGAATCCGCGCTTCGATCCCCAGGCCAATCGCGGCGTATTTGTAATGGTCCTCGTCGGAGGCGTAATCCTGCTCCGGCACCACGCGCAGCATCTGATACCAGGTCTGGTAACCGATGAACGCCAGCAACGCCACCACGACCAGCGTGCCGACCTTGAACGCGTGACTCTGCCACTGCCGCGCCCACGCCGCCCGCCATTCGCGCCAGCCGTCACAAAGCAGCGCCAGCGGTCGGTTTTCAGGGGTGGTGCCGAGGTACAGCAGGATGCCGAGGATCAGGAAAAAGCTCAGGTCGCCCATCAGCATCGGCACGAACACCGAGCCCTGGCTGCTGGTGTTGATCAGGTAGATCCAGAACGCCACCGCGATCAGCCGCGTCAGCACACACAGCCAGGAATGCACCACGTAGCGCGGCGCGTTGAAGCCCGACGGCATGTAGAACACGCTGATGCCCACCAGCAGCATCCCGGCGTTTTCCAGCCACGGGTCGGAGAGTTGCGGCGGCAGGCCGACCACCGATGTCAGCAACCCCGGCGCGAACAGCGCCGGGATCGCGAACACCATGTTCATCGCAATGCCGAGCCAGATAAAGCGTTGAAACCAGCGGATGTAGCTGTCCATGTCATCCATTTCCTTGTGCAGACCCGAGAGATGTATTGCCTGACCTACCGCCTTCGCGAGCAAGCCCGCTCCCACATTGGACTGGGGTGTCTGCTGATTTTGTGTCTGGCACAAAACCCTGTGGGAGCAGGCTTGCCCGCGAAGCGGACGACTCGGTCTGAGATCAACCGAGGGCCGTTTTCTCCAGGTGCTCAAGGATGATCGGATACACATCGACCACCGCGTTCTTGCCGAACATGCAATCGATGTGGCCGTAACCCGGCACCACATGCCGGCTGTAGCGTTCCGGCCCATGCTTCTCGCAAACCCGCTGGTAAGTCTTGAGCGTGCTTTCCGGCAGATAACACTGGTTGTCGGCACCGCTGATGAAGCAGATCGGCATGGTCAGCCGATCAAAGTGCGGCATGTACACGTCGTGCCCTTTGAAATCCACCAGATGCCCTTTGCGCACGATCAGCGCCAGGTGCTCGAAGGTCTCGATGTTCGACTCGCCGAACAGCTCGTGCAGGTTGTCGTGCAGGGTCTCGTTGAGGGTGTCGTGGCGATACAGCGAGGCGTACATGAAGGTGATGCGGTGGCACACCGGGTTGGTGCAATAGCCCTGGGCTTCGATCCGCGCGTAGCCGTTGAGCGCCTTGTCGTAGAGTCGGTTGAACCAGTTCTCCTTGCTGTCGGCGTAGGCGGTCATCGACTTGATGCCGATCGCATCGAGCATCCCCGGCAGGTGCAGACCGGCCTTCAGCCCAGTAGCAGTCGCGACCACCGTGTCGGCGGCAATCTGCGAGCAGACCACCGAACGCACGCCCTGCAAACCGGCGAGCAACGACATGAAGAACGTGGTCGCGCCGTAGCAATGCACCACGCACTGCACGTCTTTGGCCTGGGTTTCCTGCTGGATCTGCGCAATGGCGGCCTTGAAGTCGTACTGGGCGATCTGGTCGCCGTTCCATTCCTTCTTGCTCGCCGGCAGCAGGATGCTCACGCGGAAATCCAGCAGCCACACGTCATAGTCGTGCTTGCACAGAAACTCGAGCAGGTTGGTCTGGATCGTATCGGTCGAGAAGATATTGGAGCCCACACCCAAACCATGCACCAGCATCACCGGCCCTTTGCTGCCGGCCTGATAGCGGGTCAGGCGCAACTGCACGCCGTCTTCGGTGGAGAAGAAATGCACAGCCGGCGTCGGCGCATCCAGCGGCCGTTTCAGCCGTGGCGGCGCGTCGGGGTTGAAGTATTTGTCGCCGGCGAACACCCCGCCATAACTCTCCCAGAGAATCCCGGCGAAGAACTTGCCGAACCGCGCCAGCCCTTCGATGCGCTCACGTTCGTTGCGCGCATTGAGGACTTTCATGGTGGTCATCTGCTTGGCGAAGTCGGTCGGTTTGATGTGCATCACCCCGGAGCCGATCACCTCGCCCGTCTTGTCCGGCCCGCGATACAGGGTCACGTAGAGGGTGCTGGTGTCGTGCCAGATATTCAGCACGCCGTTGTCTTCCGGCACGGTCTTGAAGGCGCTGAAGAAGTAGTCGTTGCCGTCCTCGGCGGTCAGCTTCATGTCGTACTTCATGTGGCGCGTGTCGACCTGTTGCTCGAATTGCTCGAACAAGTTGAACACACCGTTGCTCGCGGTCAGCGGTTCCGGCGACAGCGCCGGGGCAATCACCGTGCCGACGATGGTCGCGGCGTGTTCCGGCTCCTTGATCATCCGGTTGAGGTCGTTGGCGGTGATGGTCAGGGTGAAGTCGATCGGCGAGTTGTCCGCCTCGCCGCGTTTGGCGGCCGCCTCATAAACTTTCAGGTCGGTGCTTTGTGCGGCGGTGAAGGCGCGGGAGAAGTAGCCTTTCATGGTTTCGGTGAACTGCACGCCGAGGGTTGGCGGCGCGGTCTGTTTGCGCGGCGCCGACGGTAGCGTGTAGTCGATCGTCCAGCCCCGGTCGGCCGCCAGCAGGCCCATGTTGCGCTCGCTCACGGCGGAGATGGTCAGCAGCGGATTGACCGCCAGTGACGTCGGGATCACCGCGCCGTCGGTCACGTAGAGGTTGGCGTAGACATCGGTGCCGGTCGCACCACTGAACACCTGGCCCTTGTGGTTGACCACGCCTTGCGCGGCGTCTTCGCCCATCACGCAACCGCCCAGCGGATGCACCGAGACGATGCTGTGCTTGAGCAGCTTGGTCCAGATCGGATTCTCGACCCAGATCCCGCCCAGGGCCTTGGTGCTCTGGTACAGCCGTTGGTTGCCGATCTTGAAGTTTTCCTGCTCGCCGACGCCCGGCCAGTCGATGCGCAGTTGATCCTTGCTGTCGAGGACCATGCGCCCCTGGCCGCTGTCGTGGCTCATGATCAGGTAGGTCTGCATGTTGTGCAGCGCGCCGTGGTACGGGCCGCGCAGGAAGCTTTCGGCTTCGCGCTCCTTGTACTTCACTTTGCCGCTGAAGGTGTCGTCGGTGGGCTTGCCGATCATCTCGGCGAACCCGGCCATCGCCGGCACCATCGGCCGGCCGAGCGCGCCGGGGATCGAACCCTCCTCGATGACCATGCGACTGCTGCGGTCACCCTCGGTGCGCATGTCGATGATCGAGGTGATGCACGGGCCGACCGGTTGCAGTTCCTTGGCCGAATGCGCGCCGAAACCGATGCCGTTGATGGTCTGCTCGCAGTTATGGCCGAAGCCGAGGATGTCGCCGTTGCCGCTCATGTTCTCGCCGAGTTGGCCGGACATCACCAGGCCTTTGTCCCGCGAGCGCAGCAGAATTTCAGTGGAGCCGAGGGTGCCGGCAGACACCACGACGATATCGGCCTTCACGAACAAGGTCGGTGCGTCGAACTTCTCGCGGCCGCTGTCCAGGTACTGGAAGTGCACGATCCAGCCGTTGCCGTCGCGCTCCAGATGCCGCACCTGGGCCTGGCAGAAAATCTCCGCGCCGTGGTTAGTGGCGTCCGGCAGGTAGTTCATCAGCGTGGTGTTCTTGGCCTTGTTGTTACAGCCCGAAACGCAGTCGCCGCAGTGGTTGCACGGCAGTTGCTCGACGCCGACGTGGTTGAGGTTGTTGGGCAGTTTGTCGAAGGTCACGTTGATCGGCGGCTTGTAGAAGTGCGCGCCTTGCTTGAGGAAATCCGCGGATTTTTTGTTGGCATCGAGTTTCGGCAGGTTCGGCGCGGTGCTCGGGTAGGGATTGGGTTTGAGCATCTCCCGGGCCTTGGCGTAACCCGCCTTGAGCAAACCGTCGTGGTCCTCGCGCACCGCCAGTGGCCAGCGCGGATCCTGAAACACATCAACGGTCGGCTCCAGGGAAACGTTGGCATTGATCAGCGACGTGCCGCCGAGGCCGCAACCGACCACGACGTTCTGCTGCGCGTTGACGTGCAGATCGAACAGCCCGGTGCGCGAGCCGATGTGGCCGTCCGGATCGTGTACCTGCAATTCCTCGGTCGCGGCGATCATGGTGTTGGGGTATTCGCCGGGCTGGATTTCCCGACCGCGTTCCAGCAGACAGACCTTTTTACCGGCCCGGGACAGGCGCGACGCGGCGATGCCACCGCCGTACCCGGAGCCGATGACGATCACGTCGTAGTGTTCCTTGATTTCGCTGATGGGCGTTGCGATCCGTGTCATGAGGGGAGTCCTCTCTCAGGCAGATGGGGCAACTCTGCGGTTGCCTGCAATCAATGGGCGAACGGGCACCTGGCCTCCGGGAAATCCCGACGGCAGTACAACTGTTTGGGGCAGGATCAGGCGCTACAGACGGGCATGCTGATTGGCAGCACGACGCAACGTGCGCTTTCGCGGCGAAGGTGCCGGCAGCGCGCGGGGCGTGCAGGGATTGAGGGCCAGGCGGTGTGGCTGGGTATCCATCACGCGTTCTCCCTGAACCAGATGTGGATAAGTGACGGCTGTCCTTGTGCCATTGCAGTGAAGACAGGCACCGGATCGAAGTCAAGGCAGCCTCTTAGAACTGTATGAAATCTGATCAATTGCCCTTTGGACTAAGCCCGCCGGGGGTGGCAGGGTTTGGCGAACAAGTTATCCACATAGCCACCCACAGCTAATGGGGACAACTGTGGATGAAGTAGAAAAATAATCGAGGTTTTGTGAAGAAAAACCGTGACTTATTCAGAAGCCGTGTTTGCCTGAGCGATTGAGTGTTTTTTGATCAAAACCTTGCAGATCACGGATTACGTGGCTTGCAGAGGATGGCGAACACCTTATCCACAGAAGCGCCAACAGAGTTCGGGGGTAACTTGGCGGGTGCTGTGGAAAAGCGCTGGAGGCGTTGATAAATCTGGGCTTGTGTAGAGTTTGGTGGGTAAAAAGGATGAATTGAACGTTTTTTGATCAAATCCTTGTAAGCCACGGTTTATAGGGCTCTTGGCGGATAGCGAACATCTTATCCACAGAAGCGCCAACAGAGATTGGGGGCAAGTCTGGAAGTGATGCTGGGGAAAAACTCAGAAAAAACCGCGAGTTAGGCTGGTTGTTTTTTGATCTGAGGGCTGCAGGGCTTGATTGGTATGGGGTTCGGAGAGGGGCGAACATGTTATCCACAGAGTGGTTAACAGGGATTGTGTGTAATTTCCAGTGAGTGGATGACTTATGACCGCTGCCCTCACCCCAGCCCTCCCGAAACGTCGGACCGCCCGAAGGGAGAGGGCGCCTACGGTGGTGATCTCGCGAAGTACATCGACCTGAGCGCTCATCGTGACCTTAGGTTTGCTCGAACCAAGGTCAGAGAGTGGTTGATGCCTGGCAAACCAAGGTCACCGCCGGAGTCGCAGGTCGATGTAAATGGCCTATACACCCCGGTCAGTCCCCTCTCCCTCGGGGCGGTCCGACGTTTCGGGAGGGCTAGGGTGAGGGGCTTCTAGCGGACAACACCTTCTTCGATCAGCAGCTTGAGAATGGCTTCCGCACCAGCCTGCGCCGTCACGCCCTTGAGCACCTGCCCCCCACCCCCACTGGCCTTGGCCGTCGCCGCCTTCATCCGGTCAGCCCCGCTCTTGGCCTTGATCACCTTCAACCGTTTCGGTCGGGGCTTGGCCGGTTGCAGGGTCGCAACGGCCAGCAATTCGTCGTCCACCACTTCCACGTCTTTCGCCTGAAGAACGCCACGCCGCGCCGGGCCGTAAGCACTCTGCCGAGGCTTGGGCGCGGCGTTATCCACAGTCGCCAGAAACGGCAGGCGCACCTTCAGCCGGCGCCGCTGCCCACGGGGCAACGCTTGCAGCACCAGCGCAGAACCGTCGTTGATCGATTCGACTTGGGCCAAACCGACGACCAATGGCCAGCCCAGACCTTCGGCCAGCAGAAACGGCAGCATCCCCGAACCTTCGCCGGTTTCCGCCTGGCTGCCGGTCAACACCATCTGGGCACCGGCATCTCGCAGATACTCGGTCAATGCAGGCAGCGCGTCGGCGCCAGCCGGTTGTTCCAGCACGTGCATCTGCGCAAGTCCCATGCCCAGATAGGCGCGCAGCGCCGGTTCCGCGATGTCACCGGCGTGCAGCACTTGCAGGTTGTCCCCCGCCAGTTGCAGGCCGAGTTCTACCGCGCGTGCGTCCTGATCGGCGCGGCGCGGGCGGCCGGAAGTCGGGTGGGCGCCGATTGAAACCAGACTGATGATCTTTGTGCTCATAACCGTTCCTTAAGCCGCATCGCGCTTGGCTTCGTTGCGGTAAGCCTCTACCGCCGCGATCAAGGCCTGAAGAATTTCCGCGCTCTCGCCGATCACCGACAGGTCGGCACGCTTGATCATGTCGCAGCCCGGATCGAGGTTGATCGCCACCACCTTGTCGCAGGCGCCGATGCCTTGCAGATGCTGGATCGCCCCGGAAATCCCCACGGCCACGTAAACCCGCGCGGTGACCCAGGTGCCGGACGCGCCGACCTGACGGTCGCGGGCCATGAAACCGTCGTCCACCGCCACCCGCGAGGCGCCTTCGGTGGCGCCGAGAGCGGCGGCGGTCTTGTGGAAAAGCGCCCAATCCTTGACCCCGTTGCCGCCGGAGAAGATGAACTCGGCCTCGGCCATCGGGATCGCTGCCGGGTCCACCGCTACGGCGCCCAGATCCTCGATCCGCGACAGGCTGCGCGCCACAGGTGTGGATAACTCCACCGGCAACGCTTCGTGACGGGTTTCGCTGACTGGTTCGGCACATTCGGCGGACGCCAGAATCAACCGCGCCACCGGGCGGGCGAGATCCTGCAACCCCGCACCGGCGCGGCCGATGCACTCCTGATCCTTGACCTGCCACACCCGTGTCGCCGGGCGCTCGCCCAGTGCAGCGGCAAAGCGCCGACCGAGTTCGCCGCCCCCGCTGCGGCTGTCCGGCAGCAGCCAGTGACGCGGGTTGAACTGGTTATCCACAGCCCGCAGGCCCTGGATGCGTTGTTCCGGTGCATAACCGCTGAACTGTTCGCCTTCGAGCACCAGCAAGCGGTCAACGCCCGCCGTGGCGAAAGCGTTTTCCTTGTGCTCGCCGAACACCACGGCCAGCACCGCGCCGTCGCTGCCGGCCAGTTGATGAGCCAGACCAAGCAGGTCGCGGTCGTGGCTGCTCAAGCGGCCGCCCACCATGTCCGGCACCACGCTGATGTAGAACGCCGGGGCCGGCACCTGATGCAGCGGCAATTGCACTTCAACCGCTGCCGAACGTTTGACCGCCCCGCCCTGCTGGGCGCCACTGCGGTCGATGCGCTTGATGCCGTTCGGCCCGATGAAACCGATGCCGTGCAGGTTCTTGCGGATGATCCCGTTGGGGCCCATCCAGCTGTGTTGCGCCGGCTGCATGGCCGCGTGCAGCGGGTGCAGGCGGTTGCGCGCAATCCATTCGGCGCGGGGGTCGCGGCGGATAATGTCGCTCATCAGTGGGCCTCCGCAGGTTCACGTTTGGCCGGGGTGGCAGGCTTGTTCGGCGCGGCGTCTTCGAGCAGCGCGTCGGCCACCAGCTCGGCGATGTCCTTGATCAGCGGACGCGGTTCGACCACGCCTTCGAGCATCGCCGTGCACTGTGGACAACCTACCGCTACCAACTCGGCGCCGGTCTCGCGGATGTCTTCCATGCGCATGTCGGGGATCCGCTGTTTGCCCGGAATATCGGTGATCGGCGCCCCGCCACCGCCACCGCAGCAGCGCGAACGGAAGCCGGAACGTTGCATTTCCTTGATCTCGATGCCGAGGGCGCGCAGCACTTCGCGCGGCGCCTCGTACTCGCCGTTGTAGCGGCCGAGGTAGCACGGATCGTGATAGGTCACGCTGTTGCCTTTGTGCTGACCGAGGTTCAGCGCGCCAGCCTGAATGATTTCCGCCAGGTAAGTGCTGTGGTGCTGCACGAGGTAGTTGCCATCGAACGCGCCGTACTCGTTTTTCAGCACATGGAAGCTGTGCGGATCGCAGGTAACGATGCGGTTGAAGCTGTACTTGGCCAGGGTCTGGATGTTGCGCTTGGCGAGCAACTGGAAGGTCGCTTCGTCACCCAGACGTCGGGCCACGTCGCCGCTGTCGCGTTCCTCCAGCCCGAGCACCGCGAAGTCGACCTTGGCCGCCTTCAGCACTTTGACGAACGCACGCAGAGTGCGCTGGTTGCGCATGTCGAAGGCGCCATCGCCGACCCAGAACAGCACGTCGGTGGATTTCTTCTCGCTGAGCAGGTTGAGGTTCAGGTCCGCCGCCCAGTTCATCCGACCGCCAGGGGCGAAACCGCCAGGGTTGTCGGTGGCAATCAGGTTCTCCAAGACTTCGGCGCCCTTGTTCGGGGTCGCGCCTTTTTCCAGGGTGAGGTGCCGGCGCATGTCGACGATGGCATCGACGTGCTCGATCATCATCGGGCATTCCTCGACACAGGCGCGGCAGGTGGTGCACGACCACAGGGTTTCGGCATCGACCAGACCGTTGACGATCGGTTGATGCGGATTACCGCCGTGTTCGCCCACCGGTTTGCCCGGATACGGGCTGCCGGCGAACTGGGCATCGGTGCCGCCGGCGAGGCCGACGACCATGTCCTGAATCAGCTTCTTCGGGTTCAGCGGCTGACCCGCAGCGAACGCCGGGCAGGCTGCTTCGCACTTGCCGCACTGCACGCAGGCGTCGAAACCGAGCAACTGGTTCCAGGTGAAATCCTTGGGTTTCTCCACGCCCAGCGGCGCGGTCGGATCATTCAGGTCCAGCGGTTTCAAACCGGTGGAACGACCGCCGCCAAAGCGCTCGGCGCGACGGTGCCAGGCCAGGTGCAGGGCACCGGCGAAGGCGTGTTTCATCGGGCCGCCCCAGGTCATGCCGAAGAACAGCTCGGACACGCCCCACAACACGCCGATCCCGAGAATCGCTGCCAGCACCCAGCCGCCGAAGTTCTCCGGCAGGATCCCGGCCACCGGCAAGGTCACCAGGAAGAACGAGGCCGAGAACGCCAGCAGGCTTTTCGGCAGGCGCATCCACGGGCCTTTCGACAGCCGCGACGGCGGATTGAGCCGACGCCGATAAACGAAGATCGCCCCGACGAACATCACCGCCGTCATCAGCAGCAATGCGTAGCCAAGAATGCGGTTATGCAGGCCGAAACCGTGCACCAGAATCGCCAGCACGATCGACGCCACCGCTCCGCCCGCCGTGGCGACGTGGGTGTTGGCGATGTATTTGTCCCGCGCCACCACGTGGTGCAGATCGACCATGTAACGCTTGGGCATGGCGAACAGGCCGCCGATCAGATCGACCTTCGAGGCCCGGCCCCGACGCCACATGGCCACCCGCCGCAACGCCCCCAGCACCGCAAGGGCCAGGGCTGCGAACAACAGGATTGGAAGAAGGGTGTTCAACATGGTGAAGCTCCCACCAGTACAGCCTGGAGAAACACGTTCGGCGTGTTCCTGTGGGAGCGAGCTTGCTCGCGAAAGCGCCGGGTCAGTCGATGCAGCGGTGACTGACAGCATGCATTCGCGGGCAAGCCCGCTCCCACAGGGTCATGTGCAAACCTTTAGAAGTCTTTGCACAACCGCAGGGCGTCATAGATCGCAGCGTGGGTATTACGCTGCGCCACGCAGTCACCGATGCGGAACAGCAAGTAACCGTCGCCGTTACTGCTCAACGAAGGTTGCGGCTGGATCGCGAACAGCGCCTCGACATCGATCTGGCCCTTGTTGCGCGAGCCGTCCTTGAGGGCGTAGTAGATTTCTTCATCCGGGCGCACGCCGTTCTCGACGACCACCTGATCCACCACCCGCTCCTCTTTGGCGCCGGTGTATTCGTTCTCCAGCACGGCGACCAGCTTGTCGCCTTCGCGGTAGACCTTCTCCAGCATCATGTCGCCGGTCATGATCACTTCTTTCGGGTACATGCTGCGGTAGTAGGTCGGGAACGACGTACCGCCGATGGCCACGCCCGGCTTGATGTCGTCGGTGACGATCTCGACCTGGCTGCCCTTGTCGGCAAGGAAGTCCGCCACCGACATCCCGGTGAACTCGCAGATGGTGTCGTAGACCAGCACGTTCTTGCCCGGCGCGACCTTGCCGTCGAGCACGTCCCAGCTGCTGACCACCAGCCCTTCGGCGGCGCCCCAGTGTTCGTTCTGTTCCAGGTACGGGTGACCGCCGACCGCCAGCACCACGATGTCCGGACGCAGGTCCATGATGGTGTCGGCATCGGCAGCAGTGCCCAGGCGCAGGTCGACTTTCAGGCGTGCCAGCTCCAGCTGGAACCAGCGGGTGATACCGGCGATCTGGTCGCGCTGCGGCGCTTTCGAAGCCGTAGTGATCTGCCCGCCGATGAATTCTTTCTTCTCGAACAGGGTCACGTCGTGGCCACGTTCGGCCGCCACGCGAGCCGCTTCCATCCCCGCTGGGCCCGCACCGACGATCACCACCTTGCGTTTCGGCCCGGTGGATTTTTCGATGATGTGCGGCACGCCCATGTATTCGCGGGAAGTCGCGGCGTTCTGGATGCACAGCACGTCCAGCCCCTGGTACTGACGGTCGATGCAGTAGTTGGCGCCGACGCATTGTTTGATCTGGTCGATCTGGCCCATCTTGATCTTGGCGATCAGGTGCGGGTCAGCGATGTGGGCGCGGGTCATGCCGACCATGTCGACGTAACCGCCCTCCAGAATCCGCGTGGCCTGGTTCGGGTCCTTGATGTTCTGCGCGTGCAGCACCGGAACCTTGACCACTTCCTTGATCCCGGCCGCCAGGTGCAGGAACGGCTCCGGCGGGTAACTCATGTTCGGAATCACGTTGGCCAGGGTGTTGTGGGTGTCGCAACCCGAGCCGACGACGCCGATGAAATCGAGCATGCCGGTGTCGTCGTAATACTTGGCGATCTGTTTCATGTCTTCGTGGGACAGACCGTCCGGGTGGAACTCGTCACCGCAGATGCGCATGCCGACGCAGAAGTCGTCACCGACTTCGGCGCGTACGGCTTTCAGGACTTCCAGACCGAACTTCATCCGGCCTTCGAAGGTGCCGCCCCATTCGTCGGTACGCTTGTTGACGCGCGGGCTCCAGAACTGGTCGATCATGTGCTGATGCACGGCCGACAGTTCGACGCCGTCCAGACCACCGGCCTTGGCGCGGCGCGCGGCTTGCGCGTAGTTGCCGATCACCCGCCAGATTTCTTCCGGCTCGATGGTCTTGCAGGTAGCGCGGTGCACCGGTTCGCGGATGCCCGACGGCGACATCAGGGTCGGCCAGTGGAAACCGTCCCAACGGGAGCGACGGCCCATGTGGGTAATCTGGATCATGATCTTGGCGCCATGCTTGTGCATGGCGTCGGCGAGATTCTGGAAGTGCGGGATGATCCGGTCGGTGGACAGGTTCACCGAACTCCACCATTGCTGCGGGCTGTCGATCGCCACCACGGACGAACCGCCACAGATCGCCAGGCCGATGCCGCCCTTGGCTTTCTCTTCGTAATATTTGACGTACCGTTCGGTGGTCATGCCGCCGTCGGTCGCGTAGACCTCGGCGTGCGCGGTGCTGAGCACGCGGTTGCGGATGGTCAGTTTGCCAATTTGAATTGGCTGGAACATTGCTTCGAAAGCCATGGCGGGTTCCTCGACTTACAACGGCTTGACGGTGAACAGGCCGTCGTCGTGGCCTTCTTCGGAGCCACCGTAGACCTGCTCGGCCACGGTGCGGATCTTGCTGCCGCGAGCGGCGAGGATCTGATCCATGGCCCCGGCAAACCAGCCGGTGAACATGTAGTCGACCTTGCGCCCGACCTTGCCGTAGACGTAGACGAATGCGGAGTGTTCGAGCTTGACGCTGGCAGTGCCTTTGTCGAGGTCGATGTCCTGGATCTTGAACAGGCCCCAGCCGCGCTGCGACAGACGCTTCATGTAGTGTTCGAACACCGCTACGCCTTCCAGGCCATGGCACTCGGCTTCTTTTTCACACCAGTGCCAGGCGGACTTGTAGCCGGCCTTGTAGAGGATTTCGGCATAGGCGTCGGCGCCCAGCACTTCCTCGATGCCCATGTGGTTGTTGACGAAGAAATGCCGCGGCACGTACAGCATCGGCAGGGCGTCGGAGGTCCAGACACCGGTCTCGCTGTCGACTTCGATTGGCAATTGCGGGGCGATCTTGGCCATGGAAACTTAACTCCAGAAAAATTTTGGTGTTGCCCCCGGCGCGGACGGCCGGGGGAAAGTATTCAGAGAAGCGGCTTACTCGCCCCAGACGTCCTTGAGGACGTTCACCCAGTTTTCACCCATGATCTTGCGCACGACCCGTTCGGAGTGGCCACGCTTGAGCAGGGTTTCGGTCAGGTTCGGGAACTCGCCGACGGTGCGGATGCCCAGCGGGTTGATGATCTTGCCGAAGTTGGTCAGACGGCGGGCGTAGCCCTTGTCGTGGGTCAGGTATTCGAAGAAGTCCTGACCGTGCCCCTGGGTGAAGTCGGTGCCGATGCCGATGGCGTCTTCGCCGACGATGTTCATGGTGTATTCGATGGCTTCGGCGTAGTCGTCGATGGTCGAATCGATGCCCTTGGCCAGGAACGGCGCGAACATGGTCACGCCGACGAAACCGCCATGGTCAGCGATGAACTTAAGCTCTTCGTCGGACTTGTTGCGCGGGTGTTCTTTCAGCCCCGATGGCAGGCAGTGGGAATAGCAGACCGGTTTTTTCGATTCGAGGATGACTTCTTCGGAAGTCTTGGAGCCGACGTGGGACAGGTCGCACATGACGCCGACACGGTTCATCTCGGCGACGATCTCGCGACCGAAGCCCGACAGGCCGCCGTCACGTTCGTAGCAACCGGTGCCCACCAGGTTCTGGGTGTTGTAGCACATCTGCACGATGCCGACGCCGAGCTGCTTGAACACTTCGACGTAGCCGATCTGGTCTTCAAACGCGTGGGCGTTCTGGAAGCCGAAGAGGATGCCGGTCTTGCCCTGCTCCTTGGCCTTGCGGATGTCGGCAGTGGTGCGTACGGGGATCACCAGGTCACTGTTCTCGCGGATCAGTTTCTGGCTGGCGGCGATGTTGTTGACCGTGGCCTGAAAGCCCTCCCACACCGACACAGTGCAGTTGGCCGCCGTCAGACCGCCCTTGCGCATGTCTTCGAACAGCTCGCGGTTCCATTTGGCAATGATCAGACCGTCGATAACGATGCTGTCGGCGTGTAATTCGGCTGGGCTCATCAGGCGTCCCCTTATTGGCGATTCATGCGCCGAATCGTCTGCCGGCGCTTTGGGGCCAGCATATGCCTCGGTGCGCGACCAGCCGGGTGCAAAAACGACAGGGGAATTGCCGAAAGCGTCAATCCGCGACAAAGGGTCGCCAACCGGTCCGACCAGCCACCTGTTCAAGCCCGCGAGCTTGAGCCAGAATCTTGCGCATCTTGGATACACCACTGGATTAGAGCGGCGACAACCATGAAATCGATCTTCCTGGCCCTGGCACTGATTGCGACCGGCGTACACGCCGCCGAAGAGTCCGACAACAACCCGTGCGACGCGGTGGAAAACGACATCCAGACCCTGGAATGCTCGGTCTACAGCCGCACCACCGCCGAGGACCTGCTCAAGGACAACTACGCCAGCCTGAACGAGCGCATGCAGACGACCTACGGCAAGAACCCGGCGCAACTGGCCGACATCACCGCCAAAATCAAGGCCGCCCAGCAACAATGGCTGAAAACCCGCGACGCCGACTGCGCCGTCGAAGCCTTCCCGGCGACGGACGGCAGCAAGGCGTTCAAGATTGCGCAGAACGATTGCGTGGCGCGGATGAGTGACGAGCGGTCGGAGTTTTTGGAGTCGATTGGGCAGGAGTAATCGATTATTGACTGAAGAAAGCTGGAAGTATTTTTCAGCTTTCTGATGCAAAAGAACCTTTTCCCACAAAACGTTCAGATCTGCCCCACATCACCTGTCCGAAGCCGCTGTTCTAGAGGCTTTGCGCGCAACATGCCGTCAAATGTTGTTTATTGGCCACCTGAAAAATATAAGCAAAGATTCGCAAATCTTATAAAAGACTTATATTCTGCCATGAACAGCATCCACTGGACTCGAAAGGCCGTTAAGCAACTCCTGAAATTGCATTCCGCTCATCAGTGTCAGGTCAGAGATGCCATCACGGTGCTTGCTGACATGCCTGATGTGGGCAATGTGAAAGCACTGGTTGGTCATGACTACGCTTATCGGCTGCGTGTCGGTAATTACCGAGTCATGTTCGACTGGGATGGCGCGATCAAAGTGGTCAGTATTCAAGAGGTAAAAAAACGCGATGAACGCACTTACTGACATCCAAATCATCAATGATTCCGAGGGTAAACCCGCTTTCGTAGTCATTCCGTATGCGCAATATGTGGCGCAGAAAATGGAGCCTGACCTGATTCCCCATGAGGTGGTCAGTCGCATTGTCGACGGGGCAACTCCGATCAGGGCCTGGCGCGAACATCTCAACCTGACCCAGGAAGAAGTGGCGAAACGCATGGGTATTTCGCAGCCGGCTTTTGCCCAACAGGAAACCGTTGCAAAGCCGCGCAAGGCCACTCGCGAGAAGATTGCAGCGGCATTTGGCATCACCGCCAACCAGCTTGAGCTGTAAGCTGCACCTCTTCAGCCAATCAAGGGATTCACATGAACATCTGCGGTATCGAAATCAAAGGCAGTGAAGCGATCATCGCCGTGGCGTCCCTCGACGGTTCGGTGCTGAGCCATGTGGCGCTGAGCACCAAAAAAATCGCTTTGGAGGATAACGACGAGGCGGCCAACGTCAAACTGTTCGCCGCTCAGGTGGCGTCATTCGTACGCGAGAACTCCATCGATCGCATCGCGATCAAGAAGCGCAGCAAAAAGGGTGAGTTTGCCGGTGGGCCGACCACGTTCAAGATCGAGGGCGTGTTTCAGCTGCTGGACGGTTGCGAGGTGACGCTGCTGTCGCCGCAGACGATCAACGCCCAGGCCAAGAAGCACAACTTCGAACTGCCGGGCACGCTGAACAAGTATCAGCATGAAGCCTACAAGGCTGCGTGCTCGGCATTGGTGAAGAAATAACTAGCGCGCCTTGCGCGCGCTCAGCCAGTCACCGAAGGACTTGTCCTCCAGTGCGTAGCCTCCACGGCTCGACTTCCACACCAGCTCCTTGTCGCGCAGGGCATCGATGCAGGCCTGAATGGTCTGGGTGCCCGGCACCACGTCGCTGCCCATGTTCTCCAGTGCCTTGCCGACTGCCATGAGCGTGCTGTCAGTGAACGGAGCAAAAGGCTCGTTGTTCTGTGAGCGCTCCACCATCACCTCCAGCACGGCGCGCTGAGGGATGGTCAGAGCGTTCCAGGCGCTCTCGAACTCGGTCCACACGCCTGCGCGCAACAATTCGGCTCGGCTGTGCAGCAGCTGCCCCAGATTGCTGGCCTCGCCCAGCTCCAGTGCCACTTCACCAATGATGGTGCGCAACATTTCCGGGCGCCGCCCCACCAACTCGAAGGCCTCATCGATATCGGCAGCGCTGAACTGATTGGTCTCGGCCAGATGGGCGTTGAGGTGCAAGGTGTACGCTTGGGTGAACTCTTTCCCCAGCAATGGAAAGGGCGTGATGCTGGAGCCGAAGAACGGTTGGCTCTTGCCCAGCACCAGGTGCGCGAGTTTGTCGCGATTGGAACCGGTGAACACCAGGTGCAAACCGCTGCCCTCACCTTCACGTCCCTGGTTGAGCTGATCCCGCGCTGCCTTCAGGGCAAACATCGCGTTGATGCCGGCGGCGGTGGTGAGTGCGTGCTGGGCCTCATCGATTACCAGCACTACGGATTTTTCCGCGGCACTGTGGAGCAGTTCCAGCGCTTGTGTCAGGGTCGCGCCGGCCGGCAGTTGCGGCTTGGTGAAATCCCAGGACAAGGTGCGCAGAAAGCTGAGTTTTTCGATGCCGATATTCTTCGCCAGTTTGCGGATGCCCTTTTCAAAGGGGACCAACGCGCCTGCAATGGCACTGGCGATCAAGTCAGCAGGGTCTTTTTCCTTGTCGGCCCACAGGTCGACATAAACCGTCAGCCAGCCACGGGCCTGGCATTCCGGAATCAGGTCCTCGCGCAAAAAGGTACTTTTGCCCGTGCGACGCGGCGCTGCCAGAAAAAGGCCGGAGGTGAAATCCTGCAGACCTGCACCCACCAGACCATCGGCAACGCTGCGGGCCAGAGCGGGACGGCGAAAAACGAAGCCATTGTTTCTGGACATGGTTTTACACTCAATTATTCAAACGACTGTAATTTATACCTGAAAGTATAATTAACTATAATCGTCCGTCAAACGGTCTCCCGTCGCCGGTCCTCCCGTGGACACCGGGCAAACTTCGCCCGGTAGCTGCGGGTGAAATACGACGGTGATTCAAACCCGCAGGCGATGCTCACTTCGAGCACGCTCATGTCGGTCTGGCGCAACAGCTGCCGGGCTTTCTCCAGCCGCAAGCGCAGATAGAAATTGCTCGGCGTGTCGTTCAGGTGCAGGCGAAACAGGCGCTCAAGTTGCCGGCGGGTCACCTTGATCGATTCCGCCAGTTCCAGCGTGGTCAGCGGTGGTTCGCTGTGCTGCTCCATCTCGCCGATCACATGCACCAGCTTCTTGTTGCTGATGCCGTAGCGCGTGGCGACTTCCATGCGCTGGTGGTCTTTGCGCGGACGAATTCGCCCCAATACGAACTGCTCGCTGACCTGGATCGCCAGTTGCGGGCCGTGGGCCTGGGCGATCAGGTCGAGCATCAAGTCGATGGAAGCAGTGCCGCCGGCAGACGTGATGCGCCGACGGTCGATCTCGAACAGCTCCTGGGTGACGCTGAGCTGTGGATAAGATTCCTTGAAGGCGTCGATGGCCTCCCAGTGCAGAGTCAGGCGATGACCATCGAGCAGGCCCGCCTCGGCAAGGACGAAGCTGCCGGTGTCGATGGCGCCGAGGGTCACGCCTTCGTTGTCCAGCCGTCGCAGCCAGTGCTCCAGCGCCGGGGTAGCGAACTTCAGCGGTTCGAACCCGGCGATCACCAGCAGCGTCGCCCCTTTCTTCAGCGGTTCCAGCGCCGCATCGGCGTTGACCGACATTCCATTACTCGCCAGCACCGCTCCACCATCGGCGCTCAAGACGTGCCAGCGGTACAGCTCGCCGCGAAAGCGGTTGGCCACCCGCAGCGGTTCGATCGCAGAGATGAAACCGATGGCGGAAAAACCCGGCATCAACAGAAAGTAGAAATCCTGGGACATGGCGCGCACTCGGTTAGCGGGTAGCGTGCAACGTTGATACGCCAGTTGTCGGCGGCATTCAAGAGCACAGGTCGCTGCAGTGCAAGAGCTGGTCGCCGCAGTGCGTTTTTACAGGGGCATAGCTGCGTAATTTGGCATCACCGGCACGACAGATGCCGGAACCCACAATAACGACCTGCCGAGGAACCCGACATGAAACGACTGATCAGCAGCTGTGTTCTCGCACTCAGTGGTACCGCGTTTTTAAGCGCCAGTGTCATGGCGGCCGAACCTGCCTCGTGCCAGAACGTGCGCATGGGCGTCGTGAACTGGACCGACGTGATCGCCACCAGCGCCATGGCCCAGGTTCTGCTCGACGGCCTCGGCTACAGCACCAAACAGACCAGCGCCTCTCAGCAAATCGTCTTCGCCGGCATCCGCGACCAGCGTCTGGACCTGTTCCTCGGCTACTGGAACCCGCTGATGACCCAGACCATCACCCCGTTCGTCGATGCCAACCAGGTCAAGGTGCTTGAAGCACCGAGCCTCAAGGACGCCCGCGCCACCCTCGCCGTGCCGACCTATCTGGCGGACAAGGGCCTGAAAACCTTCGCCGACATCGCCAAATTCGAGAAAGAACTCGGCGGCAAGATCTACGGCATCGAGCCAGGCTCGGGCGCCAACACCCAGATCAAGGCGATGATCGCCAAGAATCAATTTGGCCTCGGCAAGTTCCAGCTCGTGGAATCCAGCGAGGCCGGCATGCTCGCCGCCGTTGATCGCGCCGTGCGCCGCAAGGAGGCCGTGGTGTTCTTCGGCTGGGCGCCGCACCCGATGAACGTCAACGTGCAGATGACCTATCTGACCGGCAGCGACGACGCCCTCGGCCCGAACGAAGGCATGGCCACCGTGTGGACCGTCACCGCGCCTAAATACGCCGAACAATGCCCGAACGTCAGCCGCCTGCTGAGCAACCTGACGTTCACCGCCGAAGACGAGAGCCGGATGATGCAGCCGCTGCTCGATCACAAGGACGCTTTCGAATCGGCCAAACAATGGCTCAAAGATCACCCGCAGGACAAACAGCGCTGGCTCGAAGGCGTGACCACCTTCGATGGCAAACCGGCGGCTGAAAACCTCCAGCTCACCAGCAAATAAACCTCGATTTAAAAGCCCCTCACCCTAGCCCTCTCCCGGAGGGAGAGGGAACTGACCGACGTTTCGCAGCCCGCCAAGGGCTGCGAACAGACCCATCACGCCTGAAGGAAAACGCACCATGAACCACGACGTCATCATCACCTGCGCACTCACCGGTGCTGGCGACACGACCGCCAAGAGCCCTCACGTGCCGGTCACCCCGAAACAGATCGCCGCTGCTGCAGTAGAAGCGGCCAAGGCCGGCGCCACGGTCGTGCACTGCCACGTCCGTGACCCGCAGACCGGCAAGTTCAGCCGCGACGTGGCGCTGTACCGCGAAGTCATGGAGCGCATCCGCGAAGCCGACGTCGACATCATCGTCAACCTCACCGCCGGCATGGGTGGCGACCTGGAAATCGGCCCGGGCGAGAACCCGATGGAGTTCGGCCCGAACACTGATCTGGTCGGCCCGCTGACCCGCCTGGCCCACGTCGAAGAACTGCTGCCGGAAATCTGCACCCTGGATTGCGGCACCCTGAACTTCGGCGACGGCGACACCATTTACGTCTCCACCCCGGCCCAACTGCGGGCTGGTGCCAAGCGCATCACCGAGCTGGGCGTGAAGGCGGAGCTGGAGATTTTCGACACCGGTCACCTGTGGTTCGCCAAACAGATGATCAAGGAAGGCCTGCTCGACAATCCGCTGTTCCAGCTGTGCCTGGGCATCCCGTGGGGCGCCCCGGCCGACACCACCACCATGAAAGCCATGGTCGACAACCTGCCCGCCGATGCGGTGTGGGCCGGGTTCGGCATCGGCCGGATGCAGATGCCGATGGCCGCGCAAGCGGTGCTGCTCGGCGGCAACGTGCGGGTCGGTCTGGAAGACAACCTGTGGCTGGACAAAGGCGTGCTGGCGACCAATGGCCAACTGGTCGAACGCGCCAGCGAAATCCTCAGCCGCCTCGGCGCCCGCGTGCTGACCCCGGCTGAAGGCCGCAAGAAGATGGGCCTGACCCAGCGCGGCTAATTCGAATTCACCTCTGATCCTGTGGGAGCGGGCTTGCTCGCGAAGAGGCTGGTACATCCGAAGCATCTTCATCAGCAGTGCCGCCGCATTCGCGAGCAAGCCCGCTCACACAGGGAATCACCGAATTTTCCTAGGAAATCACCATGAGCTTTATCACCGAAATCAAAACCTTCGCAGCACTGGGCAGCGGCGTCATCGGCAGCGGCTGGGTCGCCCGCGCCCTCGCCCATGGCCTCGACGTGGTGGCCTGGGACCCGGCGCCGGGTGCCGAAGCGGCGTTGCGCAAACGCGTGGCCAATGCCTGGGGCGCGCTGGAGAAAAACGGTCTGGCGCCGGGTGCTTCGCAAGATCGCTTGCGGTTTGTCGCGACCATTGAAGAGTGCGTGCGCGATGCGGACTTCATCCAGGAAAGCGCCCCGGAACGCCTCGAACTGAAACTGGAGCTGCACAGCAAGATCAGCGCAGCGGCCAAGCCCAATGCCCTGATCGGTTCCAGCACTTCCGGCCTGTTGCCAAGCGAGTTCTACGAGAGCTCGACCCATCCGGAACGTTGCGTGGTCGGTCACCCGTTCAACCCGGTCTACCTGCTGCCGCTGGTGGAAGTGGTCGGCGGCAAGAACACCGCGCCGGAAGCGGTTCAAGCGGCGATGAAAGTCTACGAATCCCTCGGCATGCGCCCGCTGCATGTGCGCAAGGAAGTGCCGGGCTTCATCGCCGACCGCCTGCTCGAAGCGCTGTGGCGCGAGGCGCTGCACCTGGTCAACGACGGTGTGGCGACCACCGGAGAGATCGATGATGCGATCCGCTTTGGTGCCGGTCTGCGCTGGTCGTTCATGGGCACGTTCTTGACTTACACCCTGGCCGGTGGCGATGCCGGCATGCGTCACTTCATGTCGCAGTTCGGCCCGGCGTTGCAGTTGCCGTGGACGTACCTGCCGGCACCGGAACTGACCGACAAGTTGATCGACGATGTGGTGGATGGCACCAGCGATCAACTGGGCCGACACAGTATTTCGGCGCTGGAGCGCTATCGTGATGATTGCTTGCTGGCGGTGCTTGAGGCGGTGAAGACCACCAAAGAAAAGCACGGGATGAGTTTCAGCGAGTGATGTGTCTGGCTTGAAACCGCAGCCCTCACCCTAACCCTCTCCCTGAGGGAGAGGGGACTGACCGAGTTGTGCTTTCGAGTTACGCCGACCTGAAATACCGAGCCGAACTCAGGCTTTGAAAAGCCCCCGATCTGCTCCCTTTCCCCCTCTCCCCTATGGGGAGAGGGCTGGGGTGAGGGGTGGCTTTTGATTTTGACGACCAACCTTCTGCCGGAACCCGACCATGCCCACCCTCACCACCTACCAAACCCGCATCATCCCCGACTGGGTCGATTACAACGGCCACCTGCGCGACGCCTTCTATCTGCTGATTTTCAGCTACGCCACCGACGCCCTGATGGATCGCCTCGGCATGGACAGCAACAACCGCGAAGCCAGCGGTCACTCGTTGTTCACCCTCGAACTGCACCTCAACTACCTGCACGAAGTGAAGCTCGACGCCGAAGTCGAAGTGCGCACGCAGATCATCGGTCACGACCAGAAACGCCTGCACCTCTATCACAGCCTGCACCTGGCCGGCGGCGACAAGGAGCTGGCCGGTAACGAACAGATGCTGCTGCACGTCGACCTCGCCGGGCCACGTTCCGCACCGTTCACCCCGGACACCCTGGGCCGTCTGCAAGCCATCGTCGCCGAGCAGGCCGACCTGCCCGCCCCTGCTTACATCGGCCGGGTCATCGCCCTGCCCCCAGCCCGGTAAATCCATCCATCGCAAGGAGCCGCCATGCAAACCGCCGCTGCTGTTGCCGATTTCCGTACCTTTCCGTTGATCAGCGCGCTGAACGGCGTGCAGAGCCTGGCGGATCGCGTCTTGATTGAATGGGCCGACGGGCGTGTCAGCCCGTTCCACCACGTGTGGCTACGCGACAACTGTCCGTGTCCGCACTGCGTCTACAGCGTCACCCGCGAGCAAGTGTTCGAGATCGTCGATGCGGCTCCCGACCTGTCGCCCTCCGCCGCGCATATCGACACCGATGGCTGCCTGCGTATCGACTGGCAGGACGGCCACCTCAGCCGCTTCGATGCCGGATGGCTGCGGGCCCACGCCTACGACGACGAATCCCGCGCCGAACGCCTCGCCGCCAGGCCGAAACCCTTCCTGTGGCGCAGCGATTTGCAGTTGCCGGTGTTCGACTATGCAGCCCTGATGAACGACAACGCCGCACTGCTGCAATGGTTGCTGGCGGTACGCGACATCGGCTTGACCCAGGTGCGCGGCGTACCCACCGAACCCGGCTCGCTGAAGCTGATCGCCCAGCGCATTTCGTTCATCCGCGAGAGCAACTTTGGCGTGCTGTTCAACGTGCAATCCAAGGCCGATGCCGACAGCAATGCCTACACCGCTTTCAACCTGCCATTGCACACGGATCTGCCGACCCGCGAGCTGCAACCGGGGCTGCAATTTCTGCATTGCCTGGTGAACGACGCCGAGGGTGGCGAGAGCATTTTCGTCGACGGTTTTGCGATTGCCGAAGCGTTGCGCCAGGAGGATCCCGCGTCGTTTCAGGCGCTGTGCGAGATCCCGGTGGAGTTTCGCAACAAGGACCGCCACAGCGACTACCGCTGCCTCGCGCCGATCATCGCTCTGGATGCCTTGGGCCGGGTTGCGGAAATCCGCATGGCCAATTTTCTGCGCGGCGCGTTCGACACGTCAGTGGCGCAAATGCCCCTGCTGTATCGCGCTTACCGGCGCTTCATCGCCATGACCCGCGAACCACGTTTCCGGCTGATGCAGCGGCTCAATCCGGGCGAGTTGTGGTGCTTCGACAACCGCCGCACCCTGCATGCGCGCAATGCGTTCGACCCGTCCACCGGGGCCCGGCACTTTCAAGGCTGCTACATCGATCGGGATGAATTGCTGTCGCGGATTCTGGTGTTGCAACGCTAAACCGCGTCATCGTTCATCGCCAGCAGGCTGGCTCCCACAAAGAGCGCATTTCAATGTGGGAGCCAGTCTGCTGGCGATGAATGCACCTCGATTTACCTGACACACAGGCAAAAAAAACCCCGATACAAGCCGTGACAGGATCGGGGCGAGGGTACTGTTGAGGAGCTGCCGTGCCGAGGGTGACCAAACCTTCGTGAAGCGAGCTGAGGCCAGTGTGCCCACTCCCCGGTACCACGAGTTAGCCGAAAACGACCTGTTCATAGCCGTCGCGGCCACTGCGACAAATCGCCCTTGCCGTGCCTGTGCAGGCCTACCAGAATCGAGTCACGACCTCCGTTGCCGAAGAAGGATTCGCGTCATGATGTATGCCGATTTGATCGATCAGGAAGACCTGTTGGGCCAGCTCAAGTCGTTGGGATTCGAAGTGCCGTCGGGCTCAACTGCCCTGCAGGCCTGCGAGTGCGCGGTGCGGGGTCTGGACGATGTGCGGGCCAACACGCTGCGCACCATGGTCAAGCAGATGTACACCAGCAGCGCGAGCATTCAGCCGACCGTGCGCGAAGCCATCGACAAGCAGTTGCTGCCGGCCCTGGCGCAGTATCAGCAAACCCGCGCCTGACATCTGACCGAAAAAAGATCGCAGCCTGCGACAGTGCCTTTCCTGAAGGCGCTGTCGCAGGCTGCGATCTTTCGTTTCAGAGACGTACGCTGGCGAAGGTCGACTCGTTGCGCGCCTGGCTCAGCGCCGACATCGGCCCGGACAGCGGCGACATCACGATGGCCTGCGGCAGCGGCAGCATCGCCACCTGCTGGGTGGTGTTGGAACCGACGCGCTCGTCACGCGGTGGAATGCCGAAATATTCGCGGTAGCACTTGGAGAAGTGCGGCGTCGACACGAAGCCGCAGACCGACGCCACTTCGATGATCGACATCGGCGTCTGTTTGAGCAGTTGCCGGGCACGGATCAGGCGCAGCTTGAGGTAGTAGCGCGACGGCGAGCAATGCAGGTATTTCTGGAACAGGCGCTCGAGCTGGCGACGGGACACGGCGACGTACACCGCCAGTTCGTCGAGGTCGATCGGCTCTTCCAGGTTGGCTTCCATCAGCGCGACGATTTCCTGCAGCTTCGGCTGGTTGGTGCCGAGCATGTGCTTGAGCGGCACACGCTGGTGATCCTGTTCGTTGCGGATGCGTTCGTAGACAAACATCTCGGAGATCGCGGCGGACAGTTCACGGCCGTGATCGCGGCTGATCAGGTGCAGCATCATGTCCAGCGGCGCGGTGCCCCCGGAGCTGGTGAAACGGTTGCGGTCGAGGGTGAACAGACGGGTGCTCATCGCCACGCGAGGGAAAGCTTCCTGCATCGCCGCCAGACATTCCCAGTGCACGCTGCAATCGAAGCCATCGAGCAGGCCGGCGCAGGCCAGGGCCCAACTGCCGGTGCACACGGCACCGAGGCGACGGGACTGGCGCGCCTGGCTTTGCAGCCACGAGACATGTTCACGGGTAACGGTGCGTTGAATACCGATCCCGCCGCACACGATGATGGTGTCGAGGGCCGGGGCTTTGTGCATGGAGGCGTCGGGAGTGATCTGCAGACCGTCACTGGCCCAGACCTGACCACCGTCGACGGTGAGGGTCGTCCAGCGATACAGCTCGCGACCGGACAACTGGTTGGCCATGCGCAGTGGTTCGACTGCGGAAGCCAGGGAAATCAGCGTGAAATTGTCCAGCAGCAGAAAGCCGATGGATTGAGGCGCACGGTTCTGGGGTTGAGCCCCGGAGTTGAACGACGTCATCGCGGTATCTCCTCACACAAAGCGGGTGATGGCCTCAGGCGGAGGCTCTTGTTATTGCCATCGTTCTCTTGCGTGAGACGGGCTTTGTTATGACAGAGCAATTGCCATGCCTAAAATTGAATGGCCGTTCAATAACTCCTGAAAACGACGTCGCGACGTGTCTACACAAGCGCTCCGATGAGAGCTGATTCGAAGTGCCATCAGCGGCGGTGAAAGCCCTGCCCCGGCGTGCGTGAGCAGATCGGTAGCACTTGTGGGAACAGGGCTGCGGCGGATTGTCCTACAGTGTCACCGCTGGCACAGGTGACGGACGGTAGCACCTGTGAATCAGGCGCTGTACGTGGGAAAGACTCTTATCTGATTGCGACGCGCCAAAAGGTGGCGCGTTTTATTGTCGATGCTCACTTGGTGCGCAGTTTTGACTGGTCTGGTGCTATCGGGAAATCAGCACTCCACCGCGCTGACCGCCAACCCGCCGCGCGAAGTCTCTTTATATTTGTCATGCATGTCGGCACCGGTATCTCGCATGGTACGAATCACCCGATCCAGCGAGATAAAGTGCTGGCCATCGCCGCGCAAGGCCATCTGCGCCGCGTTGATCGCCTTCACCGCCGCAATCGCGTTGCGCTCGATACACGGTACCTGGACCAGGCCACCCACCGGATCGCAGGTCAGACCGAGGTTGTGCTCCAGACCGATTTCCGCTGCGTTGCACAATTGCTCCGGGCTCGCGCCGAGGATTTCCGCCAGCCCCGCTGCTGCCATTGCGCAGGCCGAACCGACCTCCCCCTGGCAACCGACTTCGGCGCCGGAGATCGAGGCGTTCTTCTTGCACAGAATCCCCACGGCCGCCGCCCCGAGGAAATAGTCGACTACGTTGGCGTCGGTCACCGCTTCGCTGAATTTCATGAAGTAGTGCAGCACCGCCGGAATGATCCCGGCCGCGCCGTTGGTCGGCGCCGTGACCATGCGCCCGCCGGCAGCGTTTTCTTCATTTACCGCCAGGGCGAACAGGTTGACCCACTCCATGGCGCTGAGGGTCGAGCCGATCACATTGGGCTTGTTCAGTTCCTGCAGACTGCGGTGCAGTTTCGCCGCACGCCGGCGCACGTTGAGTCCGCCGGGCAGAATGCCTTCGTGCCTCAGACCCTGCTCGACGCAATCCTGCATCGCCCGCCAGAGCTTCATCAGCCCGGCGCGGATTTCCTCTTCGCTGCGCCAGACTTTCTCGTTGGCCATCATCAGCTCGGCGACGCGCAGGTTGTTCTGCTTGCACAGCTCCAGCAGTTCGACCGCGCTGGAAAAGTCATAAGGCAATTCGGTGCGATCCAGATCCACCACACCGCTGGACGCCTGTGCCTCATCGACGACAAAACCGCCGCCGACCGAATAGTAGGTGTCGCGATGAATCTCGCCGTGATCGCCTTCGGCGACCAGGGTCATGGCGTTGGGATGGAATGGCAGGTTCTCGTCGATCAGGCGCATGTCGCGGGCCCATATAAAAGGCACCGACAAACGACCATCGAGCAAAAGGGTGTGGGTTTCACGCAGGGCCTGGATCCGCGGGCCGATCTGCGACGGATCGATCGCGTCCGGCCACTCGCCCATCAGGCCCATGATCACCGCGTTGTCGCTGCCGTGACCGACACCGGTGGCCGACAGCGAACCGAACAGTTGCACTTCGACCCGGCGCACTTGCTCCAGCAGGAATTTGTCGCGCAACGACTCGACGAACAGCGCCGCGGCGCGCATCGGCCCGACGGTGTGAGAACTGGAGGGACCAATGCCGATTTTGAACAGGTCGAAAACGCTGATAGCCATTGATGCAGAGCTCCTGAGAGTGCCGGTCCGGGGCGTGAAGCGCCCGCTGGCGGAGCTGCTACGCTCTAGCTGCGATCCGCCGGAATGCCCGCATCATCAGGCTTTTCCCGGGTCGTCCGGCGTCTGACACCGACGCACTCATGCCCACGAACGCCGTGCCGGTTTTCGCCCGTGTTTTCGCCGTTTTTATGCGGTTCAGATGGCCAAACGGGGCTGAAAAAAGCTGTAAACGACGTCACCGACACTGGATGCGACCATCCCTGTACTGGATACGACGCACCCTGTAGGCGTCAGATTTTCACTGGTACATGATCGTATCGACTCGATTGCAAGGCGCCGTGACAGAGCTGTCTCCAGAACGCCATCCAACCGCAACCTATAAGTGCGGTGGTCCAGTCGGAACACTGCCAAAAAAAACACCAAGGAGTCCATCCATGAAAGGTTCCCCATCGTTGTTGTTGGCCGCCATGCTGAGTCTGCCGTTACTGGCTCAAGCCGCAGAACCGGCGCAGTGCAGTACCGTTAACTTCTCCGATGTCGGCTGGACCGACATCACCGCAACAACCGCGACCACCAGCGTGGTGCTCGACGCCCTCGGCTACAAGACCAAGACCACCATGATCTCCGTGCCCGTGACCTACAAGTCGCTGGCCGACGGCAAGAACATGGACGTGTTCCTCGGCAACTGGATGCCGACCATGGAAAACGACATCAAGGCCTACCGCGACGCCGGCACCGTGGAAGTCGTGCGCACCAACCTCAAGGGCGCCAAATACACCCTCGCCGTGCCGCAGGCGCTGTACGACAAGGGCCTGCATGACTTCGCCGACATCGCCAAATTCAAGAAAGAGCTCGACGGCAAGATCTACGGCATCGAGCCAGGCAACGACGGCAACCGCCTGATCCAGAGCATGATCGACAAGAACGCCTTCGGCCTGAAAGACGCCGGCTTCAAGGTCGTCGAATCCTCCGAGGCGGGCATGCTCTCGCAGGTCGACCGCGCGCAGAAGCGCGACACCGCCGTGGTCTTCCTCGGCTGGGCACCGCACCCGATGAACAAGCGCTTCAAGATTCAATACCTGACCGGCGGCGACGACTTCTTCGGCCCGGATTTCGGCGCCGCTACTGTCGCGACCAACACCCGCAAGGGCTACGTCGAGGAATGCAGCAACGTCGGTCAGTTGCTGAAAAATCTGGAGTTCACCGTCGACATGGAAAGCACCCTGATGGGCAACATCCTCGACGACAAGATGAAGCCTGACGCGGCCGCCAAGGCCTGGCTGAAAAAGAATCCACAGGTGCTCGATACCTGGCTCGCTGGCGTGACCACCATTGACGGTAAACCTGGCCTGGAGGCCGTGAAAGCCAAGCTCGCGCAGTAATCGCTTATGCCGGGCGGGTCAGTCCCGCCCGGGCTGTTATTTCCTTGCATGCGGACGTTCACTACCATGCTGATTGATCAGAAAATCCCTTTAGGCCAGTACATCGCGGGCTTCGTTGAATGGTTGACGCAACACGGCGCCAGCACCTTCGACGCAATCGCCGTGACCCTGGAAACGATGATCCACGGCGTGACGTTTGCGCTGACCTGGTTCAACCCGCTGGTGTTGATCGGCCTCATCGCTCTGCTCGCGCACTTCATTCAACGCAAATGGGGCCTCACCGCCTTTGTGATCGCCTCCTTTCTGCTGATCCTCAACCTGGGGTACTGGCAGGAAACCATGGAAACCCTCGCCCAGGTCATGTTCGCGACCCTGGTCTGCGTGGTCATCGGCGTGCCGCTGGGCATCGTCGCCGCGCACAAACCGATGTTCTACACTTTGATGAGGCCGGTGCTCGATCTGATGCAGACCGTACCGACCTTCGTTTACCTCATTCCTACCCTGACCCTCTTCGGGCTGGGCGTGGTTCCGGGCCTGATCTCCACGGTGGTGTTCGCCATCGCTGCGCCGATCCGCCTGACCTACCTGGGCATCCGCGATGTCCCGGAAGAACTGATGGACGCCGGCAAGGCCTTCGGCTGCTCGCGTCGCCAACTGCTTTCACGGATCGAACTGCCCCACGCCATGCCGAGCATCGCAGCCGGCATCACCCAGTGCATCATGCTGTCGCTGTCGATGGTGGTGATCGCGGCACTGGTGGGCGCCGACGGACTCGGCAAACCGGTGGTCAACGCACTGAACACTGCTGATATCGCTCTGGGCTTCGAAGCGGGCCTGGCGATCGTACTGCTGGCGATCATGCTCGACCGTATCTGCAAACAACCCGACGCCAAAGTAGGGGGTGACGCATGAGCATAATCCGCTTCGATAACGTAGACGTTATCTTCGCCAAGGATCCACGCGAGGCACTCAAGCTGCTGGATCAGGGCATGACCCGCAACGAGATCCTGAAAAAGACCGGACAGATTGTCGGCGTTGAAAAAGCCAGCCTGGACATCGAGAAAGGTGAAATCTGTGTACTGATGGGTTTGTCCGGCTCCGGCAAATCCAGCCTGCTGCGCTGCATCAACGGCCTCAACACCGTAAGCCGCGGCAAGCTGTTCGTCGAGCACGAAGGCAAGCAGATCGACATCGCTTCCTGCAGCCCGGCCGAACTGAAAATGATGCGCACCAAGCGCATCGCCATGGTGTTCCAGAAGTTCGCCCTGATGCCTTGGCTGACCGTTCGCGAGAACATCAGCTTCGGTCTGGAAATGCAGGGTCGTCCCGAAAAAGAACGCCGCAAACTGGTGGACGACAAGCTTGAGCTGGTGGGCCTGACCCAGTGGCGCAACAAGAAACCCAACGAGCTGTCCGGCGGCATGCAGCAGCGTGTGGGCCTGGCCCGCGCACTGGCGATGGACGCCGACATTCTGCTGATGGACGAACCCTTCTCGGCCCTTGATCCGCTGATCCGTCAGGGTCTGCAGGATGAACTGCTGGAGCTGCAACGCAAGCTGAGCAAGACCATCGTGTTCGTGAGCCACGACCTCGACGAGGCGCTCAAACTGGGTAGCCGCATCGCGATCATGAAAGACGGCCGGATCATCCAGTACAGCGTGCCGGAAGAGATCGTGCTCAACCCTGCGGACGACTACGTGCGCACCTTCGTTGCCCACACCAATCCGCTGAACGTACTCTGCGGTCGCAGCCTGATGCGCACCCTGGACAACTGCAAACGCATCAACGGTTCGGTGTGCCTGGACCCGGGTGGCGACTCGTGGCTGGACCTGGCCGAGGGCAACACCATCAAGGGTGCACGGCAGAACGGTTCGGTGCTGAATCTGCAGAACTGGGCACCGGGGCAAGCCGTGGAAGGGCTGGAGCGTAAACCGACGCTGGTGGACTCGAACATCGGCATGCGCGACGCGTTGCAGATCCGTTACCAGACCGGCAACAAACTGGTGCTGCACGACAACAACCATGTGGTGGGGATTCTTGGGGACAGCGAGCTGTATCACGCGCTGCTCGGGAAGAACCTGGGGTAAGGCGGGATAAAAAAAAGGGATCGCGGTGAGCGATCCCTTTTTTTTGGGTCAGGAAAAGCCCCCTCACCCTAACCCTCTCCCAGAGGGAGAGGGAACTGATTGGGGGATGCTGCAGATATACGTCGACCTGATCTTGCTTCACCGAATCCATAATCGACTCGATTTTTCAGGTCGATGTACAACGCAAGACACCTCGGTCGGCTCCCTCTCCCCCCGGGAGAGGGCGGGGGTGAGGGAGCTTTTGACTTTAGCTATACACCCGGCCAAGGAGCTGCCGATGGCTTTCAAACTGATCGAGCACATCGCGTGTGATCTGATCCTGTGTGAAGCCCATCAGGTCGTAATCCTGGCTGCCGTTGTGCAGATACACCTCGGCGCGGTAGTAACGCTGGCGCGCTTCATCGGACTGAGCCGACTCGGTCGGGGTCGCCAGATAGCCGTCCAGGCTCACTTCGTAGACGAAAGGGTTGCCCTCTTCCATCTCGACGCGCACGCCCATGCAACGCTTGGATTTACCCAGCAGCGTCTGCACTTCCAGACCCTGAATACGCAGCTGGGCAGCCGCATCGTCCAGCGCCGGGGTAACGTGTTTGTCCATGAAGCGTTGCACCACCGACTGGCTCGGTTGCAGATCCAGTTGAGTCAGACGCTCGCTGAAACCACGACGACCGCGTTCCGCCAGTTGCGCTTGCTCCTGTTCGATCTGCATGTCCTGGCGCATCGCCTTGTGCAGGCCGAACATGAAGCACACCAGCACCACCGAGAACGGCAGACCGGCCAGCACCACCATGGTCTGCATGGCTTCGAAGTTACCGGCGAACAGCAGGCCGATGGTCACCAGAGTGATTACGACCGACCAGAAGATACGCAGCCAGTGCGGCGCATCTTCGTCAACGGTGCCCCCCTTGCAGGAAAGGTTGGCCATCATCACCGCGCCGGAGTCGGCGGGGGTCAGGAACAGCACGAAACCTACGAAAATCGAAACACCGATGACGACTTTCGACGCCGGGTAGTGTTCCAGCAACTGATAGATCGCCATCGACGGCTGTTCCAGCGCCGTCTTGCCGAGTTCCACCGCACCGTGGTTCATCACCAGATCCAGTGCCGAGTTACCGAAGATCGACAGCCACGCCAGGGTGAAGCCCAGCGGAATCAGCAGCACGCCGGCCACCAGCTCACGCACGGTACGACCACGGGAAATCCGCGCGATGAACATGCCTACGAATGGGGCCCAGGAAATCCACCAGGCCCAGTAGAACAGAGTCCACAGACCCAGCCAGCGGTCGGACTTGGCACTGTCGCCTTCATAGACGTACAAGTCGAAGGTCTTCATGACCACGCCGTTGAGGTAGTCGCCGATGTTCTGTACGAAGCCGTTGAGCAGGTGCAGGGTCGGGCCAAACAGCAGCACGAAAATCAGCAGGCCGCTGAACAGAATGATGTTGAGGTTGGACAGACGACGGATGCCGTTTTCCACACCGGACACGGCGGCGATGGTCGCCACGGTGCTCATCACGATGATCACGATCAGCAGGTTGGTGTTGCTGTGCTCCATGCCGAACAGGTTTTCCAGGCCCGAGGACACTTGCAGCGAGCCAATCCCCAGGTTGGTCACCAGACCCAGCAGCGTCACGAACATGCCGAAGCCGTCCACCGCATGACCGGCAGCGCCCTTGACCCAACGCTCGCCCACCAGCGGGTACAGCGCCGAACGCAGAGCCAGCGGCTGGTTATGACGGTAAGCAAAATAGGCCACGGCCAGACCGACCAGTGCGTAGATCGCCCAGCCATGCAGGCCCCAGTGCAGGAAGGTCAGCTGAACAGCCTGACGTGCCGCCATGTTGGTAGCGGACGCGCCTTCCGGCGGATTGAAGTAGTGATCCAGCGGCTCGGAGGCGCCGAAGTACAGCAGCGAAATACCGATACCCGACGAGAACAGCATCCCCGCCCAGGCGCCGTAACTGAAATCAGGGGTGTCGTCCTTGCTGCCCAGTTTGAGTTTGCCGTAGGAGGAAAACGCCAGGCCCACCACAAATACCAGGTAAGCGGCGATCACCACCATGTAGTACCAGCCGAAGCTGCGGGACAACCAGGCCTGAGCCACTCCCAGCATTCTGCCGGCCTCTTGCGGGGCGATGATCAGAATGGCGGTCAACAACAGAATCAGCGCGGTAGAGGTGTAGAACACCCAACCGTTGACCGTCACCTTCTCGGGCGGGGTCTTTATAAGCGAGGCAGAACTCATGGCACAAATGCTCCAGGCAGTGCGAGAGAAGAA
The DNA here is from genome assembly GCF_017491585.1 of Pseudomonas sp. 58(2021). Taxonomy (NCBI): domain Bacteria; kingdom Pseudomonadati; phylum Pseudomonadota; class Gammaproteobacteria; order Pseudomonadales; family Pseudomonadaceae; genus Pseudomonas; species Pseudomonas sp. 58(2021). The sequence goes on from NZ_JAFGYZ010000001.1 coordinate 165,879, forward strand.
CACAAGGCAACACGGAACCCGACCAATCGGTTAGTTGGCAGCCGACCGGCGGGTGATATAAAGACACCCCGAAAAAAGCCCGAACCTGCAGAGATGGCACCGCGAATCGCCGTCGTGGCCGAGGCATGGACGTTCATCCGAAACCTGGCCTTGAGCGTCTTGCCCATTCAACACGTCCATCGAACGTCGAACCGCGCCTTGCCCCGCGCAGGTTTCGAGCATTTTCGGATGTCGGTTTATCGCCACTTACTCGTAGGAAAAAGCTGTAGGCAGCGACGATTTGTCGCAGATCTTATTCTTTGTTGATTGAACGTTCAATCAAAACAAAATAGACTGGCCCTCAATCCGATAGGCGTTTGTCGTCCGTCGGAAGGCCTAAGGAGATGTGCAAGATGCCCAAGGTCGGTATGCAACCCATCCGCCGCCAACAACTGATCGAAGCCACTTTGCAGGCTGTCGATCAGGTCGGAATGGGGGACGCCAGCATTGCGCTGATCGCCCGTCTGGCCGGTGTCTCGAATGGCATCATCAGTCACTATTTTCAGGACAAGAACGGCCTGATTGCCGCCACGATGCGGTATCTGATGAGCGTCCTCAGCGAGAACGTCACCGCGCGCCGTCAGGCGCTGGCAGACAGCAGCCCCCGGGCGCATCTGCAGGTGATCATCGAAGGCAACTTCGACGCCAGCCAGGTCAATGGCCCGGCAATGAAAACCTGGCTGGCCTTCTGGGCCACCAGCATGCACCAGCCGTCTTTGCACAGGTTGCAGCGGATCAACGATCACCGTCTGTATTCCAACCTGTGCTGCGAGTTCCGCCGTGTGTTGCCGCTCGAAGATGCGCGCACCGCTGCCCGTGGACTGGCAGCTCTGATCGACGGCTTGTGGTTGCGCGGCGCCCTGTCGGGAGACGCTTTCGACACCGCGCAGGCGCAACAGATCGCTTACGAATACATGGATTTCCAATTGGCCAAGCAGGTGAGCTAGAGCACAGAGAAAACGCTCGGCCCCTGAACGCCACCGCAGCCTGATCGCGGTGGTCAACGCCAACCACTTATGCACTTGCGAGGACACTATGGCCCGTTTCGAACTGCAAAAACTCTACATCGATGGCGCGTACTCCGACGCCGGCAGCGATGCCACCTTCGAAGCCATCAACCCGGCTAACGGTGAAGTCCTCGCACAAGTGCAACGTGCGACCAAGGAAGACGTCGAGCGTGCTGTAGTCAGCGCCGAAAAGGGCCAGAAGATCTGGGCCGCGATGACCGCCATGGAGCGTTCGCGCATCCTGCGTCGCGCCGTCGACATCCTGCGCGAGCGCAACGATGAACTGGCTGCACTGGAAACCCTGGACACCGGTAAAGCCTTCTCCGAAACCAAATACGTCGACATCGTCACCGGCGCCGACGTGCTGGAATACTACGCAGGCCTGGTACCCGCCATCGAAGGCGAGCAGATCCCGCTGCGTGACACTTCCTTCGTCTACACCCGTCGCGAGCCGCTGGGCGTTGTCGCTGGTATCGGTGCGTGGAACTACCCGATCCAGATCGCGCTGTGGAAATCCGCTCCAGCCCTGGCGGCCGGTAACGCGATGATCTTCAAGCCAAGCGAAGTCACCTCGCTGACCACCCTGAAACTGGCCGAGATCTACACCGAAGCCGGCGTTCCAAACGGCGTGTTCAACGTCCTGACCGGCAGCGGCCGTGAAGTCGGCACCTGGCTGACCGAGCACCCGCGCATCGAGAAAATATCCTTCACCGGCGGCACCGACACCGGCAAGAAGGTCATGGCCAGCGCTTCGGCTTCGTCGCTCAAAGACGTGACCATGGAACTGGGCGGCAAGTCCCCGCTGATCATCTGCGACGACGCCGACCTGGATCGCGCCGCCGACACCGCCATGATGGCCAACTTCTACAGCTCCGGTCAGGTCTGCACCAACGGCACTCGCGTGTTCGTGCCAAGCCACCTGAAAGCCGCTTTCGAAGCCAAGATCGTCGAGCGCGTTGCCCGCATCCGCGTTGGCAACCCGGAAGACGAAAACACCAACTTCGGCCCGCTGGTCAGCTTCGCGCACATGGAAAACGTGCTGGGCTACATCGCCAAGGGTAAAGAAGAAGGTGCCCGCGTTCTGTGCGGCGGCGAGCGCATGACCGACGGCGAATTCGCCAAAGGCGCGTTCGTGGCACCAACCGTGTTCACCGACTGCACCGACGACATGACCATCGTTCGTGAAGAAATCTTCGGCCCGGTGATGGCGATCCTGACCTACGAAACCGAAGAAGAAGTGATCCGCCGCGCCAACGACACCGACTTCGGCCTGGCCGCCGGTATCGTCACCCGCGACCTGAACCGCGCTCACCGCGTGATTCACCAACTGGAAGCCGGTATCTGCTGGATCAACGCTTGGGGCGAGTCCGACGCAAAAATGCCGGTTGGCGGTTACAAGCAGTCGGGTGTCGGTCGTGAGAACGGCATCAGCTCGCTGAACAACTTCACTCGCATCAAATCGGTACAGGTCGAGCTGGGCGATTACGTCTCGGTGTTCTAAGACCCGAGTCTCGTATTGCCTGCGAGGGCCTCTTCGCGGGCAAGCCCGCTCCCACAGGTTTGGGGTCGTCCTTCAAATCCGTGGCAACTCCCAATCCCTGTGGGAGCTGGCTTGCCAGCGATTCGAGTGCATAGCACTCGCCGAGGCCCGATCTGACCACATCTAAAGAGGGTGCATTCAATGTCCCAGGAATTCGATTACATCATTGTGGGTGCCGGTTCTGCCGGTAACACCCTGGCGACCCGTCTGACTGAAGACGAAGGCGTCACCGTCCTGCTGCTCGAAGCGGGCGGCCCGGACTACCGTTTTGACTTCCGCACGCAGATGCCGGCCGCACTGGCCTTCCCGCTGCAAGGTCGTCGCTACAACTGGGCGTACGAAACCGATCCGGAGCCACACATGGACGGCCGTCGCATGGAGTGCGGTCGCGGCAAGGGCCTCGGCGGCTCCTCGCTGATCAACGGCATGTGCTACATCCGCGGCAACGCGATGGACTACGACGGCTGGGCAAAACTGCCAGGCCTGGAAGACTGGACTTACCTCGACTGCCTGCCGTATTTCCGTAAAGCGGAAACGCGCGACATCGGCCCGAACGACTACCACGGTGGCGACGGCCCGGTCAGCGTGACCACGCCGAAGGCAGGCAACAACCCGCTGTTCCACGCCATGGTTGAAGCCGGCGTACAGGCCGGTTACCCGCGCACCGAAGACTTGAACGGCTACCAGCAGGAAGGCTTCGGCCCGATGGACCGCACCGTGACGCCGAAAGGTCGTCGTGCTTCCACCGCCCGTGGTTACCTGGACGTGGCCAAGAAGCGTTCGACCCTGACCATCGTCACTCACGCCCTGACTGACAAGGTTCTGTTCGAAGGCAAACGTGCCATTGGCGTACGTTATCTGGTCGGTGCTGCCGAAGAGCGCGTTGAAGCCCGCGCCCGCAAAGAAGTCATCGTCTGCTCCGGCGCGATCGCTTCGCCGCAACTGCTGCAACGCTCCGGCGTCGGCCCGGCGAAACTGCTGGAAAGCCTCGACATCCCGGTCGTTCACGATCTGCCGGGCGTTGGCGAAAACCTGCAGGATCACCTTGAGCTGTACCTGCAATATGCCTGCACCCAACCGGTCTCGCTCTACCCGTCGCTGCTCTGGTACAACCAGCCGGCCATCGGTGCCGAGTGGCTGTTCAACGGCACCGGTATCGGCGCCAGCAACCAGTTCGAAGCCGGCGGTTTCATCCGTACCCGTCCGGAATTCGAGTGGCCGAACATCCAGTATCACTTCCTGCCAGTGGCGATTAACTACAACGGCAGCAACGGTGTGAAAGAGCACGGCTTCCAGGCGCACATGGGTTCCATGCGCTCGCCGAGCCGCGGTCGCATCCAGGTCAAATCCAAGGATCCGCGCCAGCACCCGAGCATTCTGTTCAACTACATGGCCACCGAGCAGGACTGGCAGGAGTTCCGCGACGGCATCCGCCTGACCCGTGAGATCATGCAACAGCCTGCACTGGACGCCTTCCGTGGCCGTGAAATCAGCCCGGGCATCGAAGTGCAAACCGATGAGCAGCTGGACAAGTTCATCCGCGAGCACGCCGAAACCGCGTTTCACCCGTCCTGCTCGTGCAAGATGGGCACCGACGAGATGGCGGTCGTGGACGGTCAGGGCCGCGTGCATGGCATGCAGGGTCTGCGCGTGGTCGATGCCTCGATCATGCCGATCATCACCACCGGCAACCTCAACGCCCCGACGATCATGATGGCCGAGAAAATCGCCGACAAGATCCGTGGCCGCCAGCCACTGCCGCGCAGCAACGCGCCGTACTATGTCGCTGGCGATGCGCCGGTGAAAGGCAAGGCGCTGCGTGATGTAACGCCTGCCGCTCACTGACAACCAACTGGCGCCGCCACAAAAAACCGCCACCTCTTTCAGAGGCTGGCGGTTTTTTTATTTAACCCTCCCTACTATTTAAAAGTGCAACTTCGACCGAACAAAACTCGCAATACTTACCAACTTTACCTCTCGATCAAACACACTAGAATGCGCGCCTCCAAAGTACGAACCAAGGAAGAACAATGCCATTCAACTACGCAAATGAGAATATGTCCGCCAGCTTCTTTCGGCATGCATTATCTAAAGAAAAAACCATCACGTTGGACTTCGGCTATTTAAGCGGCGTTATCGAGTCGTGGTGGCAAAAGAACAAGAATCAAAACCTGCACACCCTAAAAATACAACTTACAAATTTATTCATTAATTATCTCCACCCAGAAGACACCCTCTACTTTGACCAGGTCGGCACCCACAAAGGCATTGCCGCGGTGTGTATCAGAAATATTTTCAGCATTGACTGCCCTGCATTGGCCCTCACCGTCCATGAGGCGCTGGCCGACCTGTTCCACTTGACTGATATCAAGTACGAATACGAAGACCATAAAGCGTTGTACATGAAACCCTCCGCTGAAAAGTATCGGGAATGGGGTAATGGTTACGGTGACATCACTCCGCATTCAGATGACTTGTATGAAAGCCTGGACGTTGACTATCTTGCACTCACGGTGTGTCGGGACACGACTCGCACGCCGACCGCCTATTACTTTCCAGCCGACTTGCTGTTATCACTTGATGATGAAGAAATTCAAACCTTACTTGGCATGCAGGCGATTTTCATTTCAGGTAAAAACGTCAGCGGCTCGAAAGAGCGCGTTCGAAATGTCGTTGAATACAGTGAACTGTATGGCTACCGGTTTTCACTTGATTTCCGTATCGACATTCACAGCGGCGAGCGAATGCGTGCACTCAACGGCGGTCAAGAGGTGTTGGACAAGATCCGCGCAGGGCTACCCAATGCCAAGTGCAATGTCTCCACAGCGCAGACCGGCACGTTCCTGATCGTTGCCAATAACAAGATATTGCATGCTCGCCCCACTCTGAATATCAGCGCCGATGAGGTTCGCTCGCAAGCCGCAACTTCGACGTTGACCACTACGCCACGCTTGTTGTTTCGCAGCAAAGGGCCTCGCAAGCAGTATTACTCGCTGGACGAAAAGCACGCAGTCCGAGGAGCGGCTTGATGAAGGGCTGCCAGTCGTCATCCGACTCGACCTTCGCGCAGACACTAAAGGCGGGAGGTCGCGACGCTATCACCTTCGGCATCGCGTTCATTTTTCTGTATTTATCAATCGGAATGGTGGGCGCTGCTCAAGCGCTGACATTGAGTCAGACGATGGCAACGACCCTGTTGATTTTTTCGACACCGTTACAGTTTCTACTCATACAAAACTACAACGACGGATGGTTACTGCTCCCGATCATTCTGGCACTCAACGCCCGATTCGTTTTGCTTTCAGCGACGTTGGCACCGTACCTCAAGCAGACGTCGACGCGTAAGACTCTCGCGTCATTGATACTGCTGACACCCTCGATCTTCACGGCCTGCATAACGCGCTTCAAGCACAAGACGAGTTTCCCGTTCGCGTATTTTGTTGGCGTAGGCGCACCCATCTTCGCCTTGTCGATCATCTGCACGTACGTCGGCTTTATCGCCGGCGCAGATTTTGCGTCACCGACCGTTGCAGCCGCCATGACGATGCTCTTGCCACTTCAGTTCACTGCGCTGGCCGGCAAACACTGGCCGCACTACATGGAGGTCTCCAGCTACTGGCTGGGCTTCATCGGTGCCCCTTTGCTGGTGTTGCTTTTCAAGGACTACAGCTTGCTGATTACGCCCTTTGTGATCGGCGGCATGCTCGTAATGATTGAAAATATCCGTATTCGCCAAGGAACGGCTTCGCAATGACTCTCTGGATGCTGATCGGCTTTGCCGCAATCACGGCTTTTGCATTTCGTGCATTACCGTTTGCTTTCAAAAACACCACGGCGCTGGCGCGCACCGACGGTTCTTTTTACCGCTTCGTCAGCTACAGCGCCCAGGCGATGTTGGGAGTGATCATTTATGACACGGCATTTGCCAGGCTCGACGGTCCGAGCCTGGTGCAACAGTTTCAGATTCTGGACGCACTGAAACTGCTGCTCTTGGTCGGAACATTTGCCGTAGTGGCCAGAACCCGAAAAATTCTGCCGGGTTTCTTTGCCAGCCTGCTGATTTACGTACTTGCATTCGCCTATTTGAATAACTGAAGTTTTACCGCAGAACCGGCCAGGGGCCCTTGGACACACTTGCTCAAGCACGCCCCTTTTGCCTGACGGGATGACTGCCACTCACAGAATAGTTTTCCCTCCCGGGCGCCACCCTTGATACTCCCCCCCGCGCAGGCCTACTCTAGTCCTCGTCTGATTGCTTCATCCCCTCCCGCCGAATCCGCTGCGCCGCTACTCCCATAACAAGGAGGTTCCCTGATGTTCGATTTCCACCCCCAGCTCAAGCAGCGCTTCGCTGCCTTGCGCACGGGCGCCGAGTTTTTTTCCTTGCGGTATGTACGCGAGTCCGGCCAGTACCTGTCGGTGCGCAAGAATGTCGCCGAACCGCCGAGCCTGAGCCGCGACGAGGGCGCGATGCTCACCGTCCGCGTCAATGGCGTCGAAGCCTACGCCGCGACCAATGACCTGTCGCAACAAGGCCTGCAAGCCGCCCTCGAGCGCGCCGAACAGCAGGCCCGACGGATCAAGCCCCACGCCCTGCTCGACCTGAGCCGGCAGCCGGTCTCCAGCGACCGCGCCGACTACTTTTCACCCAATCTCGAACAACCCTTCCCGTCCCTGAGCGAATGCTTCGAGCTGCTCGGCGCGGAATCCGCCTCGGTGCCAAGGGATGAGCGCCTGGTGAATTGGGAAGTGAGCATCGGCATTACCCACGTCGAACAGATCTACCTGAGCAGCGCCGGGGCCCAATTGCGCCAGGCCCAGCGCTTCGTCTACCCGAGCCTGGACGTCACCGCCTACGACGGCAGCGACAGCCAGACCCGCAGCCTCGGCCGCGAGAACTTCGGCCAGCAAGGCGGCGCCGACGTGATCAGCCGCTGCGGCCTGATCGGCGCCGGCCCGCAAATCGCCGATCAGGCACTGCAATTGCTGCTCGCGCCCAATACGCCGCAAGGTCCGCGCGATCTGCTGCTGATGCCCGACCAGATGATGCTGCAGATCCACGAATCCATCGGCCACCCGCTGGAGCTCGACCGTATCCTCGGTGACGAGCGCAATTACGCCGGCACCAGTTTCGTCAAAGCCTCGGATTTCGGAAGCCTGCAATACGGCTCGAAACTGCTCAACGTGACCTTCGATCCGGACATTCCCGAAGAACTGGCGAGTTACGGCCACGATGACGACGGCACAGCGGCGAGCAAGCAATTCCTGATTCGCGAAGGTCTGCTGGTCCGTCCGTTGGGCGGTGCGCTGTCGCAGTTCCGCGCGGGCCTGGACGGCGTTGCGAACAGCCGCGCCTGCGGCTGGAACCGACCACCGATCGACCGCATGGCCAACCTCAACATCGAGCCGGGAGACCAGTCGCTGGAGCAACTGATCGGCGGCATCGAAAACGGCATCCTGATGAGCACCAACCGTTCGTGGTCGATCGACGACGCGCGGAATAAATTCCAGTTCGGCTGCGAGTGGGGCCAACTGATTGAAAACGGCGAACTCAAGGGCGTGGTCAAAAACCCCAACTACCGGGGCATTTCCGCGCACTTCTGGAAGAGCCTGCGCGCGGTCGGCAACGCCGGTACCACCAGGGTGCTGGGCACCCCGAACTGCGGCAAGGGCGAACCGAACCAGGTGATCCGCGTCGGCCACGCTTCACCGGCCTGCGTGTTCAGCAATGTTGATGTGTTTGGGGGAGACGCCTGATGAGTATTTCCAAGAGCCAGGTCGAGGCCTTCAAGGTTCTGGTCAACTGGCTGCGCGATGCCGTGCGCGAGCCGGAACAGTTCACCCTGAGTTACGACGCCGAATCGTCGGCCTTCGTACGCTTCAACCACGCCAAGGTGCGTCAGGCCGGGCAAGTGCAACAAGCCGGTATCGGTCTGAAACTGATTGACGACGGGCGACATGCCGACTTGCACATCACCCTGTCCGGCGAGCAATCGACCGACCTGCAACGTCTCGCCGAAGGCCTGCAACAACTGCGCGAAACCCTGCCGCTGCTGCCGCAGGATCCGTATCTGCTGCTCAACCACAACGGCTGGCAGAGCCAGAACGTGCAGGAACATCCGCTGCCGGACACCGAGCAGGTTGTCGCTGAAATCGCTCAGGCTGCCGAAGGTCTGGATCTGGTCGGTTTCTATGCCGCAGGTCCGATCAGTCGTGGCTTCGCCAGTTCTTCAGGGGCGTTCGGCTGGCATCAGGCCAACAGTTTCAATTTCGACTTCAGCCTGTTCCACGAGAACGGCGAAGCGGTAAAAGCCAGCTACGCCGGGCACGAGTGGAGCAGCGAAGGTTTCGCCAGACGTTTCCAGCAGGCCCGCGAGCAGCTCGAATTGCTCGGTCGACCGTTGCGCACCTTGCCACCGGGCCAATACCGAGCCTATCTGGCGCCGGCAGCGCTGGAAGAAATCATGGGCATGTTGTGCTGGGGCGGATTCTCCGCCCAGTCGATTGCCAGCAAGAGCAGCCCGTTGCAGAAACTGTATGCCGGCGATCAAGCGTTCAGTCCGCTGGTGTCCCTCGACGAAAAAATCAGCGGCTCGCTGAGCCCGGCGTTCTCCGGTGAAGGTTACCCGCGCAGTGACCTGCGGTTGATCATCGAAGGCAAGGCCGGCGAGCAACTGGTGGGTTCGCGCAGTGCTGCCGAATACGGTTTGGCGGCCAACGGTGCCGGTGGCGGCGAATCGCCGAGCGCACTGAACATGGGCGCCGGTGATCTGCCGCAGGCCGAAATCCTCAAACAATTGGGCACCGGCTTGTACATCAGCAACCTGTGGTACCTGAACTTCTCCGATCAACCGGCGGCGCGACTGACCGGCATGACCCGGTTTGCCACGTTCTGGGTCGAGAATGGCGAGATTCAGGCGCCGGTCAGCACCATGCGTTTCGACGACAGCGCCTACAGTCTGCTGGGTTCGCAGCTGGAAGCGTTGACCGCCGAGCGTGAGTTGTTGCTGTCGGCGAGCACCTACAGCCAGCGCAATACCTCCTCGGCGCTGTTGCCGGGGGCGCTGGTGAGCCGTTTGACCCTGACCCTCTGATACAAATCGTTCCCGCGCCTTGCGCGGGAACGATCACTCACTGCCCCACACCACAAGAGGTTCCATGCCCAACCGCCCGCCTCTCGACGCCATCACCGCCCGCTGGTTGCCATGGGTCGTCGCCATCGCTTTCTTCATGCAGTCCCTCGACGGGACCATCCTCAACACTGCCCTGCCAGCCATGGCTCGGGATCTGGCCGAAGACCCACTGCGAATGCAGGGTGTGGTCATCGCCTACATGCTCACCGTGGCTTTGTTGATTCCGGCATCGGGCTGGATCGCCGACCGCTTCGGCACCAAGAAGATCTTCTTCGGCGCGATCCTGCTGTTCAGCATCGGCTCGCTGCTCTGCGCCCTGTCGAGCAGCCTGACCATGCTGGTCGGCGCCCGGGTCATCCAGGGCCTCGGTGGTGCGCTGATGCTGCCGGTCGGACGCCTGGTGGTGCTGCGCGCCTACCCGCGTTCCGAACTCGTACGAATCATGGGCTTCATCACCATTCCCGGCCTGCTCGGTCCGCTGATCGGCCCGACCATGGGCGGCTGGATGGTGCAGTACCTGACATGGCACTGGATTTTTCTGATCAACCTGCCGGTCGGCGTCATCGGCTGCTATGCGGTGTGGAAGTTCATTCCCGACCTGCGCGGAAGCGAGCGCACACGCTTCGATAGCCTCGGTTTCCTGCTGTTCGGCGCGGCGATGATTCTGATCACCATCGCCATGGAAGGGCTTGGCGAATTGCACCTGCCGCAATTGCGCGTGATGTTGCTGCTGTTCGGTGGCATGGCGTGTCTGGCGGCGTACTGGTTGCGTGCCGGACGTATCGAGAATCCGCTGTTCGCACCTTCGCTGTTCAAGACACGGACGTTTGCGGTCGGAATCATCGGCAACCTGTTCGCCCGCCTGGGCAGCGGCGCGTTGCCGTTTCTGGTGCCGCTGCTGCTGCAGGTGGCGCTGGGCTATTCACCGTCGCAGGCCGGGATGAGCATGCTGCCGCTGGCGGCGGCCGCGATGTTTGCCAAGTGGATGGCGCGACCGCTGATCGAACGCCTCGGTTATCGCATCGTACTCACCGGCAACACGCTGGCGTTGGGGATCATGCTGGCGAGCATGGGCCTGGTCAGCGAGCAGACACCGTATTGGCTGTTGTTGTGCCTGCTGGCGATTCTCGGCGCGATCAACTCGCTGCAATTCACCGCGATGAACACCGTGACCCTGATCGATCTCGACGATGCCAGCGCCAGCAGCGGCAACAGTCTGCTGTCGGTGGTCGCACAGCTGTCGCTGAGTCTCGGGGTGGCCTGCGCCGGTGCCTTGCTCGGCGGCTTCACGGCGGAAATCGGTCATGATGGCGTGGAAACCGTGCTGGGCGCATTCCAGCTGACATTCGTGACGGTGGGTGTCATGGCCATGCTGGCCGCGACGATCTTCTCGCAACTCTCGAAAGAGGACGGCCGGCGCGTCAAACGTCGCGATGAACATCCGGACGAACACATCGAACATTAATCGCTGTTCGTCCAGAACTTTCGAGGAAAGTGGCACGGGGCTGCTACACTGCGCGACATTTTGTTTTGCAGGCCAGTCCCGTGACCACCATCGCCACCGCTTTTAATACTTTGCCGCTGTCCGCCGCCATGCTGGCTAACCTCGACTCCCTCGGTTATGCCCAGATGACGCCGATTCAGGCGCAGAGCTTGCCGGTGATCCTCAAGGGGATGGACCTGATCGCCCAGGCCAAGACCGGCAGCGGCAAGACTGCCGCGTTCGGCATCGGCCTGCTGAACCCGATCAATCCGCGCTACTTCGGTTGCCAGGCGCTGGTCATCTGCCCGACCCGCGAGCTGGCCGACCAGGTCGCCAAGGAAATCCGTCGCCTGGCCCGCGCCGAAGACAACATCAAGGTCCTGACCCTGTGCGGTGGCGTGTCGTTCGGCCCGCAGATCGCCTCGCTGGAGCACGGCGCGCACATCATCGTCGGCACCCCGGGGCGTATCCAGCAGCACCTGCGCAAGGGTTCGCTGGTCCTCGACGGCCTGAACACGCTGATCCTCGACGAAGCCGACCGCATGCTCGACATGGGTTTCTACGACGCCATCGAAGACATCATCGAGCAGACCCCGGCCCGTCGTCAGACCCTGCTGTTCTCGGCGACCTACCCGGTGGGCATCAAGCAACTGGCGTCGAAGTTCATGCGCGATCCGCAAACGGTGAAAGCCGAAGCGTTCCACGACGACACCCAGATCGAACAGCGCTTCTACGAAATTTCCCCGGAAGAGCGCATGAGTGCGGTGACCAAGGTCCTGCACCACTTCCGCCCGGCCTCCACCGTGGCCTTCTGCTTCACCAAGCAGCAAGTGCAGGAAACCGTCGATCACCTGACCTCCAAGGGCATTTCCGCCGTCGGCCTGCACGGCGATCTTGAACAGCGTGACCGCGACCAGGTACTGGCGATGTTCGCCAACCGCAGCACTTCGGTACTGGTTGCCACTGACGTTGCCGCACGCGGCCTGGACATCGACTCGCTGGACATGGTGATCAACGTCGAACTGGCCCGCGACTCGGAAATCCACATTCACCGCGTCGGCCGTACCGGTCGTGCCGGCGAGAAAGGCATCGCGGTCAGCCTGGTGGCGCCGTCCGAAGCGCACCGCGCCCAGGCCATCGAACAACTGCAGAAAACCCCGCTGAACTGGGATCAGGTGGACAACCTCAAGTCCCAGGGCGGTGCCCCGCTGCAACCGCCGATGAGCACGCTGTGCATCGCTGGCGGGCGCAAGGACAAGGTGCGTCCGGGCGACATTCTCGGCGCACTGACAGGCGAAGCCGGCATTCCGGGCGCCCAGGTCGGCAAGATCGCGATCTTCGACTTCCAGTCCTATGTGGCCGTTGAACGCACCGTGGTCATGCAGGCGCTGCAGCGTTTGAACAACGGCAAGATCAAGGGTCGCTCGCTGCGCGTTCGGGTCTTGTAAGAACAACGCACGCCCCTGTGGGAGCGAGCCTGCTCGCGATTGCAATCTGTCAGTTGATATCTTTGTGACTGACACACCGCCATCGCGAGCAGGCTCGCTCCCACATTGGTTTCCGGTGAATTTGAATTTTGTGTGAGGACACCGTTTTGCGCTCTACCGAAGTCGTGATCATTGGCGCTGGCGCCGCAGGGTTGATGTGTGCACTGACCGCCGCCGGGCGCGGGCGTCAGGTGATGCTGCTCGACCACGCGAACAAGGCCGGCAAGAAAATCCTGATGTCCGGCGGTGGGCGCTGCAACTTCACCAACCTGTACACCGAGCCGAGCAATTTCCTCTCGCAGAATCCGCACTTCTGCAAATCCGCACTGGCCCGCTACACCCAGTGGGATTTCATCGGCATGGTCGCCAAACACGGCGTGCCGTATCACGAGAAAAAACTCGGCCAGTTGTTCTGCGATAACAAATCCAGCGACATCCTCGGCATGCTGCTGGACGAGTGCGATCAGGTCGGCGTCAACCTGCACCTGGACACTTCGATCCAGACCATCGAAAAGGTCGAGGGCGGTTACCTGCTCGACACCACCCTCGGCCAGATCCAGTGCCAGTCGCTAGTGATCGCCACCGGCGGTCTGTCGATCCCGACGCTGGGCGCGACCGGTTTCGGTTACCAGGTCGCCAAGCAATTCGGCCACGACCTGCTGCCGACCCGCGCCGGCCTGGTGCCGTTCACCATCACCGATCAGCTCAAGGATTTATGCACCGAACTGTCGGGTACATCGGTGGACTGTCTGGTGAGCTGCAACGATCAGAGCTTTCGCGAGAACATCCTGTTCACTCACCGCGGTCTCAGCGGCCCGGCGATTCTGCAGATTTCCTCGTTCTGGGAGCCGGGCGACACGGTCGAAATCAACCTGCTGCCCGATCACGACGCCGCGAGCTGGCTGCAACAGCAAACTGCCGAGCGTCCGAACAGCGAACTGAAAACCCTGCTCGGCGAAATCTTCACCAAGAAGATGGCCAACCTGCTGGCGGACAACTGGTTCGTCTCCAAACCGATGAAGCAGTACACCCACGCCGAACTGGCAGACATCGCCGAGAAGCTCGGCAGCTGGAAAGTCGTGCCGGCCGGCACCGAAGGCTACCGCACCGCCGAAGTCACCCTTGGTGGCGTCGACACCCGCGAAGTGTCGTCCAAGACCATGGAGTCGCTGAAAAGCCCGGGCCTCTACTTCGTCGGCGAAGTGCTCGACGTCACCGGGCATCTGGGCGGTTTCAACTTCCAGTGGGCCTGGGCCTCGGGTTACGCAGCCGCGCAATACGTCTGACGAATATCAAACTGTGGGACCGAGCCTGCTCCCACATTTGTTATCGGTGAAGCTGTAGGGAACACTTTTTGCTGCCAGATGTGATCGGCGCCATTGCGTCGGCGTCATTACTGGCTCAATTTAGCGGCATCGCCTCGGAAGGCCTTCGCACTTCATGTCCTCGACCTCGTTTCGTCAGTCTTTGCGGCGCCTGTGGGCGCTGGATAAATTCAGCTACAGCGTGCGGGTGTTCATCGCCCTGACCGGCAGCATGGCGCTGTGTTGGTATCAGGATGAAATGGGGCTGCTGATTCCGCTGTTCCTCGGGATCATCGCCAGCGCCCTGGCCGAGACCGACGACAGTTGGCAGGGCCGCCTCAACGCACTGGCGGTGACGCTGGTGTGTTTCAGTGTTGCAGCGCTGTCGGTGGAATTGCTGTTCCCCTACCCCATCGTTTTCGTCATCGCCCTGGCACTGGCCAGTTTCGGGCTGACCATGCTCGGTGCGCTTGGCGAGCGTTATGGCGCGATTGCCTCGGCAACCCTGATTCTCTCCGTCTACACCATGATCGGCGTGGACCAGCGCGGTGGCGCGGTCACGGATTTCTGGCACGAACCGATGCTGCTGGTGGCCGGCGCCGCGTGGTACGGCTTGCTGTCAGTGTTGTGGCAGGCGATGTTTTCCAATCAACCGGTGCAGCAGAGCCTGGCGCGGCTGTTCCGTGAGCTGGGTTATTACCTGAAGCTCAAAGCCTCGCTGTTCGAGCCGATCCGTCAGCTGGACGTCGAAGCGCGTCGACTGGAACTGGCCCAACAAAACGGCCGCGTCGTGGCGGCACTGAACAGCGCCAAGGAAATCATTCTCCATCGGGTCGGCAACGGGCGCCCCGGCTCGAAAGTCAGCCGCTACCTGAAGCTGTACTTCCTGGCGCAAGACATCCACGAACGCGCCAGTTCTTCGCACTACCCTTACAACGCCCTGGCCGATGCGTTTTTCCACAGCGACGTGCTGTTCCGCTGCCAACGCCTGCTGCGCCAGCAAGGCAAGGCCTGCCGGGCGCTGGCCGAATCGATCCAGATGCGCCAGCCGTTCATCTACGACGCGAGTTTCGCCGAGGCCCTGAGCGACCTGCACGCCTCCCTCGAACACCTGCGCATCCAGAGCAACCCGGCCTGGCGCGGGTTGCTGCGTTCGCTGCGGGCGCTGGCGGCCAACCTCGGCACCCTCGACCGTTTGCTCAGCGATGCCAGCAACCCCGACGCATTGGCCGATGCCACCGACAGCAGCCTGCTCGACCGCTCGCCACGCAACTTCAAGGATGTCCTGACTCGTCTGCGCACCCAGCTGACGCCAACGTCATTGCTGTTTCGCCATGCCCTGCGCCTGCCGCTGGCGCTGAGCATCGGTTACGGCATGGTGCATCTGATTCACCCGTCGCAGGGTTACTGGATCATCCTCACCACGCTGTTCGTCTGCCAGCCGAACTACGGCGCCACCCGGCGCAAACTCGGCCAGCGGATTCTCGGCACCGCCATCGGCCTGACCATCGCCTGGGCGTTGTTCGATCTGTTCCCGAGCCCGCTGGTGCAGTCGTGCTTCGCCATCGCCGCCGGCGTGGTGTTCTTTACCAACCGCACCACCCGCTACACCGTAGCGACCGCCGCGATCACAATCATGGTGCTGTTCTGCTTCAACCAGGTCGGCGACGGCTACGGGCTGTTCGTGCCGCGCCTGTTCGATACCCTGCTCGGCAGCCTGATCGCAGGCCTGACGGTGATCCTGTTCCTGCCGGACTGGCAGGGTCGGCGCCTGAACAAAGTGCTGGCCAACACCCTGACCTGCAACAGCATCTACCTGCGCCAGATCATGCAGCAATACGCTGCCGGCAAGAGCGACGACCTCGCCTATCGCCTCGCCCGACGCAACGCGCACAACGCCGACGCGGCACTGTCGACCACGCTGGCGAACATGCTGATGGAGCCGGGGCATTTCCGAAAGGAAGCCGACGTCGGCTTCCGCTTCCTGGTGCTGTCGCACACGCTGCTCAGTTATCTGTCGGGCCTTGGCGCGCACCGGGAAACCCAGTTGCCGGCCGACGTGCGTGAGCACCTGATCGATGGGGCCGGGGTGAAACTGGCCAGCAGCATTGACGAGATCGCCCAGGGTCTGGCGAGCAAACAGCCGATTGCGATCCAGAGCGATGAGGAAGAAGCGCTGGCCAACGAGCTTGAGCAGATGCCGGACGAAATCGATGAAGGCCAGCGACTGGTGCAGACACAGCTGGCGCTGATCTGCCGTCAGCTCGGCCCGCTGCGCACGCTGGCGGCGCATCTGATCAAGGACACCGCCGAGGATTGAGGTGGCCGGACAGGCCTCTTCGTCGGAACGCCACCCGGAGCAAGCCCGCGAAGAGGCCAGTTCGTGCACTAAAAATCTTTCAGGCTACATCCCGTGCTGCCTGAGCAGCTTGTCATAGCTGCCATCTGCCTTCATCGATGCAATCGCCTTGTCGAACCCGGCCACGATCTGTTCGTGCTCCGGGTTCTTCAGGCTGACCAGAATGTGCAGGCTGTTTTCGCTCAGCGGCTTGGGCAGAAATTCCACCGCGTTGCGCACTTTCGGTGATTCACGGGCCAGGTAATAACGGGCGACGTATTCATCTTCCAGGGTCAGCTTGACCCGATCCGCCGCCAGCATGCGCACGGCCATGGCGAAGTTATGCACAGGGACTTTCTGCAACGCGGTGTCGGCATCGAACGACGCCGAATAGGCATAACCGCGCACCACCGCAATCGGATAGGTGTGCAGTTCCTGCAGGTTGTTGTATTCGATGGGCGTGTCTTTGCGTTTGAGAAAACGCACGCGGTTGAGCAGGTACTCGTCAGAAAACTGCCCCAGCTTCCTGCGCTCGTCGTTGTACCAGGCGTTGACCAGCACGTCGTAACGCCCCTCGCCAACCCCGAGCAGCGCCCGCGCCCACGGCACCTGTTCGTAATCGCTGGCATAGCCGGCCCGGGCCAGGGCCGTGCTGACGATGTCTGTGGCCAGCCCACCGTTGACCAGCGTGTCATCGGTAAAGGGCGGCCAGACGTCGAACACCAGACGCAGTTTCTCCGCTGCAGCACTTTGAGCCAGCAACAGCAATCCGATCAAAGCGAACGCTCGATGCAATCGCGGCATGCTTGAAAATCCTTAGCGGGCGGGCTGCCCGGCGTGTTTTCAGTCAAAACCCCAAGGCCCCTTACCGGCGAATCCCAGGCCCTAACATTAGCTCATTGAAGCCATTGCACAGCGCTTCCCAGCAGATTACACAAAGATGTCGATGCCGCCAGAAGGGAATGATGGCATTTTGGCCTTTGTCACAGATTTCTCAGCCATACAGACATATTTCGACGCTGCGCTTAGTATCGGGCGACGTAGTTCAAGGAATCGGAAGATGACAATCGAGTGGGTCTGCAAACATCACAGCGATCTGGGACTGGAGCAGTTGTACGCCATTTTGAAATTGCGCTCGGAGGTGTTCGTGGTCGAACAGCGCTGCGCGTATCTGGATCCGGACGGTCAGGATCTGGACGGCGACACCTGCCATTTGATGGGTTGGGAAGGTGATCAGTTGGTGGCGTACCTGCGCCTGCTGGACCCGGAATCCCAGGGTGGCGACGTGGTGATCGGCCGCGTACTGACAGCGCCGGCCGGGCGTGGCAAGGGGTTGGGCCATCAAATGATGGAACAGGCGCTGAAACAGGCCGAGAAGCGTTGGCCTGAAGTGCCGATCTATCTGTCGGCCCAGGCGCATTTGCAGGGGTATTACGGTCGGTACGGGTTTGTCGTGGCGGGTGAGGAGTATCTGGAGGATGACATTCCGCACATCGGGATGCGGCGTTCCTGAAGTCCCCATCGCGAGCAGGCTCGCTCCCACATTTGATTGCATTCCGACTGAAAGAATCGTGTCTTTTGTGGGAGCGAGCCTGCTCGCGATGGCGCCAGCCAAAGCACTGCAAGACTTAGGGATACTCAAGCACCGCTTTTATCTGCCGCAAATTCCGCTCGATCCACCCCCGGTCAATCGCCCCCCACTCGCGAATCCGATAGCGCCCCGCATGATTGCGTGCGCCCTCTTCCTGTTCGAACTCGCAGACAATGTCCAGATCCGCCAGCGCCGCAATGGTGTCCTGCGCCGTGCGCCGGGGCATGCCGGTGACCTCGGTCAGCGCCGGCACGCTGCTGGCCAGGCCGCTGTCGATCAGGTACGCCACGTACAAGCGCCGGTAGAAACTGCTCTTGGTCTTGCTCACGTCCATGCATGCACTCCGTTTTTTTGATTTTTTATTGCATGTCCCGCCACGTCAGGTACACCCGCAGATCGAACTCGATCTGGTGATAGCCCGGCAGCATGTGCTCACATAATTTATAGAACGCCTTGTTGTGATCCGACTCCTTGAAGTGCGCCAGTTCGTGCACGACGATCATCTTCAAAAACTCAGGCGCGGCCTCCTTGAACAGCGAGGCGATACGAATCTCTTTCTTGGCCTTGAGCTTGCCGCCCTGCACCCGCGAGACCGTGGTGTGCAGGCCGAGGGCGCGGTGGGTCAGGTCGAGGCGGTTGTCGAACAGGACCTTGTCGATGGCAGGGGCGTTGCGCAGGTATTCCTGTTTCAGGTCCAGCGCGTAGCCGTACAAGGCTTTGTCGCTCTGCACATCGTGGCGGCCCGGATAGCGTTGGCTCAGGTAATCACCGAGGCGATCCTCGGCAATCAATTGGCGCACCTGATCCTGCAATTGCGCGGGATAGGCCTGGAGGTATTTCAACGCAGTCATGGGCGGCACGGGTCATGAAAAGGCCGCCAGTGTAGCGAATTCAACCGGCCAGCGCGCTCCAGTCGAAGGGCTCGGCAAAGCGCGTGGCGTCCTCGGCGACCAACGGCCGCGCCACCAGGAATCCTTGCACGTATTCGCAACCATGGGCTTGCAGCCATTGGTATTGCTCGATGGTTTCAACGCCTTCGGCAATCACCAGCAACCCGTACTCCTTGCTCAGCGCAATGACGTTGCGTACCAGCGAAGCGTCCCGGGTCGAGTGGGGCAATCGGGCGATCAAGTGGCGATCGAGCTTGAGCGTATCCAGCTCCAGATCCCGCAAATGCGAAACCGAACAGGAGCCGGAGCCGAAATCGTCCAGCGCCACCCGCACCCCGAGATTGCGCAGCAACTTCAGCTGCTTGCGGGTCTCGTCAGGATTGACCGTCAGCGCCTCTTCGGTCACTTCCACTTCCATCTGGCGTGGCTGCAATCCATGGCGTTCCAGCACCTGACGCAATTCGGTCACCAGATTCGGCAGGCCGAACTGGGTGTTGCTCAGGCTGACGCCGATGACCAGATCCTTGGAGAATTCAGCCTCCCAGGCCTTACGTTGTCCGGCACTGCGATGATAGATCCAGCTGCCGAGCCGGCTGATCAGCGTCGCCTCTTCCAGCAACGGCAGGAACAGCCCCGGCGGCACATCGCCGACACTCGGATGCTGCCAGCGCAGCAACGCCTCGAAACCGCGAATTCTGCCGTCACCCACCGCCACCTGCGGTTGATAGACCAGATTGAAATCACGGTTCTCGATAGCGGTTCGCACACTCTCTTCCAGCATCAGCCGCGAGCGGGCGCGGCCGTTCATTTCGTGATCGTAGAAGCGATATTGCTGACGCCCGGCGCGCTTGGCTTCGTACATGGCGATGTCCGAAGCACGCATCAAGCCGTCGAGGTTGTTGCCGCAGTCCGGATACGTGGCGATGCCAATGCTCGCACCCAGAGCGATATCCAGCCCTTCAATCTGCTGACAGATCGACACCCGCTCGATGAGTTTCTCGGCAATCTTCGCCGCCTGCTCGGGAAACTCCAGATCCAGCAGCGCGGTGAACTCATCGCCGCCCATCCGGGCCAGAATATCGAACGGCCGCAGGCAGGCTTTCAATTGTTCGGAGACCCAGCGCAACACTCGGTCCCCGGCATCATGGCCGAGGGAATCGTTAACCCTTTTGAAGCCGTCGAGATCGAGGTACATCAGCACCCAACTGCTGTCCGTGCGTTCGCCGCGCAGCAGCAGGTTTTCCACGGTCTGGTAGAAACCCCGGCGGTTGAGCAACCCGGTCAGCGGATCGGTGACGGCCTGGAATTCGAGCTGTTGATGCAGATGACGCACCACCGACATGTCCAGCACCGTCACCACCATCGCGTGCTGTTCACTCGGCAGCGGCGCGCAGGACAGGGCCACAGGCACTTGCTGGCCCGGCGCGGTGCGCAGCAAGGCGTCGTGTAAACGCAGCGTCTCACCGCGTTTGTAACTGGCGTAGAACTCGGAATCGGCCCACAGCGGAATGTGCGGTTTCTGCAGGAAATCGAGAAACTCCTGCCCTTCCAGCTCCTTCACCGGCGCATTGAGCAACCGGGAAATCGCCGGGTTGGCGAAACGGATCAAACCATCCTCGGCCAGCACCAGAATGCCTTCGGCGGCGTTATCCAGCACCGACGCATTGAAGGCCCGCGCCGATTCCAGATCCTGGCTCAGGCGCTGCAACGCCCGGCGGTTGCGCTGGTGCTCCAGCAACGCCTGGACCTTGGGCTTTAGAATCTGTGGGTCGAAGGGTTTGAACAGGTAATCCACCGCACCGCTGGCATAGCCCTTGATCACGGCGTCCTGGGACTGTTCGTTGGCGGTGAGGAATATGATCGGCGTCAGCCGCGTGCGCTGGCTGCCACGCATCAGGCGTGCGACTTCGAAACCGTCCATGCCCGGCATCTGTACATCCAGCAGCACCAGATCGACGTCGTGTTCGAGCAACAGGCTGAGGGCTTCGAAGCCGGAAGCCGCGGTCATGACCTGCCAGTCCTGGCGCTGCAGCAACGCGCGCATGCTGATCAGATTTTCAGGGTAATCATCAACGATCAAAAGGACTGAGCTGCCTTCACCTGGCGTGGGTTGCGCGCATTCCATGCTGCTTCTCTTGTCGGGACATCCAATCGGGACGCGGCCGGTTCTCGTGAAAACCGTACAGTTACTGAGCCTTCACTCTAGTCCTGGATCCGAAAAAGCAGTAGCTGTCATCAGGCCATCATTTAACCAAACCGGTGAGTAGCCGACTAACGGTCATCGCTGCAGCCCCCGAAAACCGGGAAACATGGCATTTCGACAGGATGTTGACGCCAATCATCCGCCAGACGGCCGTTAACAAAAAATCCCTCTACGCTTATAAAGGCCGCCCCCAAGAGGCGCGGGCTAGAGCTTCTGGCACGCGCGTGCAAGAGAAATAGAGTGGAAGAACCGACATGATCGACCTCGCAACCTGGAACCTCAGCGTTCCCGTTGGCAGCCCGCCCTACACCGTCGAAACCTCCAAACTGGTGAACGGCTTCAAGGATCAGTACTTCCATTCCGACACCGGCACCCTGTTCTTCTGGTCCCCGGTGACCGGCTCGAAAACCGAAAACGCCATCTACCCGCGCACCGAACTGCGCGAGACCTACAGCAATGGAACGCTGCGCAACTGGTATTACCCCGACGCCGACAACCTGCTGCGCGCGACCCTTTCGGTCAACAAGGTGCCCAGCTCGGGCAAGATCGTCATCGGGCAGATTCATGCGTATGAAAGTCAGAAACCGCTGGTGAAGCTTGAGTATCAGTACAAGAGCAACCTGGACTCCGGCAACCTGGTGATCAAGGTGCGGATGCATCCGGATGATGACGAAAGCCGGGTGATTACCCTGGCGACCGGAATCAAACTCGATCGCGAGTTCAATTACCTGATTCACCTGAGCCCCGGTGGTGCACTGGGTATCAGTGCGGCGGGGTATCAGTGGGATTCGCAGATCAGCGCGACCTGGCGCAACAAGCCGCTGTATTTCAAGGCGGGCGTGTACGTGCAGGACAACACCGGGTACACCAGCGAGGGTGGGCAGGTGACGTTCTCAAAACTGGACATTGACCACGACAAATAACCTGTAGGAGCTGCGGTGCGTCGATTCGACTTGCTAGCGATGGCGCCAGTAGCAGCTCCTGCATTAAACGGTCATGTTTAAACCAGCCCGGCGTAACTTCCCGAAGCCTACAACGTCTTGCGTCGCTGCCTACCGGTACGCCAGAATCCGCCGGCTTGTGCGCCTGGAGGGCCGTCGGTAACTTGATTCGGGTCACTGATTCGCAGTGATCGGGTTTAGTAGCCTGTGGTTTCAAGCTTGGTGCATAAGCATCTGTCAGTCAGGAATTTCAATTCCTGCACTCGATGGCGACTGTGCGCAGGGCACCCTCGGGTGCGCCGGCTTGCTCGAAACCCCGGTCTACTAACCTGCGTACAGTTGCCTCCACTTTGATTAGTAGCCAGAGCGGGGGCACTCCAATCAGGTTTCGAGCAAATGACTAAATCAACGCCTCATCCGCCAGAATCCGATCTGGCCTCCCCCTACGATTCCCTCGACCCCAAAAAACTCAACGAAGCCGCCGAACGCGCCCTCGACCACTACCTCTGCCCCGGCGCCCGCATCATGGCCACGGCCAATGAACCCGACCGCATGTACTTCGCCAACCCCGCCTACAGCACCGAATCCCTGCTGGTCAACGCCAGCGAAACCCTCGGCTGCGCCAGCGAAATGCTCAACAACTTCGCCGCAATACTGCCGGCATCCCACCGCAAAACCGCGCTGGGTATCGCGCAAGTGGTGATGCTCGGGGAACTGGCGGTGAATCAGGCGCTGGATCATGTTGAGCCAAAGTAATACGTGCAAAGGGCGACTTCATTGAGTCGCCCCCTTCATAACACTCAGCCATTTCTCGTGCATCTGCGCCCTAAACTTTATCTCTTCAAAAAAATAAATCCGTCACCTTTTCCAAGTCTTGAGGAACCCGGAGACTTATTCGAATGACTCCATGTTTCTGAATATCGGCTCCGCCGACTCACGTCTCCTGAAACCTTGCGTAAATCCAAGCGGACATATCCGACATTTTTTACGCATATAACCACATCATCAAAAAACGACCTAAGCAATTCAATAAAAATATAAAAAACTGTCAAAAGTAACAGGTTGTTAATTTTTAATAGGGCGGTAGCATCTCTTCTCCGCATGAAAACCTCATTTCTCTGGAGAATAAAATGAGCAGCAATGTACTCTTAAAAAAATACTATTTTGAAGGTGATCCTATAGCGTTCATGAAAGGCAAAATGACTGCCGAAGGCAGAATCAAGGCAATTAAAAGCTATACATTCATATTTCAGGAAGCATCCGGCGGCGAGGAGGAGATCGGTATCAGTTCACTCATTGAAATTGTTGATACATCCCCCAGCCTTAGTCGATTCGAACGTAATGGAAAACAGTATTATGTGAGGGAATTCCAGCCACTGCTGGGAGGAGAAGCCATTATTAAGCCTGCATTACAAAAATGGCCCGTTCAACGATCCGAAATCATTCCGCAAGCAAGATTTAAATGTGACTGTATCGTCCACTACCAAAGGCCAGACCCAAACTCGTTTCCGCCTATGAGCGATCCAAATTGTGTATTCCCCTCTGAACGCCCGAACTATTCACGACCAGCGATAGTTCTTGATCTATTAGCTCGTCCTATGTACGAGGATGAATTTTTTGATTTAAAACTATCCAAGGTCAGCTACATACCTGTAAGCTAGACCATAAAATGAAAGGGGACAGATTTATTTATCTGCTGATCGATTAAATTAATCTGCCCCGTTTTACTTTAGTTTCAACTCAACCGATAAACATCAACTACCGGCGGTGCCGACTGGCTTTCGCTTCATTCCTGAGCCGACGGAGTCATTCAGCGCCACTACCCGCCCCGTATGGAAAAAGGGGACAGATTTATTTCCCGCAGAAATAAAAAAATAAATCTGTCACCTTTTTTGCATTTCTCCGACGGATCTCCTGCAAACCCAAGAATCCATAATCCTGGGGTTCCACTTCTACCGCTCTCGCTCACTCAGGTGATCACATAAGTATTGAGGAAACTCACGGCAGTATTTCGAGTTGGAAGCGTTGTAATCTGTGGAGACGGAGAAGGTGGCGTTGGAATTGCTCCACCATATTGAACGGCCTCTAGATCGTACGTCCCCGGTGTGATACCGCGAGCGGTCAGTACGTTCACACTTATTTCACCTCTAATGAATACTCCTTGCTGCTTTCGTAAAGCCCAGAAAATAGAGTAATCATCGAGTGTATACGTCAATACAAGGACAGGAAAAGGAATGTTGACATCCACCAAATAGAACTCCAGCACATCACCAACCCTCGTGCAGTCTGGCAACAGATATTGAATTTGAAAGTACTGCTGACCAACAGGCCCCGCATTCTGAGTTATTTTAGGCGCGACACTTCTCATCCTTGGAAAGGGGTAAGCATTAAAGTCAAAAGCGACCATCATTAATACGCCAGGAGGCGACAATGGTGTATTCAAGAAAAAAGGGGACAGATTTATTTATCTGCTGTTCGATTAATTTAATCTGCCCCTCTAATTTGAAGGGGGCGGATTTATTTATTGATTAACAGGAGGATGTCTTCGTTGCAGCTTACCCATCGGGTCCAACCAGTCCGCCAAGGATTTGATATCTATCAAAACATATAAATCCGTCCCCATTTTTGAAAAAAGTGGCAGCTGCGCAGACGATGAAAATGTCACCCATATCGGGCTTATCGCCAAGCGAATCTTCATTTTGTCCGTTATAGGTGACATTTCACCCAGCAGAAATATGAGTTCGCCATAAAAATTCAGGCAAAAAAAAACCGCCTCACGGCGGGTTTCTTTCAAATCAGCTCAACACCCAGTCTCAATTGACCTTGGCGTTCAACTCACCCTTCAGATAACGCTGATACATGCTTTCCAGCGAGATCGGCTTGATCTTCGAAGCGTTGCCGGCAGTACCGAAAGCTTCGTAGCGAGCGATACATACATCGCGCATCGCCTTGACGGTTTCGCCGAAGAATTTACGTGGGTCGAATTCGCTCGGATTGGTGGCCATCAGACGACGCATGGCGCCAGTGGATGCCAGACGCAGGTCGGTGTCGATGTTGACCTTGCGCACGCCGTGCTTGATGCCTTCGACGATTTCTTCAACCGGTACGCCGTAGGTTTCTTTGATGTCGCCGCCGTACTGGTTAATGATCGCCAGCCACTCTTGTGGCACCGACGAGGAACCGTGCATCACCAGGTGGGTGTTCGGGAATTTGAATTGCCTTGATGCGATCATTGCCACACGTCTGCGGTAGGCCTACGAAACACCACCTTCCACAATGTTGTGCTAACGTAACATTCATATATTTATGTTCCGGTAGCAGCACATGGATTATTTTTTGTTGATCGCTCGCCTTGGCGACCAGTTGCGCGAAAAGCGTATTCGCCGAGGCCTGACCCAAGCTCAGCTTGCCGACCTCGCAGGGCTGACACGATACAAGGTCATCGCCGTAGAAAAAGGCACCCTTTCTGTCGGCATGATCGCCTATGCGCGTGTCCTCGGTGCACTGGATTGCGAACTCGCTGTCGTCCCAGCCGCAATGCCAACCCTTGAGGAGCTTGGGGATTTATTCGAATGAAAATGACCTCTCTCAAAGTCAGTACGCCTGAGGGGCATAGTGGCAGGCTTTTCAGCGATGGCGAGGACTTCACGTTCCGTTATCACGACGATGCATTGCCAGATGTGGCTATCAGCCTGTCGATGCCTGTGCGGCATGACGAGTTTCGCCGACGCGAGCTCCACCCTGTTTTTCAGATGAACCTGCCGGAAGGCTACGTGCTGGAGCAACTGCGTAATCGCCTGGCCAAGACCGTGAATGTCGACCCGATGCTGTTGCTGGCGCTCTCCGGTAGCACCTCTCCCATTGGCAGGGTTCAAGTGCGCTCTGAAACGGTTGATGCCTTGCTGGAAGAACAACAATTTCCAGGAGAAAAACTTGAGGAGATTCTGACGTGGGACGGCACGGAAGATATTTTCGCCGGCCTGATGGATCGCTACATTCTGCGAGCAGGCATTTCGGGTGTTCAGCCAAAATTGCTGGTTCCGGAACAACAGGAAGCCGCGTTACCCCGCGTGACCTCGAAAACCTCGGACTTGATTATCAAAAGTGGCCGAGACGAATTTCCCGGTCTGGCAGTCAACGAATTCCTTTGTATGTCCATGGCGAAAGAAGCGGGTATTCCCGTTCCGCCGTTTTACATTTCCGATAATGCCAAGCTGTTCGTCATGCGCCGCTTTGACCGCAACGATCAGCTCAACCCGATCGGTTTTGAAGACATGGCGGTGTTGATGGGGTTGTCGGCCAGCCAGAAGTACAGCAAAAGCTATGCGGCAATTGCCAAGGCCATCCGTGTGTACTGCCCGGCCGAGCATGTACGCGCATCACTTGATCAACTTTTCGATAGCGTTGCCTTGAGCTGCATTGTCGGGAATGGCGACGCTCATTTGAAAAACTTTGGATTGCTTTACTCCGAACCCACTCAGCGCGACGCGCGCCTGGCGCCGGCTTATGACATCGTCAACACCACGGCTTATATTCCGGAGGATGTGCTGGCTCTGGATCTGGCGGGCAACAAGTCGATGTTTGCCTCGCGACAGGGATTGCTGGAGTTTGCCCACACCTGTGAGATCGAGCAGCCGAGGGCGCGCATTCAGCGATTGCTTGCCTCGGTTGAAGCGGTACTTGCGCGCTATCCACAATATCGGGAACAGGCGCCTCATGTGGTCAGTGCCATTGAGCGAGCAGCAGCGCCGTTTACTCTGACTTTTGGATAGCCTCATGACCCGAGGATATCGTCGCTCATAAAAAATCCGCCTCTCGGCGGATTTTTATTCAGTCAGCTAAATACCCAGTCTCAATTGACCTTGGCGTTCAACTCACCCTTCAGATAACGCTGATACATGCTTTCCAGCGAGATCGGCTTGATCTTCGAAGCGTTGCCGGCAGTACCGAAAGCTTCGTAGCGAGCGATACATACATCGCGCATGGCCTTGACGGTTTCGCCGAAGAACTTACGAGGGTCGAATTCGCTCGGGTTGGTGGCCATCAGGCGACGCATGGCGCCGGTGGATGCCAGGCGCAGGTCGGTGTCGATGTTGACCTTGCGCACGCCGTGCTTGATGCCTTCGACGATTTCTTCAACCGGTACGCCGTAGGTTTCTTTGATGTCGCCGCCGTACTGGTTGATGATCGCCAGCCACTCTTGTGGTACCGACGAGGAACCGTGCATCACCAGGTGGGTGTTCGGGATGCGTTTGTGGATTTCCTTGATGCGGTCGATGGCCAGCACGTCGCCGGTAGGCGGCTTGGTGAACTTGTAGGCGCCGTGGCTGGTGCCGATGGCGATGGCCAGGGCGTCGACCTGAGTCTTCTTGACGAAGTCAGCGGCTTCTTCCGGGTCGGTCAGCATCTGGCTGTGGTCCAGAACGCCTTCGGCGCCGATGCCGTCTTCTTCACCGGCCATGCCGGTTTCCAGCGAACCCAGGCAGCCCAGCTCGCCTTCTACCGAAACGCCGCAGGCGTGAGCCATGGCGACGGTTTGTTGGGTCACGCGGACGTTGTATTCGTAGTCGGTCGGGGTCTTGCCGTCTTCGCCGAGGGAGCCGTCCATCATCACCGAGCTGAAGCCCAGTTGGATCGAGCGCTGGCAGACGTCAGGGCTGGTGCCG
Source organism: Pseudomonas sp. 58(2021) (assembly GCF_017491585.1). NCBI lineage: Bacteria > Pseudomonadati > Pseudomonadota > Gammaproteobacteria > Pseudomonadales > Pseudomonadaceae > Pseudomonas > Pseudomonas sp. 58(2021). Next base: position 193,501 of record NZ_JAFGYZ010000001.1, read on the forward strand.
TGGTCCTGGTGCATGCACACCGGGATGTGCGGGAACTCTTCGATCGCCGCCAGGATCAGGTGACGCAGGAACGGGGCGCCGGCGTATTTGCGGGCACCGGCCGAAGCCTGAACGATCACCGGGGAGTCAGTCTTGTCAGCGGCTTCCATGATGGCGCGCATCTGCTCAAGGTTGTTGACGTTGAAGGCTGGAACGCCGTAGCCGAACTCGGCTGCGTGGTCCAGCATCTGGCGCATGCTGATAAGTGCCATTGTGTGTGTCTCTCCCGGTTTGGGTCGTTAATCGTGCCAGCCTGCCGGAGCGGCGGCGGCTATTCAAGTGATTGCAGATCGGGGGTTGAGGCCCGGCCTGGTGATTCGATAAAGCAGATTCTGTTTTATTCGGCTTTGCAGCCCCGGCCGATCAGATCATTGGTAGCGACCCAGTAGACCAGGCCTTCATTACCTTTGATGTGAAACGCCAGCATGTCGTCGCTGTACAACGCGCCCGAGGCACCCGGCTCTTCTTTCAGGTGATAGACCTGATCGCCACCGCCCAGTCGCACATCGACTTCCTTCTGGCCGGCGTCGGTGAAGCGCCACAGCACCTTGGCCTGGCTGTCGCAGGTCCAGGTAGTCCAGTTATCCACAGGGGCGGACGACTGGAACGGGTTCCACTGCGCGCAACCACCCAACAATCCCAGTGCCGCAACGGCGATCAGGCCTTTCATCCGTGTTCCTCGACCGGCAGCGCACGCCGCCGGACTTGAGTAAAGAGTCAGACCGGTCAAGGACAACCATGTTCCTTGGCCGGGGTTTGCGTCTCGTACTTGTCCAGGCCTTCCGGCCCCGAGCGCTTGTTCAGCACCGGGTTGGTTTCGGCCTGCCAGTCGGCCTGGTAGCAGCCTTTCTGTGCCTCGCCCGGTGCCGGTGTCGCCTCGGCCTTCGGGTTACTCCCGCAGGCCGCCAACGTACCGGTCAGCAACAACAGCGCTAACGACTTGACCATCTGAACACTCCTTTGCCTGGCCAATCGGGCGGCCTCAGGCCTTGGCCCGGCTTTCCAGGACTTCAACGGCCGGCAGCACCTTGCCTTCGACGAATTCGAGGAACGCGCCACCGCCGGTGGAAATGTAGGAGATCTTTTCAGCCACGCCATATTTATCGATGGCCGCCAGGGTGTCGCCACCGCCGGCAATCGAGAACGCCGCGCTTTCGGCGATGGCTTCGGCCAGCACTTTGGTGCCGTTGCCGAACTGGTCGAATTCGAACACGCCGACCGGACCGTTCCACAGGATGGTTTTCGACGACTTCAGCAGTTCAGCGAAGTTGGCCGCGGTTTGCGGGCCGATGTCGAGGATCATGTCGTCGGCAGCAACGTCAGCGATCAGCTTCACGGTCGCTTCGGCGCTTTCAGCGAATTCCTTGGCAACTACCACGTCCACCGGCAGCGGCACGCTGACCTTGGCGGCGATGGCGCGCGCGGTGTCCAGCAGATCCGGCTCGTAGAGGGACTTGCCGACCGGGTGACCGGCCGCCGCGAGGAAGGTGTTGGCGATGCCGCCGCCGACGATCAGTTGATCGCAGATCTGGCTGAGGCTGTTCAGGACGTCGAGTTTGGTCGAGACCTTGGAACCGGCAACGATGGCCGCCATCGGCTTGGCCGGTGCGCCCAGGGCTTTGCCCAGTGCTTCGAGCTCAGCAGCCAGCAGCGGGCCGGCAGCGGCGACTTTGGCGAACTTCGCAACGCCGTGGGTCGAACCTTCAGCACGGTGAGCGGTGCCGAAAGCGTCCATCACGAACACGTCGCACAGGGCGGCGTATTGCTGGGCCAGTTCGTCGGCGTTCTTTTTCTCGCCCTTGTTGAAGCGCACGTTTTCGAACAGCACGATGTCGCCGGCCTTGACGTCAACGCCGCCCAGGTAGTCGGCCACCAGCGGCACTTCGCGGCCCAGGGCCTTGCTCAGGTAGTCGGCGACTGGCTTGAGGCTGTTCTCGGCGGAGAACTCGCCTTCGGTCGGACGCCCCAGGTGCGAGCAGACCATCACGGCCGCGCCTTTTTCCAGGGCCAGCTTGATGGTCGGCAGCGAAGCCAGGATACGCGCATCGCTGGTGACAACACCGTCCTTGACTGGGACGTTGAGGTCTTCGCGGATCAATACGCGCTTACCTTGCAGATCGAGGTCGGACATCTTCAACACGGTCATGGGTCGCACTTCCTACGGTTTTTTTGAAGTCGCTGTCTGCAGATAATGCTCTGCAACATCCAGCATTCGGTTGGCAAAACCCCATTCGTTGTCGAACCAGGCCAGGATGTTCACCAGCCGAGGGCCGGAAACGCGGGTCTGACTGGCATCGACGATGGCCGAATGTGGGTCATGATTAAAATCACAGCTAGCATGGGGAAGCTCGGTGTAGGCCAGCAGACCTTTGAGCGGGCCGCTGGTGGCGGCGTCGCGCAGGATCCGGTTGACCTCGCCGGCGTCGGTGTCGCTGGCGGTCTGCATCGTGATGTCGAGGCAGGACACGTTGACCGTCGGCACGCGTACGGCTTTGGCCTGAATTCGCCCGGCAAGTTCCGGCAGCAGGCGCTCGATACCACGCGCCAGACCAGTGGACACCGGGATCACCGACTGAAACGCCGAACGGGTGCGGCGCAGGTCTTCGTGGTGATAGGCGTCGATCACCGGCTGATCGTTCATCGCCGAGTGGATCGTGGTGATCGACACGAATTCCAGGCCGATCGCCTTGTCCAGCAGACGCAACAGCGGCACGCCGCAGTTGGTGGTGCAGGAAGCGTTGGACACCAGCAGTTCGTCGCCGGTCAGGCAATCCTGATTGACGCCGTAGACGATGGTGGCGTCGACATCCGCCTCGCTGGCCATCGGCTGCGAAAACAGCACACGCGGCGCGCCGGCGTCGAGGAAACGCTGGCCGTCTGCGCGGGTGTGCCAGGCGCCGGAGCATTCGAGCACCAGATCGACGCCCAGCGACGCCCAATCGATGCCTTCGGGAGTGGCACTGCGCAGGACCTTCACGCAATTGCCATTGATATGCAGACAATCGCCGTCGACCTTCACTTCGCCGGGGAACCGGCCGTGAGTGGAGTCGAAGCGTGTCAGGTATTCGATGCTGGCCATGTCGGCCAGGTCGTTGATCGCGACAATTTCAAACCCTGCCGCCGAGCCTCGCTCGAACAACGCACGCAAGACGCAACGACCAATCCGGCCGTAGCCGTTGAGTGCAACTTTGTAGAGACGCGGTTGAGGCATGGGGTTCTCGATTACCGTGGTGAATCAGGCAGTGCGATGTTGCCCGAACCACCGCTTTCGCGGGCAAGCCCGCTCCCACAGGTTCTTTGGTGTACACAAAATGTGTGGTCAACCTAAATCACTGTGGGAGCGGGCTTGCCCGCGAAGGCGTCAGTCCAGGCGACACATTTTCTGGATCAGTCTTCCAGCAGCTCTTCAGCCTGACCCAGGATGTTTTCCAGGGTGAAGCCGAACTCTTCGAACAGTGCCGAAGCCGGAGCCGATTCGCCGTAGGTGGTCATGCCGATCACGCGACCTTCCAGACCCACGTACTTGAACCAGAAGTCGGCGTGGGCCGCTTCGATCGCGATACGCGCGCCAACCTGCAACGGCAGGACCGATTGCTTGTAGCTGGCGTCCTGAGCGTCGAACGCGCTGGTGCACGGCATGGAAACCACGCGCACCTTGCGGCCCTGCTCGGTCAGCTTGTCGTAGGCCTGAACGGCCAGACCGACTTCCGAACCGGTGGCGATCAGGATCAGCTCAGGCTCGCCTGCGCAGTCCTTCAACACATAGCCACCACGGCGGATGTCGGCGATCTGGCCGGCATCGCGGGTTTGGTGCTGCAGGTTCTGACGCGAGAAGATCAGCGCCGACGGGCCGTCCTTGCGCTCCAGAGCGTTTTTCCAGGCCACGGCCGATTCAACGGCATCGGCTGGACGCCAGGTGTCGAGGTTCGGCGTGCTGCGCAGGCTGGTCAGTTGCTCGATCGGCTGGTGCGTCGGGCCGTCTTCACCCAGACCGATGGAGTCGTGGGTGTAGACGTGAATCACACGCTGCTTCATCAGCGCGGACATGCGCACTGCGTTGCGGGCGTATTCCATGAACATCAGGAAGGTCGCGCCGTAAGGGACCAGACCGCCGTGCAGGGCAACGCCGTTCATGATGGCGGTCATGCCGAATTCGCGCACGCCGTAGTACATGTAGTTGCCGCTGGCGTCTTCGGCGCTGACGCCTTTGCAGCCTTTCCACAGGGTCAGGTTGGAACCGGCCAGGTCAGCCGAACCGCCCAGCACTTCCGGCAGCAGCGGGCCGAACGCATTCAGGGCGTTCTGGCTGGCTTTACGGCTGGCGATGGTTTCGCCTTTGGCCGCAACTTCGGCGATGTAGGCGTCAGCCTTCTCGGAGAAGTCGGCCGGCAGCTCGCCGCTCAGGCGACGGATCAGCTCGTTGGCTTCGGTCGGGAAAGCGGCGGAGTAGGCAGCGAAACGCTGGTCCCACTCGGCTTCTACAGCGCGGCCTTTTTCCTTCGCATCCCATTCGGCATAGATGTCGGCCGGGATTTCGAACGGGCCGTGGTTCCAGTTCAGCGCCTGACGGGTCAGGGCGATTTCCGCGTCACCCAGCGGGGCGCCGTGGCAATCTTCCTTGCCTTGCTTGTTCGGCGAACCGAAACCGATGGTGGTCTTGCAGCAGATCAGGGTCGGCAGCGGGCTCTTGCGCGCGGTCTCGATGGCGGTCTTGATCTCTTCCGGATCGTGACCGTCGACGTTGCGGATCACTTGCCAGTTGTAGGACTCGAAACGCTTCGGCGTGTCGTCGGTGAACCAGCCTTCGACTTCGCCGTCGATGGAGATGCCGTTGTCATCGTAGAAGGCGATCAGCTTGCCCAGGCCCAGGGTACCGGCCAGGGAAGCGACTTCGTGGGAAATGCCTTCCATCATGCAGCCATCACCCAGGAACACGTAGGTGTGGTGGTCGACGATGTTGTGGCCGGGACGGTTGAACTGCGCCCCCAGTACCTTTTCAGCCAGGGCGAAGCCCACGGCGTTGGCCAGACCCTGACCCAGCGGGCCGGTGGTGGTCTCGACGCCCGGGGTGTAACCGAATTCCGGGTGGCCTGGAGTGCGGCTGTGCAGTTGACGGAATTGTTTCAGGTCGTCGATCGACAGGTCGTAACCGGTCAGGTGCAGCAGCGAGTAGATCAACATCGAACCGTGACCGTTGGACAGCACGAAGCGGTCACGGTCGGCGAACGATGGATTGCTCGGGTTGTGCTTGAGGTAGTCGCGCCAAAGCACTTCGGCGATATCTGCCATACCCATGGGGGCACCGGGATGGCCGCTGTTGGCTTTTTGCACGGCATCCATGCTGAGGGCACGAATGGCGTTGGCACGCTCACGACGGCTAGGCATCGCTGATCTCCTGGGTGTGAATAGATTGAAACGGAAAAAAGGAGGGCATTTTCCCTCACCCGAGCGCCTCGGGGCAATGACAGATAGTCATCCGGAGGCGTTTTTCCCATGGATAACATCGGATTCGGTTGGTGAAACCTTTCCGCTGTTCGTTTGTAGAGTTGGCGGGTTGTCGAGAAGTGCCATCTATCGAGCAATATCAAAACTTTTTGATATTGCTCTTGCGGTGTTTTTCGGCCGTCACTAGACTGCGGCCCTATGAATTTACGTGTGCCTTCCATTCGCCATGACGATTGCGACGAGCTGGCGGCCCTGTGCAAGGCCGGCGGCGATCCGCTGCGGCTGAATGTATTGCGTGCCCTGGCCAACGATTCGTTCGGCGTATTGGAACTGGCGCAGATTTTCGGTATCGGTCAGTCCGGCATGAGCCACCACCTCAAAGTGCTGGCACAGGCGGATCTGGTGGCGACCCGCCGCGAAGGCAACGCGATTTTCTATCGCCGCGCCCTGCCCCATACCGAACTTCCGGGCGGCAAGTTGCACAGCGCTTTGTTAGAAGAAGTCGACAATCTGGACCTGCCGGACGATGTGCAGGCACGCATTGGCCAGGTCCACGGACAGCGGGCCGCTGCCAGCCAGGACTTTTTCGCCCGGGTCGCGGAAAAATTCCGTGCCCAGCAAGACTTGATTGCCGGCCTGCCGCAGTACCGTGACAGCGTGCTGGCCCTGCTCGACAAACTGAATTTCGATGGGGCAGCCTCGGCCATCGAAGTCGGCCCCGGCGATGGAGCATTCCTCCCGGAACTGGCACGCCGCTTCGGCACCGTAACCGCTCTGGACAACAGTGCGGCGATGCTCGAACTGGCGCGTCAGGTATGCGTTCGTGAACGGCTGGCTAACGTCAGCCTGCAATTGGCCGATGCATTGAATGGCACAAGCCTTCAGGCCGATTGCGTGGTATTGAACATGGTGTTGCACCATTTCGCCGCGCCGGCCGAAGCGCTCAAGCACATGGCCAGCCTGCTGCAACCGGGCGGTAGCCTGCTCGTGACAGAGTTATGTAGCCACAACCAGAGTTGGGCCAGGGAGGCCTGCGGTGATCTGTGGTTGGGGTTTGAACAGGACGATCTGGCCCGTTGGGCCACCGCTGCGGGACTCGTTCCCGGGGAAAGCCTCTATGTAGGCTTACGTAATGGTTTCCAGATCCAGGTCCGCCACTTTCAGCGGCCGGCTGGCGACACTCACCATCGGTAAATTCAGGAAAACATCGAGATGAGCGAATACTCCCTCTTCACCTCCGAGTCCGTGTCTGAAGGACATCCGGACAAAATCGCCGACCAGATTTCCGATGCAGTGCTGGACGCCATCATCGCCCAGGACAAGCACGCACGCGTTGCGGTGGAAACCCTGGTCAAGACTGGCGTGGCCATCGTTGCCGGTGAAGTGACCACCAGCGCCTGGGTCGACCTGGAGCAGATCGTTCGTGACGTGATCTGCGACATCGGCTACACCAGCTCCGAAGTCGGCTTCGACGGTGCCACCTGCGGCGTGATGAACATCATCGGCAAGCAGTCCCCTGACATCAACCAGGGTGTCGACCGCGCCAAGCCTGAAGATCAGGGCGCCGGCGACCAGGGCCTGATGTTCGGCTACGCCAGCAACGAAACCGACGTGCTGATGCCGGCACCGATCACCTTCTCGCACCAACTGGTGCAGCGTCAGGCCGAAGCCCGTAAATCGGGTCTGCTGCCTTGGCTGCGTCCGGATGCCAAGTCGCAAGTGACCTGCCGTTACGAAGGCGGCAAGGTTGTGGGTATCGACGCCGTGGTTCTGTCGACCCAGCACAACCCTGAAGTGTCGTACAAAGACCTGCGCGAAGGCGTGATGGAGCTGATCGTCAAGCACGTGCTGCCTGCCGAACTGCTGAGCAAGGACACCCAGTTCCACATCAACCCGACCGGCCAGTTCATCATTGGCGGCCCGGTGGGCGACTGCGGTCTGACCGGTCGCAAGATCATCGTCGACAGCTACGGCGGCATGGCCCGTCACGGCGGTGGCGCGTTCTCCGGCAAGGATCCATCGAAGGTTGACCGTTCGGCTGCCTACGCTGGCCGTTACGTTGCCAAGAACATCGTGGCTGCCGGCCTGGCCGAGCGTTGCGAGATCCAGGTTTCCTACGCGATCGGTGTTGCCCAGCCTACCTCGATCTCGCTGAACACCTTCGGCACCGGCAAGATCAGCGATGACAAGATCATCAAACTGGTCCGCGAAGTGTTCGACCTGCGTCCATACGCGATCACCACCATGCTCGACCTGCTGCACCCGATGTACCAGGAAACCGCAGCCTACGGCCACTTCGGCCGTGCTCCGCAGACCAAGACTGTTGGCGAAGACACCTTCTCCACCTTCACCTGGGAAAAAACCGACCGCGCCGACGCCCTGCGCTCCGCTGCCGGTCTGTAAAACTTCCCTGGCAATACAGGAAGCCCCGCACGGTTCACCGTGCGGGGCTTTTTCATGGCCGCGAAACACCCGGAAAAACAGCCGAACGGTCCGCTGGAAAATCCCGTCTAGCCTTCAGGTATCTCCCTGAGCAAGGACGCTCACGATGCTTGCCACACTGCGCCTGTTTTTCCTTTTCCTGCTGTTTTCCATCCACCTCGGCACCTTCGCCGGCGATTGCCCGGACTGGGCTGCCGACCGGGCCCGAACCCAGATCACCACCCTGCAACAACAGATCGATCAGTGGGACGACGCCTATCACCGCAAAGGCCGGTCGATCATTGCCGACGAACTTTATGACCAGTCCCGTATCCGGCTCGGCGAATGGCGCGAGTGTTTCAAGCTTCCATCACCGTCCAAGCCGTTACGGACCGCATCGGGGCCGGTCGCGCATCCGATCGCCCATACCGGTCTCGACAAACTTCACGATGCAGCGGACATCGAAGCCTGGTTGCGCGACCGCAAAGAGGTCTGGGTACAACCCAAGGTCGACGGCGTGGCCGTCACGCTGATCTATCGCTCCGGGCGGTTGCAGCAGGCGATCAGTCGCGGCGACGGCATTCGCGGACAGGACTGGACCGCATCGGCACAGAAAATCAGCGCCATTCCCCAGCAACTGACACAACCTCTGGACCTGTCAGTGCAGGGCGAACTGTATTGGCGACTGAACGACCATATCCAGTCCCGCATCGGTAGCGCCAACGCCCGCGCGACAGTCGCCGGCCTGATGGGACGCAAGGACTTGAGTGCCGAACAGGCAGCGGGCATCGGGCTTTTTGTCTGGGACTGGCCGTTGGGGCCGAGCAGCCTGAGAGATCGCATCGCGGGATTGGCCGCATTGGGTTTCGTAACCACGGAATCTTACAGCCACCCCGTCAGCGGTCTTGCCGATGCGCAGCAGTGGCGCGATCACTGGTATCGCTCGCCACTGCCTTTCGCCAGCGACGGTGTCGTATTGCGTCAGAGTCAGCGTCCCCCTGCCGAACGCTGGCAGGCGCGCTCGCCTTACTGGGCCGTGGCCTGGAAGTATCCGTTCGCCCAGGCACTGGCCGATGTGCGCAAGGTCAATTTCAAGATCGGCCGAACCGGGCGCATCACCCCCGTGCTGGAGCTGGCGCCGGTCAGGCTCGATGACCGCCAGATCAAACGAGTCAGCGTCAGCTCACTCAAACGCTGGCAGGAACTGGATATTCGCCCCGGCGACCAAGTCGCGATCAGTCTGGCCGGGCTGACAATTCCGCGACTGGACAGCGTTGTGCTGCGCAGCACGGAGCGCGTCGAGTTGAACGTTCCTCTCGCCAGCGACTTTCACCCCCTGAGCTGCTGGCAACCGACGCCCGGATGCGAGAGCCAGTTCCTCGCGCGTCTGACCTGGCTTGGTGGCAAACAGGGGCTGGCACTGCCCCATGTCGGACGCGGCACGTGGGAGAAACTTCTGGATACAGGCCGACTGAACAGCCTGCTGGATTGGTTGACCCTCGAGGAGCCAGAGCTTGCTAAGATTGCCGGCCTCGGCGAGCGCAGCAGCGCCCGCCTGCTCCACAGTTTTCACAGCGCTCGCCAGCGGCCGTTCACCCAATGGCTCAAAGCCCTGGGGTTGCCGCCGACCGGCCAGGCCTCTTTGGCTGATTCATGGCAAGCGCTGGCACAACGGAATACCGAACAATGGCAGGCAGAACCCGGAATCGGCCCGGGTCGCGCAGCGCAATTGAGCGCTTTTTTCCGCGACCCGCAGGTGCTGGCCCTGAGTGAAACCTTACGCGCCGCCGGAATCGACGGCTTCTGAACATGCATCCCGGCAAGCCGGGAACCCAACGGTCGCCGAAGCGCTCCAACAGCGCAGTGCCTTCCCGACCCGATTGCCTTCGCACATGGAGCTTTTATGAAATTTCTCGCACCGCTCGCCATGCTGACTCTTTGCGGCGTAATGGCCGCACCCGCGATGGCTGGCGAAGACGCCCCGGGCCTGACCGGTTGTGCTGCCAAGAAGCAAGGCATCATCAATCAGATCGAACAGGCCAAATCCCGCGGCAACGCCGACCAGCAGGCCGGTCTCGAAACCGCCCTGCGCGAAGTCACCGAACACTGCACCGACGCCGGCCTGAAAAAGGAGCGTGAAAACAAGGTGCTCGACGCCAAGCACGAAGTGAGCAAGCGTCAGGCCGATCTCGACAAGGCCATGAAGAAAGGCGACCCGGAGAAAATCGACAAGCGCAAGAACAAGCTCGCCGAGTCGCGCAAGGAATTGCAGGACGCGCTGGACGAACTGGACAAGTAAGAAAGCCAGGGATCACAGCCAAAGACTGTGATCCCTTGAACATCAGTGGTCGCGAAACTCTTTATGACAGGCACTGCAGGCATCTTCGACCTTCTGCACCGCCGGCCCCAGGTTGCTGGCCTTGTACGGCTGGACCTTGCTGGCGATCACCAGTTCACCGGTGGCGGTCTCAAGGGTGCGGGCCATTTCCTGGAAACGTGCCTGCCTCTTCCAGACATCGTCCTTGGCACTGGTGTGATCTTCTTCGCGCACCGAAGGGAAATGCTTCCACGGTTCATGGGACAGTGCATCGAGCTTGATCGCGCCTTCCGTGAATTTCGGTCCGTCGAAGGCAATGCGCCCGCGCAGCATGCCGCCCAGGTCTTCGCCGGTCTTGAGCATCTGCTTGAAGATCGCCTTGCGCTGGCCCAGCGGAGAATTGGGGTCGACACCACCGCAGGCGGACAAGGTCAGACAGGCCAGCAATACAACGGAAAGTCTTTTAAGAGTCATGGTGGCTTCAGGTCACGGAATTCGGCGGCCAGTATCCTCGCGTCACCGCCAAACACCAATAGCCCTATTAATAATACGGGTTGCAGGCGCGCATGGAGCACGCCTGCAACCGACACAGGAAATTCTCCATGAACAGCCGTTCCAAGGCCTGGCGTCACCCACTCATCGCAACCCTGCCGCTGCTGGCCATCCTCGCCGGCTGCACCGGGGGCGACAGTGCCAAGCCGAAAACCCACGCACTGGCCACTTACTCCAGCGCCACCTGGGAAGCCCTGCCTGCGGTTTCCGACAACGATCTGGTGGCCGGTTTCGGTTCGTGGCGCAGTGCCTGCACCCGGCTCAAGGCTGACCCGATCTGGGGCGCTACCTGCGCAGCGGCGGCCAACGTGCCGCAAAGCGCCGGCGACATCCGCAGCTTCCTCAAGCAACACCTCGACGTCTTCGGTCTGCGCGCCGAGCACGACAATCCCAACGGCCTGATCACCGGTTACTACGAACCGGTCTACCCCGGCAGCCTGACGCAAACCGCAACCGCCAATGTGCCGGTGTATGGCGTGCCTGAAGACATGATCATCGTCTCTCTGGACAGCATTTACCCGGAGTTGAAAGGCAAGCGCCTGCGCGGACGCCTCGAAGGTCGTGTACTCAAACCTTACGACGACGCCGCGACCATCGAGAGCAAAGGGGTCAAGGCGCCAGTGGTGGCGTGGCTGACCGATCCGATGAACCTGCAATTCCTGCAGATCCAGGGTTCAGGGAGGATTCAGACCGAGGACGGCCGGCAACTGCGCATCGCCTACGCCGACCAGAACGGTCATCCGTACCGACCGATCGGCCGCTGGCTGGTGGAGCAGGGCGAGCTGAAGAAAGAAGACGTGACCATGGGCGCGATCAGCAACTGGGCCAAGGCCAACCCGTCGCGCATTCCGGAGTTGCTGGGCAGTAACCCGAGCTACGTGTTCTTCACCCGAAATCCGGACAGTAACGAAGGCCCGCGCGGCTCGTTGAATGTGCCGCTGACCGCCGGTTACAGCGCGGCGGTCGATCGCAAGGTGATCCCGCTGGGCAGCCTGTTATGGCTGTCGACCACCCGCCCTGACGGCACGCCACTGGTACGCCCCGTCGCTGCGCAGGACACCGGCGGCGCCATTGCCGGCGAGGTTCGTGCGGATCTGTTCTGGGGTACCGGTGATGCCGCCGGACAACTGGCCGGTGACATGAAGCAGCAAGGGCAGATCTGGATGCTCTGGCCAAAAGGCGCGGCATTGCCGCAAGTGCCGCAGGTGGCCGACAAGCAGTAAGCGAAACGCAAAAGATCGCAGGCCTCATCAGCCTGCGATCTTTTCAGTTTCAGACCGAAACGAAGAAGAAACTGGCGATCAGCCCCATTCCGATAAACCACACCAGCGACCGCAGAATCGCCCAGTCCGCCAGATAGCAGATGATGTACAGCAAGCGACTGGTGATGAACAACACCGCCAGCACATTCACTGTTACCAACTCTGCCGTGCCCACCAGATGCGCAACGATCACCGCCGCCGCAAAGGCTGGCGTTACTTCAAAACTGTTCAGTTGCGCCGCATGGGCCCGCCGCGCTACGCCATTCAGGCTTTCGAGAAAATCCCGGGGATCGTGATTGTCGCTCAGCCGATAACCACCGACAGCCTTGGCCACGCCCGTGCACACATAGGGCAGAAAGATCGCAATGAAAACGCACCACAAAGCCACCGTCATAACGCCGTCCTTCTTCAGTTTTTAGAGTGTTGGCGGGTCAGAACTTCATCACCAGCATGCCGATCAGCACCAGCCCACAGGCTAAGAGCCGTGGCCGGCCGAAAGGTTCTTTCAGGTAGCGCATGCCGAACAGCACCACCAGAATCACGCTGATTTCACGCAATGCCGCCGCTTCGGCAATTGATCCCAGTTGCATCGCCCACAGCACCAGAGCGTAGCTGAACAACACGCAGAACCCGACCGCCAGTCCCAGTTTCCATTGTTCACGCCAGAACAACAGGAACGCCGGCCGCCTGGCGACCCATGCCAGCATCGGGAACGGCCAGGCACTGAGCAGCGTGACCCAGACCAGGTAATCCAGTGGATGCGACCAGCGCCGCAAAGCCTGGCCATCGATGTAGGTGTAGCAGCCGATGCACAACCCGATCAGCGCCACCACCGGCAGCATCGACCATGGCAAATGTTTCCCGCCGCCACCCTGCCAGAGCAGGCAGGCCATGCCCAGCGGGATCAGCATGATTCCGAAGATCTGCTGCGTGGTCAGCACTTCGCCGGCGAAGATCAGGGTCAGCGCCAGCACCACCAGCGGTGACAGTCCGCGCATCAACGGATAGACCAATCCCAGGTCGCCGACCCGATAGGCTTGAATCAACAGATAGCGATAAAGCAGTTCGAACGCTGCCGACGCCAGAATCCACGGCCAGATTTCCGGCGGCGGCAGGCTGATGAAAGGAAACGCCAGCGCCACGAACAGCAGCGCCACGGTGTCCATGCAGGCCACCACCAGCAACCGCTCGGCGCTGAACTTGATCAAGGTATTCCACGCGGCGTGCAACAGTGCCGCCACCAACACCAGAGCTGTCGCCAGCACGTGTCACTCCTTCATTCTTGTTTTTGAACCCGAGCCATTTGTTCAGGTCTTTGATTCGCGATGTGTCAGGCGCTGCTTATACGTCAAGCGACCTCGCCACACCCGGTTGCGCACAGACAAATGCCATAAAAATCCTGCCCGGGACACACAATTGTGCCCCCACCCGGGGTCTACCCATCCAACCCTTGCACCCATGAACAGGTGCGCTGTCTTTTCACTCCCCATCCAAAGGACCCCGGATGCTTGAACTTGTCGCCGCTTTCATCTGCCTCACCACCCTCCTCACCTTCGTGAATTTCCGCTTCATCGGCTTGCCGCCCACCATCGGCGTGATGGTCACCGCGCTGATGTTTTCCCTGTTGCTGCAAGGCCTGAGCCTGCTCGGTTATCCCGGTCTCGAAGAACGCGTGCAGCAACTGATCGGCCAGATCGACTTCGGCGATCTGCTGATGAACTGGATGTTGTCGTTCCTGCTGTTCGCCGGCGCCCTGCACGTCAACCTGAATGACTTGCGCAGCTATCGCTGGCCCATCGGCCTGCTGGCGACCTTCGGCGTGCTGATCGCCACCGCCGTGATCGGCAGCCTCGCCTACTACATCTTCGCCCTGTTCGGCTGGCACGTGAGCTTCCTCTACTGCCTGTTGTTCGGCGCACTGATTTCCCCGACCGACCCGATTGCGGTGCTCGGCGTGCTGCGTACCGCCAACGCCTCGAAGCCGTTGAAAACCACTATTGTCGGCGAGTCGCTGTTCAACGACGGTACTGCCGTGGTGGTGTTCACCGTGTTGCTGGGTATCGCGCAACTGGGTGAGACCCCGACCGTCGGCGCCACCGCCATGCTGTTTGCCCATGAAGCCATCGGCGGCGTGCTGTTCGGCGGGTTGATCGGTTATCTGGTGTACCTGATGATCAAGAGCATCGAGCAGCACCAGATCGAAGTCATGCTGACCCTGGCGCTGGTCATCGGCGGCTCGGCGATGGCCACCGAGCTGCACGTTTCGGCGCCCATTGCGATGGTGGTCGCCGGTCTGATCATCGGTAACCTGGGGCGTAACCTGGCGATGAACGACATGACGCGCAAATACCTGGACGGTTTCTGGGAGTTGCTTGACGACATGCTCAACGCCCTGCTGTTCGCGTTGATCGGCATGGAACTGTTGCTGCTGCCGTTCAATTGGCTGCACGTGGCGGCGGCGAGCCTGTTGGCGCTGGCGATTCTGCTATCGCGCCTGCTCACCGTGGCCCCGGCGATTGTTCTGTTGCGCCGCTGGCGCACGGTGCCGCGTGGCACCATCCGGATCCTGACCTGGGGCGGTTTGCGCGGCGGGGTCTCGGTGGCATTGGCCCTGGCCCTGCCGCTGGGTCCGGAGCGCGACCTGCTGCTGAGCATCACCTACATCGTGGTGCTGTCGTCGATCCTGTTGCAGGGCCTGACCATCGGCAAACTGGTCAAGCACGCCACCCGTGATGAACCGGTAACCACTGCCGAACCTGCGCACCACTGATCATTGCTTGATCCGCTGCGGATCGGGCTTTTCAGCCTGATCCGCAGACGCTTTCGGTTTTCCGCTTTCGCTGCGAATCTGCGCGTGACTGATCAGGGCGAAGATGAAACTGCCGCCGATGATATTCCCCGCCAACGTCGGCCCGGCAAACACCATCCAGAAATCACTCCACGGCAACTCGCCGGCAAACACCAGATACGACACTTCAGCCGAACCCACCACGATGTGGGTGAAATCGCCGAGCGCCATGAGATAAGTGATGAGAATGATGATCCACATCTTCGCGCTCTCCATGGACGGAATCATCCAGACCATGGTGGCGATCATCCAGCCGGAAACGATGCCTTTTGCGAACATCTGGCTCGCATGGTTCTCCATGACCTTGCGGCCGATCTCGAGGAAGGCGATGTCGGTCTTGCTGTCAAAGATCGGCAGTTCCAGCATCACGTAGGCCACCAGAATCGTGCCGCAAAGGTTGCCGAACAGCACGACCGTCCAGAGCCGGATCAGGCGGCCGAAATTGGCCAGGGTCGGTTTAGTCATCACCGGCAGCACGGCGGTCAGGGTGTTTTCGGTGAACAGTTGCTGGCGGGCGAGAATCACCGCAAGAAAGCCTGCGCAGTAGCCGAAACTGGCGATCACCTTGAACTCGTCGCCCTCGGGCAATCGCGAATTCAGCAGGCCCATGCCCATCAGCGACAGGCCCATGGTCAGCCCGGCTGCAAGCGCCGACCACCAGAGCGCGGCAATACTGCGCTCCAGCTCCTGGTCGCCCTGGGTGCGGATGATTTCATGCAGAACCGCCGCCCGGGGCGGCTGGCTTTTCTCGACTTCGTGCTGCTCTTTGGCCGAGAGGTCGGGGGTCTTGCCGTCGGTTGGCGTGGTCATGGCGTGGGAACCGTAGAGGGGCTTTTAGCTACGACCCCGACGGCTCAAGGCTGTTCAGTAGGCAAGTAAATCATTCGGTGAATGAAAAATCGCTATCGCGAGCAGGCTCGCTCCCACAGTTAAACCGCATTCCAATGTGGGAGCGAGCCTGCTCGCGATGGGGGCACCGCCGATATCATTCGGTAACGGGCACGTCATCCTTGAACTGGTCTTTGACGTACTTGATCTCGGTCCGCCCGTGCGGCGCCGGCAAGCCGTCTTCGCCAAGGTTGACGAAGACCATCTTCTCGACCGTCAGGATGCTCTTGCGGGTGATCTTGTTGCGCACTTCGCACGTCAGGGTGATCGAGGTGCGGCCGAACTCGGTGGCAGTGATGCCCAGTTCGATGATGTCGCCCTGGCGCGAGGCGCTGACGAAGTTGATCTCGGAAATGTACTTGGTCACCACGCGCTGGTTGCCAAGTTGCACGATGGCGTAGATCGCCGCTTCTTCGTCGATCCAGCGCAGCAGGCTGCCGCCGAACAGGGTGCCATTGGGGTTGAGGTCTTCGGGTTTTACCCACTTGCGGGTGTGGAAATTCATCTTCACTCCTGAGCGTCTTGCCGAATGATGGGCACATCTTGGCAGACTGAGCGGTCATGCTCCATGAGGCTTCTACTATGGTCGCGATTGGCGATCTTCATCTGGCCGACAGAAACCCTTTGGAAGATCAGTCCAGACGGCTATAATCGCCCCCGTTTCAAAACGGTAACCTTCACTTGATACCGTTTTCCCGCCACCTGTCCGAGGGGCGCTGCAGCAGGTTCAACCTGTCAGGCTCGGATGGGGCGTTGACTGGCTCAGGCCGGACACTAAACGCACAACGGCGCCCATTCGCATACATTACGAATGGAGACTCTTCATGAGCGCTGTTATCACGCCTGCCGATTTTAACGATTACAAAGTCGCCGACATGTCCCTGGCTGCCTGGGGCCGTCGCGAAACCATCATCGCCGAATCGGAAATGCCGGCCCTGATGGGTCTGCGCCGCAAGTACGCTTCCGAGCAGCCGCTCAAGGGCGCGAAAATCCTCGGCTGCATCCACATGACCATTCAGACCGCCGTGCTGATCGAAACCCTGGTTGCCCTGGGTGCCGAAGTGCGCTGGTCGTCCTGCAACATCTTCTCGACTCAGGACCAGGCCGCCGCTTCCATCGCTGCTGCCGGCATCCCGGTTTTCGCCTGGAAAGGCGAGACTGAAGAAGAGTACGAGTGGTGCCTGGAGCAGACCATCCTGAAGGATGGCCAGCCATGGGACGCCAACATGATCCTCGACGACGGCGGCGACCTGACCGAGCTGCTGCACAAGAAATACCCACAGGTTCTGGACCGCGTTCACGGCGTGACTGAAGAAACCACTACCGGCGTACACCGTCTGCTGGACATGCTGGCCAAGGGCGAACTGCGCATCCCGGCCATCAACGTCAACGACTCGGTGACCAAGTCCAAGAACGACAACAAGTACGGCTGCCGTCACAGCCTGAACGACGCCATCAAGCGCGGCACCGACCACCTGCTGTCCGGCAAGCAAGCGCTGGTCATCGGCTACGGTGACGTGGGCAAGGGTTCGGCCCAGTCCCTGCGTCAGGAAGGCATGATCGTTAAGGTCTCCGAAGTTGACCCGATCTGCGCCATGCAAGGCTGCATGGACGGTTTCGAACTGGTTTCGCCGTTCATCGACGGTATCAACGACGGCACCGAAGCGAGCATCGACAAAGCGCTGCTGGGCAAGATCGACCTGATCGTGACCACCACCGGCAACGTCAATGTTTGCGACGCCAACATGCTCAAAGCCCTGAAGAAGCGCGCCGTTGTCTGCAACATCGGTCACTTCGACAACGAAATCGACACCGCTTTCATGCGCAAGAACTGGGCATGGGAAGAAGTGAAGCCACAGGTACACAAGATCCACCGTACCGGTGCTGGCTCGTTCGACCCACAGAACGACGACTACCTGATCCTGCTGGCCGAAGGCCGCCTGGTGAACCTGGGCAACGCCACCGGTCACCCGAGCCGCATCATGGACGGTTCGTTCGCCAACCAGGTTCTGGCCCAGATCTTCCTGTTCGGCCAGAAGTACGCCGACCTGTCGCCAGCCCAGAAAGCCGAGCGCCTGACCGTTGAAGTACTGCCAAAGAAACTCGACGAAGAAGTGGCCCTGGAAATGGTTCGCGGCTTCGGCGGCGTGGTCACTCAACTGACCAAGCAACAGGCTGACTACATCGGCGTGACCGTCGAAGGCCCGTTCAAGCCGCACGCTTACCGCTACTGATTGACGCGGCGGCCTGCTCTCCCTGTGGGAGCGGGCTTGCTCGCGAAAGCGGAATGTCATTCAACATTGATGTTGCCTGACCCACTGCTTTCGCGAGCAAGCCCGCTCCCACATCGGCGGTGCAAGCCTCACAGGCTTCGTGTTTCCAAGGGTATTTCCCATGTCCCAAGAACGTCGCTACAGCTTCGAGTTCTTCCCGACCAAGACCGATGCTGGGCATGAAAAACTGCTCGCCACTGCTCGTCAGCTGGCCACCTACAACCCTGACTTCTTTTCCTGCACCTACGGCGCGGGCGGTTCGACCCGTGACCGCACGCTGAACACCGTGCTGCAGCTGGAGAGCGAAGTCAAAGTACCCGCGGCCCCGCACCTGTCGTGCGTCGGCGACAGCAAGGACGACCTGCGCGGCCTGTTGAACGAGTACAAGGCTGCCGGCATCAAGCGCATCGTTGCCCTGCGTGGCGACCTGCCGTCCGGCATGGGCATGACCAGCGGTGAGCTGCGTCACGCCAATGAGCTGGTTGAATTCATTCGTGAAGAGACCGGCAATCATTTCCACATCGAAGTCGCCGCCTACCCGGAGATGCATCCGCAAGCGCGCAACTACGAAGACGATCTCGCCAACTTCGTGCGCAAGGCCCGTGCCGGCGCCGACAGCGCGATCACCCAGTACTTCTTCAACGCCGACAGCTACTTCTACTTCGTCGACCGTTTGCAGGCGCTGGGCGTGGACATTCCGGTTGTGCCGGGGATCATGCCGATCACCAACTACAGCAAACTCGCGCGTTTCTCCGATGCCTGCGGTGCGGAAATCCCGCGCTGGATCCGCAAGCAGCTGGAAGCCTACGGCGATGACAGCCAAAGCATTCAGCGCTTTGGCGAACAGGTCGTCACCGAAATGTGCGAACGCCTGCTGCAAGGCGGTGCGCCTGGCCTGCACTTCTATTCCATGAACCAGGCCGAACCGAGCCTGGCGATCTGGAACAACCTGAAGCTGCCGCGCTGATACCGCTGTACGTCTCAAGCTGAACGCTTCATGCAACAACAGAAGATCGCAAGTTTCGACAGCTCCTGCGCAATTGTCGTCACTGCGATCTTTTGCTTCCAAGGCCCGAAACAGAGCTTCTGCAGCCGGTTTCTGGCTCTTTGGCGTTTCTCGTCGTAATCTCAAGTCATGCCTTTGATCACGCAGTTATTCGCCGTGCTGGTTTTTGCTTGCCTGAGCTTTGCGGCTCGAGGTGAGAAGCTGCGTATCGTCACCGAACCCTGGGCGCCGTACGTGTACGAAGCCGACGGCAAGAAGCTTGGCCTGGACTTCGAAACCACTGCCATTGTGTTCAAGCGTCTGGGCATCGACGTCGAGTGGCAGTTCCTGCCCTGGAAACGCTGCCTGTCAATGCTCGAAACCGGTCAGGCGGACGGTGCGCTGGACATCTTTCACAGCGACGAACGCGATGCCACTCTGCTCTATCCCAGCGAACCCCTGTCGGACGTGGAGTTCGTGATGTTCTACGCCAACGAGCGGCCGCATCCGTTCCGCACCCTGGAGGACCTCAAGGGTCTGACCGTCGGCACCTCGCCGGGTTATCTGTACAGTCCGGACTTCAGCGAATCGCCTCTGTTCAACCGGGAACCGGCACCGACCCATGAAGCCAACTTCGGCAAACTGGTGCGCGGGCGCATCGATCTGTTGATCACCGACCGCCGTGTGGGGCAGCACTTGCTCGACGAATTGAACATCCGCAACCAGATCACCGAGAACCCCACGGTCATCAGTCGCCAGAGTCAGTTTCTGGCCGTGCGGCGCAATGCCGGGATGGATTTGCTGGTGCAGCGCTTCGGCGCCGAACTCAAGCGTTTCAAGCGCGAACCGGCCTACGCCGAACTGAGCGCGCGCTATGGCGCGGCGCCGGTTTCGGGCAAACCCTTGAGCAGCGCTACCGCCAGCGGCAAAACCGTTGAGCAGCAGGAAAGCGGCGCGCAGTGATTGCTCTGTTATACTCCGGCGTTCCCGCCAGGCTCACGCCCGGACGCCCGGAACCGTTACAGGCCTCCCGACCCGCTACAGCGCAGCTTTTCAGCCCGCGCGAGCGCTCCGGACGTGCCTTCGGTACCGCAGCAGGACCGGACGGGATTGCGTCCTCTTAAACGCCATTCGCGCCAGGCAAGACTCCCATTGGGCCAAGCCCTAACTAAAACAGGATTACTCATGTCCTTTGCTTCCCTCGGTCTCTCCGAGGCTTTGGTCCGCGCTATCGAAGACGCGGGCTATACCGAGCCTACTCCGGTGCAACAGCGGGCCATTCCCGCCGTGTTGCAAGGTCGCGACCTGATGGTTGCGGCACAGACAGGTACCGGTAAAACCGGCGGTTTCGCCCTTCCGATCCTGGAGCGGCTGTTCCCCAACGGTCACCCGGACAAATCCCAGCGCCACGGCCCGCGCCAGCCGCGCGTACTGGTCCTGACCCCGACCCGCGAACTCGCGGCCCAGGTACACGACAGCTTCAAGATCTACGCCCGTGACCTGAAATTCGTCAGCGCCTGCATCTTCGGCGGCGTCGGCATGAACCCGCAGGTTCAGGCCATGTCCCGTGGGGTGGACGTTCTGGTTGCCTGCCCGGGTCGTCTGCTCGACCTGTGCGGCCAGGGCAGCGTCGATCTGTCCCACGTCGAAATCCTCGTGCTGGACGAAGCCGACCGCATGCTCGACATGGGCTTCGTCCATGACGTGAAGAAAGTCCTCGCGCGTCTGCCGGCCAAGCGCCAGAACCTGCTGTTCTCGGCGACCTTCTCCAAAGACATCACCGACCTCGCCGGCAAGCTGCTGCACAACCCGGAACGCATCGAAGTGACGCCGCCGAACACCACGGTCGAGCGCATCGAACAACGCGTCTTCCGTCTGCCGGCCAGCCACAAGCGTGCGCTGCTGGCTCACCTGATCACCGCCGGCGCGTGGGAACAGGTGCTGGTGTTCACCCGCACCAAGCACGGCGCCAACCGTCTGGCCGAGTACCTGGACAAACACGGCCTGCCGGCTGTGGCGATCCACGGCAACAAGAGCCAGAACGCCCGCACCAAAGCCCTGGCCGACTTCAAGGCCGGTGAAGTGCGCATTCTGGTAGCGACCGACATCGCGGCTCGCGGCCTGGACATCGACCAGTTGCCACACGTGGTCAACTTCGAACTGCCGAACGTCGATGAAGACTACGTGCACCGTATCGGCCGTACCGGCCGTGCCGGTCGCTCGGGTGAGGCGATCTCGCTGGTGGCGCCGGACGAAGAAAAACTGCTGAAAAGCATCGAACGCATGACCAAGCAGAAAATCGCCGACGGCGACCTGATGGGCTTCGATGCCAGCACCATCGAGGCCGAGAAGCCTGAAGTGCGCGAGCGTCCGGACATGCGCAACCCGCGTAACGGTCGTGGCCCGCGTGGCGACGGCCCGAATGGTGGTGGCGGTGGTGGCGGTCGCAAGGACAAAGGGAAGGACAAGGGCAAGGAAAAACCGGCCGGTGAGCGTGGCGAGCGTCCAGCCCGTCAGCAGAAACCACGCGAAGGCACCCCCGCCCGCGAACAGCGCCAGCCGAGCCAGCCGCCACGCGCCGCTGCTGCTGACCGTGCTCCGGACGAGTTCCTCGACGACGATATCGATAACTTCGGTAACCGCGTTGACTACGTGCCGAAGCAGGCACCTGCCGGCGGTCGTGGCCGTCGCCCTGGCGCTCCGGCGCAAGGCGCAGGGTCCGGCGCTCCACGCGGCGGTCAGTCGCAAGGTCGTCAGAACGGCCCGCGCAACAGCAACGGTTCGAGCACCGGCACCCCGCCGGGCAAGCGCAACGGCCCGCGCAACGGAGCCCCGCGTGACGGTCAGGGTCGTCGCGACGAAAACTCGCGCAACCGCCGCCCGGCCCGTGACGATCAGCAACGCGCCGAGCCTGCCGTGCAGAACCCTCGCAGCAGTGGCCCGAAGATCATGCACAAGGAATCGAAAGCCGACCGCTTCCCGACGCCTGAGCAGCTGGATCAACTGCCAAGCCGCCCACGCGGTGAGAAACCGGCCTTGCTGACCCGCAATCGCTGAGTTTCAACAAGGCAATAAAAAACGCCCCCGGTCGCAAGACCGGGGGCGTTTTTGTAGGGCTGGCGAAAATTACTTCGCTTTCACACCTTCAAACGAGATGTACAGGTCGACTTTGTCAGACTGTGGACCCAGGTCCATCATCTTGCCGAAATCAGAACGCTTGATGCTGGTAGTGCCTTCGAAGCCGGCACGGTAGCCGCCCCATGGATCCTTGCCTTCACCCAGGAAAGTGGCCTTGACCACGATCGGCTTGGTCACGCCGTGCAGGGTCAGGTCACCGGTCACGTCGGCAGTGTCTTTGCCATCGGCGTTCTTGCCGGTGGACTTGACGCTGGTGGAGACGAACTTGGCGTCAGCGTATTTGCCCACGTCCAGGAAGTCTTTGCTGGAGATGTGCTTGTCACGCTCGGCGTGGTTGGTGAACACGCTGGCGGTCTTCACGTCGAACTCGATCTTGCTGTCTTCAGGCTTGGCAGCATCGAAGCTGAACTTGCCGCTGATGTCCTTGAAGGTACCGGTGATGTAGCTGTAGCCCAGGTGGCTGATCTTGAAATCGACGAAGGCGTGCTGGCCTTCCTTGTCGACGGTGTAGTCAGCAGCCATTACGTTGGCGGACAGCACGGCAGAACCGATTGCCAGAGCGGCCAGAGTCTTTTTCAACATGCTTTCTTTTCCTTTGAGTCGAGGTTGAGCTTCAGGCTTTGCGACCGAGCATTCGAGTGAGGGTCGCATCACGATCGATAAAGTGGTGCTTCAATGCTGCCAACGCATGGAGGCCGGAAAAAATTACCAGCGCCCACGCCAGGTACAAATGAATCACACCGGCGGTATCTGCCTGATCCGGTAGTCCGGAAACCAGTGCAGGAACTTCAAACAGGCCAAACACCGGAATCCCGACACCGTCTGCGGTGGAAATCAGGTAACCGGCAATCATCACGGCGAACAGCGCGAGGTACAGAAACCCGTGGCCAAACTTTGCGCCGATGCGGGTCATGCGGCTGTAGCTCTGCAGCGTTGGCGGCGGTGGGCTGACAAAACGCCACAGCACCCGCAACACCATCACAGCCAGCAGCACCAGACCGATGCTCTTGTGCAGATCCGGCGCCTCTTTACGCCAGGTGCTGTAGTAATCCAGCCCCACCATCCACAGACCGAGCGCGAACAGTCCGAAGACCGCCAACGCCACACCCCAGTGCATGAAGATACTGACCCAACCGTAGCGCGAAGAAGAATTACGTAGCTGCATTGCCCAAATCCTGTGAGAACTGCGAACCAAGACTAGCGAGTTATCTATCGAATTAAAGCGGAAAATTTCGCTTTGAAATATCGAGAAATACGATCAAGAGTCTTGGACAGGGGAGTTAAGGAAAGATTAAAGGTGAAAAGTGTGACGGGAGATTAGCTGGCGAACGAGCAAACACAGGATGCTTGCTGTTTCACAGGCAATAAAAAAGCGCGGCATGAAAGCCGCGCTTTTTTCATTCACCGCAAAGCCTTACTGCGCTTTGGTATCGGTGCTTGCCGCCGGAGTCGCCGCCGGTTTGGCCGCTGGCTTCTTCGCCGGTTCAGTCTTTTTCGTTGCAGGTTTGGCCGGGGCTTTTTTCGCCTCGGTCTTGGCCGCAGGTTTCTTCGCTGCTGGCTTGGCTGGCGCTTTCTTGGCTGGCTCGGCTTTCACCGGAGTCGCTGGCTTCGGCGCTTCAACCGGGGCTGGCGCAGGTGCCGGAGTCGGTGCAGGCGCTGGAGCGGCTGGAGCAGGTGCCGGTTCGGGGGCTTTCACAGGCGCTGGTTTCTTCTCGTCATCCGAACCACCGAACAGGTTGGTGAAGAAGTTACCTTTCTTCGCCGCCGTGGCCGCACCCGCTGCGCCTGCCGCCGCTGCTGCAGTGGCCGCCGCCGGGCCGACCTTGATCGGTTCGAAGGATTTGCCCGCCGCCAGGTCTTCAACCTGACTGGCCGCGCGCTGACCGGTGCGCAGCGCGCCTTCCAGGGTGCCCGGATACAGGGTGTCGGTGTGCTCGCCAGCAAACGCTACGCGCTGCAGCGGACGCTCCCACAGGCGCCAGTACTTGCTGATCTGGCCAGGACCGAAGGCCAGGTACGAACCACCAGTCGATGGATCGGTGCTGTAGCGACGGATTTCATAACCGGTGAACGCACCACGGGCCTGTGGATAAAACGCGTGCAGACGGATCAGCACCTGATCGACCATCTGCTTGTCGCCGAACGCCTGCATCACCCGGGCATTGTCGCCGGACAGGTTGATCACCACGTTCGCGCCGCCCTTCAGGGCCGGCTCGATCCACAGCATGCCCAGACCGGTGTTGCTGTAGATCTCGCCGGACATCCGCGCCTTGCTTTCCCACACTGGCGTCTTGAACTTCAGCATGATCTGGTCACGCCAGCCGTAGTTGGTGCCTTTGATCGCGGCCAGATGCTGTGCATCCAGGGCCGGGGTCAGCTGAATCTTGTCGAGGGCACGCAATGGCACCGCCAGTACGACGTAGTCTGCCTGATAGCCCACGCTGCCGACCTTGACGGTCACGCCGTCCTTGTCCTGGACAATCGCGGACACCGGCGAACTGGTCTTGATGGTTTTCAGTTGCTTGACGAAGGCCTGGGCCAGCACCGGGCTGCCACCCACCAGACGCGAAGCGCGCATGTCACGGTCGGACACGCCGCGATAAACACGGCTCTGCTGTGCGTAGTACAGCAGCGACAGACGCGAAGGTTCGTCGTAATGGGTGCGGATATCCTGGTTGATCAGCTGACGCGCAGTGGCAGGCAGGTTCTGCTTGTCGAGCCAGCTCGACACGTTGATCTGGTCCAGCGCGTGCAACGTGTTGGTCGCCGCCGGGTTCTGCGGATCGTCGATCGAGCGCGCCAGATCGTCACGGGTTTTCTCGAAGGTTTTCAACGCCTGCGCGGTAGCCGGTTGCTTGGTGGCCAGATCGGCGGCAGAGAAATACTCGCCATCGATCAGATAACCCGGGGTACGCACGAATTCAGGGGCCGGCGTAGTGCTCAGCTTGAAAGTCGAGACGTACTTGTTCAGCACCGGCTGCGCCTTGTCGTTGCCGATCCACTCGCTGGTGGCC
This sequence comes from Pseudomonas sp. 58(2021), assembly GCF_017491585.1. Classification (NCBI taxonomy): domain Bacteria; kingdom Pseudomonadati; phylum Pseudomonadota; class Gammaproteobacteria; order Pseudomonadales; family Pseudomonadaceae; genus Pseudomonas; species Pseudomonas sp. 58(2021). The sequence continues at coordinate 218,683 of NZ_JAFGYZ010000001.1, forward strand.
ATGCCCGAGCGACCGCCCAGGCTCGGCTTGGCTTCCAGCAACGTGACCTGCCAGCCCTTGTTCTGCAGTTCGTAAGCCGCGGTCAGGCCCGACAGGCCGCCGCCGATCACGATCGCGGTTTTTTCCTTGGCCAGCGCCGTAACGCTGAAAAGCCCCAACACCACAAGCGCACAGGCGCGCAGCCAACCGACAGACATTCAGCGAACTCCGGAAAAACACGTAGGAAAAAGCAGTTTTGCGGGTCAGTCGACCCAAAGAACCGCGAAGAATACGTCAGCCATCAAAACGCCGCCAGCGACGTCTATCGGCCCATACAAAGTAGCTCAATCAACGCAATGGGTTGTCCCGGCGCGACGCATTGCATAGGCTTGCGCGATTGTTAGCCCGCGCCTGACGCGAGCCGCCTCGAGGAGACTGAACATGGGCCTGAACAACCAGTGGATGCAACGCGATCTCGCGGTGCTGTGGCATCCCTGCACCCAGATGAAAGACCACGAACAGCTGCCGCTGATCCCGATCAAGCGCGGTGAAGGCGTCTGGCTGGAAGACTTCGAAGGCAAGCGTTATCTGGATGCGGTCAGCTCCTGGTGGGTCAACGTGTTCGGCCACGCCAACCCGCGCATCAACCAGCGCATCAAGGATCAGGTCGATCAGCTGGAACACGTGATTCTGGCCGGTTTCAGCCATCAGCCGGTGATCGAACTGTCCGAGCGGCTGGTGAAGATGACGCCGGAAGGCTTGAACCGGGTGTTCTACGCCGATAACGGTTCGTCCTGCATCGAAGTCGCGCTGAAAATGAGCTTTCACTACTGGCTCAACCGCGGCCAGCCGAACAAGAAGCGCTTCGTCACCCTGACCAACAGCTACCACGGCGAAACCATGGCGGCGATGGCGGTCGGTGATGTGCCGTTGTTCACCGAAACCTACAAAGCGCTGCTGATGGACACCATCAAGGTGCCGAGCCCGGATTGCTACCTGCGCCCGCAGGGCATGAGCTGGGAAGAGCATTCGCGCAATATGTTCGCGGCCATGGAGCAGACGCTGGCGGAAAATCATGACAGCGTCGCCGCGGTGATCGTCGAGCCGCTGATTCAGGGCGCGGGTGGCATGCGCATGTATCACCCGGTGTACCTCAAGCTGTTGCGCGAAGCCTGCGACCGTTACGGCGTGCACCTGATCCACGACGAAATCGCCGTCGGTTTCGGCCGCACCGGGACGATGTTCGCCTGCGAACAGGCCGGCATCCGTCCGGACTTCCTGTGCCTGTCGAAAGCCCTGACCGGCGGTTATCTGCCATTGGCCGCGTGCCTGACCACCGACGAGGTGTACAGCGCGTTCTACGACGATTACCCGACCCTGCGCGCCTTCCTGCATTCGCACAGCTACACCGGCAACCCGTTGGCCTGTGCAGCAGCCCTGGCGACCCTGGATATCTTCGAGCAGGACAACGTGATCGAAAACAACCGGGTGCTGGCTCAACGCATGGCGTCGGCGACGGCGCATCTGGTGGATCATCCGAATGTTTCGGAAGTCCGTCAGACCGGCATGGTGCTGGCGATCGAGATGGTCAAGGACAAGGCCACGAAAGAGGCTTATCCGTGGCAGGAACGTCGCGGCCTGAAAGTGTTCCAGCATGCCCTTGAGCGTGGCGCGTTGCTGCGTCCGCTGGGCAGCGTGGTGTATTTCCTGCCGCCCTACGTGATCACCCCGGAGCAGATCGACTTCCTCGCCGAAGTCGCCAGCGAAGGCATCGACATCGCCACCCGAGACAGCGTCAGCGTGGCAGTGCCGAAGGATTTTCATCCGGGTTTTCGCGATCCGGGCTGATCCAGATTATTCAAGATCTGTGGTGCCTGGACTTCCGCTTTCGCGAGCAAGCCCGCTCCCACATTTGGAATGCATTTCCCTGTGGAAGCGGGCTTGCTCGCGAATGAAGTCGACACCGTTTTAACTGATTCACATCTTTCCAGAGACTCCGAATGAGACTGTCCCGCTTCTTTATCGACGCCCCGCTGAGCACCGGCGAACACGAATTGCCGGAAGCCCAGGCGCATTACATCAGCCGCGTGCTGCGCATGGCCGAGGGCGATGCGGTGCAGTTGTTCGACGGCTCCGGCCATGAGTTTCGCGGTTCCCTGGTGGAAGTCGGCAAGAAACGCGTGGTGGTGCAGATCGACGAGCAGTTCGCAGGTCAAGTCGAATCACCGCTGCGCATCCACCTCGGCCAAGGCCTGTCCCGGGGCGAGCGGATGGACTGGGCGATCCAGAAAGCCACCGAACTGGGCGTGACTGAAATCACCCCGATCTTCAGCGAACGCTGCGAAGTCCGCCTCAAGGACGAACGCGCCGACAAACGCCTGCTGCACTGGCGTCAGGTGGCGATCAGCGCTTGCGAGCAATGCGGTCGCTCGCGGGTGCCGGTGATTCATCCACCGGTGTTGCTGGCCGACTGGCTGAAACAGACCGAAGCCGAACTGAAACTGGTCCTGCACCCGGTGGCCGAGCCCTTGGTCAGCCACGCCAAACCATCGACCCTGGCCTTCTTGATCGGCCCTGAAGGCGGCTTGTCCGACGCCGAAGTCGAGCAGGCCAGGGGCAACGGCTACCACGCCGCCCGCCTCGGCCCGCGCGTGCTGCGCACCGAGACTGCGCCGGTTGTGGCGCTGGCAGTCGCGCAGCAACTGTGGGGTGATTTCTAACCTGTCACTGCACCGGATCACTGATCGGTCTGGCGATGATTGCCTTGAGTTCGCTGGTCATCGGGAACTCAAGGTTCAGGCCCTTCGGCGGGATCGGCTGTTCGAACCACTTGCGGTAGATCCCGTTGATCTCCCCCGAGCTGTACAGGTCAGCCAGCACACCGTTGACCAGCGCGAGGAACTGCGGATCATCCTTGCGCACCATGCAGCTGTAGATTTCCCGGGATTGCTCCTCCCCCACCACGACCCAGTTGTGCGGATCACGCGCCTTGGCCCGCTCGCCGTAAAGCAGCGCATCGTCCATGTAGAACGCTGCCGCACGGCCTGATTGCAGCATCTGGAACGCCTCGCCGTGATCCTTGGCACTGATCACGAACATGTTCAGTTTGTGGTCGAGGTTGTAGCTCTTCAGATAACGCTCGTTGGTGGTGCCGGCGGTCGTCACCACGTTCTTGCCGCGCAGATCGTCGAAGCGGTTGATGCCGCTGTCCTTGGCGGTCAGCAGCTGACCTTTGACGTAGATGAAACCGTAGGAGAACGCGACCTGCTTCTGCCGCTCGGCCGTCACCCCGGTGGAGCCGCATTCGAGGTCGACCGTGCCGTTCTGCACCAGCGGAATCCGCGTCTGCGAGGTCACCAGGTTGTACTTCACCTTCAGCTCCGGCAACGCCAGTTGCTGCCTGATGCGCTCGACGATCTTGTCCGCCAGCTCCACTGAATAGCCCATCGGCTGCCCGGTGTGATCGCCCACATACGAGAACGGCACCGACGCATCGCGATACCCCAGGGTGATGCTGTTGGCGCTGGCGATCTTGCCGAGCGTACCGGTCAGCGGCACTTCACTGGCCTGGGCCTGAGCACCGAAAACCAGCGCCAGAGTGCAGCCGAGCAACGTGATTTTTTGCATTGTTATTCTCCGTTGTGGGTGGGGTGTTTTAGCAGAAACCGTCACGCCGCACGGGGATTGAACCCATGCAGATCAATGGATGTGCGCTGCTGGCCGATCAGTTCACTGAGCAACTGCCCGCTGCCGCAGGCCAGGGTGAAACCGAGCGCGCCGTGGCCGAGGTTGAGCCACAGATTGCGATACGCCGTGGCGCCCAGCAGCGGAACGCCGGTGGGGGTGGCCGGGCGCATGCCGGCCCACTCCACGGCCGCGTCGTAGTCGCCGGCGTCGGGAAAGGTGTCGCGGGCCTGACGCTTGATCAGCGCCAGCCGCTCGGGGTCGACCGCCGGGTCAAAACCGACGATGTCGACCATCGCCGCCACCCGCAGTTGTTCGCCGATACGGGCGTAGACGATCTTGCGGTCGTAGTCGGTGATGCTCACGTCCGGCGCTCGATGCTCGTTGCCGATCGGTACGGTCAGGCTGTAGCCCTTCAGGGGATACAGTGGCAGGCGCAGGCCGGGCAGCGCCAGCAACGGGCTGCGATGGCCGGCGGCGATTACCAGTTGTTCGACCGGCAGGGTTTCTTCGCCAAGTTCAATGGCCGTGACGGCGCCGTGACTGTGGCGAATGCCGGTGACTGCCTGACCGAGGCGAAACTCGCAGCGACCGGACGCCTTCAATCGCGCCGCCAGCTGCAGGCAAAAACCGTGACAGTCGCCGACTTCTTCATCCGGCGTGTAGATCGCGCCCACGAACGGCGCATCGGTCAGTGCCGGTTCCAGTTGCGCACATTCGGCGGCGGACAACACCTGCTGTTGCTGCGGATCGACGAGTCCCTTGCGCGCATGGTCGAAGCTGGCGGCGTTGCGAAAGGTCACCAGTTTGCCGTTGCGCCGCCAGTTGAAGCCGGCGAGTCCGTCGTCCTCGCGCCAGCGTTTCAGCGTGCGCTGGCTGAACAGCGCCAGACGCAACAGATGCGCGGCGTTTTCACGGTTGACCGAAGTGCGGCACGCAGCGAGAAACGAGGCCATCCAGCGCCACTGCGCCGGGTCCAGGCGCGGGCGAAGTTTCAGCGGTGAGTCGCCGCGCAGCATCCAGCCGATTGCCTGCAATGGCACGCCGGCGTCGGCCAGCGGCGCAACGTAGCGATAGGACAACTGGCCGCCGTTGGCGAAACTGGTTTCGCTGCCCGGCGACTGCCGCGCCTCGACCACCGTCACCTCGAAGCCGTCGCGCACCAGCGCCCAGGCCGTTGCCAACCCGATCACGCCGCCGCCGATGATGCACACACGCTGAGCCATGTCCGTCCTTAATCGTTCTTGAAGACGAGGCCGAGGTTAGGGTGAGGTGACAGGCGCCGAACAATGAATAAAGATGCCAAACCTATAAACAAAGGTTATGGGATCGTCATGCGCCTTCGTCATATCGAGATTTTCCAGGCCATTCGCCAGACCGGCTCGATCAGCGCCGCTGCGCAGTTGCTGCACGTCTCGCAACCGGCGGTGACCAAGGTGTTGCAGCACGCCGAGCAGCAGCTGGGTTTCCCTCTGTTTTTGCGGGTGCGCGGCAAGTTGCAGGCAACTCCCGAAGCGCTGGAGCTGGAGCGCGAAGTCGACAAGGTCACGGAAAGCCTGCAAGGCGTGCGGCGCCTGGCCCAGAGCCTGCGCCGCGAGCCCGGCCACAGCCTGCGGATCGGCGCGACTCCGGCGCTGGCGCTGTCGTTGCTGCCGCCGGCGATCCGGCAATGGACGGCGCAATTCCCGGACATCGCCTGCGAACTGTCGAGCGCCCACAGCCGCGAGCTGATGCAGAACCTGCTGATGCGCGAAGTGGACGTGGCCCTGACGTTGCAGTTGCCGGACCATCCGGGGCTGAAGGCCGAAGCGCTGGCCTCGGGGGTTCTGGTGGCGCTGGCGCCGAAGGGTTATTGGCCGGAGGAAGATGCCGGCCAGCCGTTGCCACTGATGGCACTGGCCGGGGCGCCGCTGATCGGGCTGTCCAGCGCCGATCCGCTGGCCGCGCGGCTCGACAGTTATCTGGAGGCGGTCGAGCCGCCACCCCGGGTGCGGATTGCGGTACAGACCTATTCGCTGGCGCGTGCGATGGTGGAGTCCGGCGCCGGGGTGGCGGTGATCGATCCGTTCACCGCGCTGGGGGCTTCGCCGACCAGCACCGTAATCCGCCCGTTGGCGCCGCCCTTGCCGATCACGCTGTACGCCGTGACCCGCGCCACCGAACCATCACCCCATACGCTGAATGATTTGCTGGAGATTTTCAGTCAGCGCGCCGGCGAACAACTCGGCCGCCTGATGGGCATTTAAAGGACGTAAAACAGAATCGCCACAAAGTGCAGCAGGCTCCCGGCGATCACAAACAGATGCCAGATCCCGTGGGCATGCCGCAACCGGTGATCAAGGGCAAAAAAGATGATCCCCACGGTGTACAGCACGCCACCCGACGCCAGCCAGGCAAACCCCGCCGTCCCCAGCGCGGCGATCAGCGGCTTGACCGCCACCAGCACGATCCAGCCCATCACCGCGTAGATCACGATCGACAGGATCCGCGCCTCCGAGCGCGGCTTGATTTCTTGCAGGATACCGATCAGCGCCAGGCCCCAGACAATCCCGAACAGCGTCCAGCCCCACGGCCCACGCAGGGTCACCAGGCAGAACGGCGTGTAACTGCCGGCGATCAACAGGTAGATCGAAAAGTGATCGACCTTCTTCATGATCGCCTTTTTACGCCCGCGCACGCTGTGGTACACGGTGGATGCGCTGTAGAGCACCAGCAAGGTAAAGGCATAAATCGCCACGCTGACGATCTTCCACGGGCTGCCGTCGAGGCTGGCAATCACCAGCATCCACACGCCCCCGACAAACGCCGCTACCGCCCCGACCAGATGCGTCCAGGCGTTCAGTTTTTCTCCGTGATACATGTGTCACACACCTCGATTTCATTACCGCAGCGCGCAAGGCTCGGGCCTTGAGCGTAAAAGCGCAATGTTTCCGTTCAACGCGGGCCTGTACCTGTCCTGATATTTGGGCACAATCGAGCGATACCAAGAAGAGTCCGCGCCATGCTGATCGACGAAGAATTGACCCTGAAGAAACTCGAGGTGTTCCTCGCCTTCATGCGCACCGGCAACCTCGCCCGCGCCGCCGCCGAGTTGCAGACCAGCAACGTCAGCGTGCACCGTGCGATCCATTCGCTGGAAAGCGCCCTGCGCTGCCCGCTGTTCAAGCACGAAGGCCGCAACCTGACACCGCTGGAAAGCGCTTATGTGCTCGAAGAGCGAGCGCAGAAGCTGATTCAGGACGTGGTCGAAAGCGTGCGCCTGACCCGCGAAGCCGCCGGATTCTCCGCCGAGCGCTTCAAGCTCGGCTCGCTGTATTCGCTCACGGTGAAGACCGTGCCACAGCTGATCATGGGCCTGAAGATCCGCCGCAGCGAACTCAACATCGACCTGATCCTCGGCTCGAACATCGACCTGCTCTACAAGCTGAAGAACATGGAAGTCGACGCGATCCTGGTGTCACTGGACGACACTGTCAACGACCCGGACTGCGAGCAGATCCCGCTGTTTTCCGACGACATCTTCCTCGCCACCCCGGCCGATTCGCGCTTCGCCCAACGCAGCGAAGTGGATCTGGCCGAGGTGCGCGACGAAACCTTCATTACCCTCACCCAAGGCTTCGCCACCCATCAGGACGGCATCCGGGTGTTCAGACAGGCAGGGTTCGAGCCGAAGGTGGCGATGCAGGTCAACGACATCTTCACCCTGCTGAGCATGGTCAGCTCCGGGGTCGGTTATGCGTTGCTGCCGGGGAGGATTGCGGCGGTGTACGAGAACCGGGTGAAGCTGATTCCGTTGCAGGAGAAGTACCGGTTGCAGCAGCACATCGGGGTGGTGTTTTTGAAGGCCAAGGAGCGGGATCCGAATTTGCTGGCGTTGCTGGCGGAATGTCGGATGTATGCGAATCGCCAGTCGGCGGTGTGATTAAAAGCAGATCAAAAGCTACCCCCTCATCGGAACGCCGCCCGCCCAGCCCTCTCCCCCAAGGGGGCGAGGGGGAAAGGGAGCAGATCGGGGGCTTTTCAAGACCTGAGTTCGAAATAAGAATTTCAGGTCGATGTATAGCGCATAAACAACTCGGTCAGTCCCCTCTCCCTCCGGGAGAGGGTTAGGCGGGCGGCGTTCCGATGAGGGCGCTTTTGACGTTCAGCCCACAATCCCGCGAACAATGAAGAACAGCAGCGAAGGCCCAAGCAGGCAGCCAAGCCCAGTGTGGAAGGTCGCGGTCAACGCCCCATAAGGCACCAACCGCCGATCCGTCGCCGCCAGCCCCGCCGTCACGCCGCTCACGGTCCCGGCCAGCCCGCCAAACACCATCGCCGAGCGCGGGTTATCCAGACCCATCCAGCGCGCCGCCACCGGGGTGCCGACCATCACCAGAATCGCCTTGATCAACCCGGTGGCAATCGACAGCGCCATCACATCCGAAGTCGCGCCAATCGCTGCGCCGGTCACCGGCCCGACGATGTAAGTCACCGCCCCCGCGCCGATGGTGGTCATGCTCACCGCATCGCGATAACCGAACGCGTAAGCCATGCACGCGCCGACAATGAACGGCAGGATCGTGCCCAGCAGCAGCGCAATCACCCCGATCATCCCGGCTTTCTTCGCCTCGGTTGCCTGCACTTCAAACGCCGTGGCAACGATGGCGAAATCCCGCAGCATCGCGCCGCCCATCAGGCCGATGCCGGAGAACAGCGTCAGGTCCGCCAGGCCCTTCTGCCCGCCCGTCATCGTCCCGCCGACCCAGGCCAGCACCAGACCGATGACAATGGCAATGGCCGAGCCGTGAATCCGCCCGAACGTCAAGCGTTTGGAGAGGATCACCGAAACCCACATGATCACGCCGACGAAGGCGAAGGCGGTGATCAGACCGTTGTGTTCCAGACCTTTTTCAATGAGATCCCACATGTCAGCGACCTCCTACCGGTGTGCCGACCGGGGAAATTTCCGCCGGCTCGTCGGGCAAGGGCTCGCCCTTGTGGGTGCGGCTGATCAGGGCAATCGTGCAGCCACAGACCACCACCGAACCAATCGCCGCCAACACCGCCACCGGGCCGCCGTGCAGGGCGGTGACGACGTTCTGCTGCGCGGCCATCGCCACCACCACCGGAATGTACATGGCGCCCCAGAAGCCGACGCCCATCTCGCAATCCTTGGTCATGCCGCCGCGTTTCTGCATCCACAACCGCGCGCAGATCAACAGGATCATGGCGATGCCGACCCCGCCGACGTTGGATTTGACCCCCAGCAGCACGCCGAGCAGGTCACCCATGATCACCCCTGCCAGCGTACAGATCGCCAGCAGCGCCACACCGTAAATAATCATTGTTGTAGTCCTCAAAGTGCATCGTCGAATTGTTTTTGTTGTTCGAAGCCTGAGTCGCGGCGGTCTAGAGTCGGCGGCTACCCTCCTCACGCAACAGCGCCTGCAAGGTGTCGAGCCGGGCACTGTCGAAGGCAGTGACGGTCCCCTGTTCGAACACCCGGCGCGCCAGCCCGGTCAGCACCGCACCGGGCGGCAGTTCGATCTGTAGACGTACGCCGCGCTCGTAAGCGCTTTGCACGGTGCCACGCCAGTCCACCACGCGGCACATGTTGAAGGCGAGATCGTCGCGCAGCGCCTCTACCTGGGTCACAGGCCTTGCGCGACTGCCGCTCAGGTAAGCGATTTTCGGTGTTTTCAGCTCTACCTTGGCGAAAGCTTCGGCGAGGGTTTGCGCAGGCTCATCCAGCAACGGGCAGTGCGACGGCACGCTGACCGCCAGCCGTTTTGCCAGACCGGCGCCACGAGCGCGTGCCAGCTCGGCGACCGCTTGCATCGCCTTGTCACTGCCGGCAATCACCACCTGGTTATCGGCATTGATATTGGCCAGGTACACCGGTGTTTCTGCGCCGTGCACCTGCGCCAGCAGCGTTTCGACGGTGGATAATTGCAGGCCGATGATCGCGGTCATGCCGAAGCCCTGTGGATAAGCCTGCTGCATCAACTCGCCGCGCAGGCTGACCAGATGCAGCGCATCGCTGAAGCTCAACGCCCCGGCGACCACCGCTGCCGGGTAGGCACCGATGGACAGACCGGCGACGTAATCTGCGGTGAGTCCGTCCTGCAACAACTGCCGCGAGGCCGCGACTCCGGCGATCAGCAGGCAGAGCTGAACCGCCCGAGTGCTGCGCAAGGCTTCGCTGGAATCCAGCCGCAAGACATCTTCAGCGAGGCTATCGCTGGCCTCGATCAGCGTTTCCCGAGGCAAACGCTGGAGCATGCCGGGCTGCTGCGCGCCCTGGCCGGGAAACACCAGCAGACTGCTCACGCTGCCTGCTCCTGCGGGTTCCATGGGTCGCTGACCAGACAGGCTTCATGGGCGTTTTTCAGCAGCACCCGCGAAGCGTTCCCGGCCCACTCGCGCAGGGCCACCGCGCCGAACGGTGTCTGCAATTGCAGGTCGACCCGGCAGATCGCCTGATCGAAAACCGCGACCAGTTTGCGTGCCTGATTGCGGGTGATGAGTTGCGGTGTACGCAGGATCAGATCGAGATCACTGGCCTGGTGCATGGCTGCAAAACCACTCGCCAGTTCAAACCCGACACTGCCACTGACGCCCCAGATCCAACCGCAATCATCGAGCACCGGCCGCAGCTGCCGCAGCGCCTGCATGACCGGCAGATCGCGCTCGCTCTCAACATCACAAAGCGCTTCAGGACTGACCCGACAGGCAATCGAGTCGATCGCCATGAACGCCGCCAACCGCTGCTCGCGCAACACTCCGCGCACGCCCACCGCCACGAATCCGTCTTCACTCAACGCCCGCCGCACCACCACCGGTTGCCCGGCAGCCAGCGAATCAATCGCCCACGGCGGCGCATCCGCTGGCAACTGTGCCGGCGTCATGCCCCACAGCAGGTCGTGGGCCAGAGGCGTGTTCACCACTGCGCCCTCAGCAGTTCACGTACACGACTGGAGGCTTCGCGATTTTTCGCGCCGAGACGATTGCTCAAATCCGTCGCGCCAATATCACCGATGGCCTGCTTCAGACATTCGCCGACCCGCGCCAGATCCTCCGCCGTCGGCTGTTCGATCTGCTGCACCGACAGGGTTTCCCAAAGCAATCCAAGGCTGGCGTAGCTGTCGATGTCATAGGCCATCGGCGGCACGCTGGAAGCCAGGGCTTCCAGCTCTTCAACGCTGCGCAAGGTCACCCGCGCTGCCGACGCCTTGCCCATCGCGTGCACCATCACCCCCGGATCACGCAGGGCGATCAAGCGGTTGGCCTGATAACCGTGGGCCAGAAACGCCCCGGACATGGCCTTGCCCACCAGCAACGCAATCACCGGATGCCCGGCCAGACGCGCGCGGGCATAAGCATCCGCCGCACCGGCCAGGGCCTGGTGAATGCCGAGGGCTTCTTCGCGGCGACCGTAAGCCTGGCTCGGCACATCGACGATGGCGATCAAGGCACGTTTTTGCGTCTTGTCGCGGTCGGCGGTGATCGCGTCATCCACCGCCTTGGCCAGCCCCCAGCCTTCGAGCAAACCGACTTCGCCGTTGCGAGCGCGTGGGAAACGGTTTTGCGGATCGGCGACCACCGCAATAAAGCGCCCAAGTGGGCCGTCAGCGACCTTCAGCGATGGCGGCAAACCTTCAACGGCATCCGCACCAGCGCTCAAGGCGTTGAACCAGTTCAAACCGCGCACGGAATAACCACTCATGAGCGCTCTCCTTGATACAGATCGCGAACCACCGAAGGCTCGATTTGCTTGTCAGTGTCCAGGCTCGTCAGGCGTTGCAGGAACCACTCGGCCCGTTGACTGCGCGGTTGCCTCGGCAGGCCTTGTTGCAGCAACTCGCCGACCTGCTGGCGAATCTGCGCCACGTCATCGGCGACATAACGATCCACCAGACCACTGGCAAACCGTTGCTCGCCACCGGTCAGGCTCCAGATGAAGGGCCGGTCGCGGGAGTCGTATTCCTCGATCCCGGCTTCCTGCTCGATCACCTGCGGGCCGTTCAGGCCGAGGCGTGCTTCCTGGGTCACCAGCAAGTAGCTGCACAGGGCGGCGGCAATCGACATCCCGCCAAAACAACCGACGCTGCCAGCCACCACGCCGACCACCGGTTGGTATTGCTGCAGATCGACAATCGCCGCGTGAATGTCGGCAATCGCCGCCAGCCCGAGGTTGGCTTCCTGCAAGCGCACGCCACCGGTTTCCAGCAGCAGGATGGCGCGGGTCGGGATGCCTTTGCGGTTGTCTTCGGCGGCCAGTTCCAGCGCGCCGGCTATTTTGGCGCCACCGACTTCACCGAGGCTGCCGCCCTGAAACGCGCCTTCGATGGCAGCGATCACCACCGGTAAACCGTCGAGGCTGCCCTTGGCGATCACCACACCGTCATCGGCCTGGGGCACCACGCCCTGACGTTCGAGCCATGGCGACATGACGCGTTGAAACGGATCGAGCAGTTCGCGGAAAGTGCCGGCGTCGAGCAAGGCTTTTGCCCGCTGCCGCGCGCCGAGTTCGACGAAGCTGTGTTTGTGCAGAAGTGCCGAGGTGTCAGTCATGGCCGATCTCCTCGAAGCCTTGTTCCAGGCGCAGGCGCACCACGCCCGGGGTCGCGCCGAAGTCGTGGATATCGATGGCCATCGCCGGTGGCGTGGTGCCGTCGAACATCCGCGCAAACAGATGCTGCCAGCGCAGCTGCGCGCCGTTGACCGAAGTCTGGACGTTGATCGTCAGCTTGCCGGCCAGGCCCGGTTCGATAAGCACTTCCAGATCGCCCGAGCCGACACAACCGACCAGCGCCCGACCGCGTGGCGGCTGCCCGGCGGGGAATTCAAAGGATAAGGTTTCCATCAAAACGCTCCCTGAAGGATGCCGTCGCGCTCGACCCGGTCGAGCAGCAGCGTGGCGGCGAGCAAGTCGGCGGCGCCACCGGGCGAGGCATTCAATGCGATGAGTTGTTGATCCAGTTCGTGCAGGCGGCGGCGACCGGTGAGGCTGGCGCTGCCCCCGGCGTCGAGCACTGCCTGGGCGCCGTGTTGCATGGCGTGCAAACCCTGTTCACCGGCGCGATACAGCACGCAGGTGTCGGCGAGGTCGGTCATGATCGCCAGCAAGCCATCGAGCCGGGCGTTCTGTTCGCCATGGCCGGCGGCGCGGCTGCGTTTAAGCTGCGGCAGGCCACGCTGCACCACGGACGGGAAGCCGAGCTGCGCTTCTTCCCGGGCACCGCGAGCGCCGTAGCGCTGGGCGACTTGAGCGCCATGGCTCAGCGGACGCGGCGCATAACGATCATCGAGCAACGCCAGACGCGCAGCGCGCAGAGTGACGGCGCCGGCGCTGGTGGACTTCGTCTCCAGCGCAGCAGCCGTGACCAGCAGGCCCAACGCCCAGATCGCCCCGCGATGGGTGTTCACGCCGTGGGTGGTGGCGAGCATCGCTTGCTCGCCTTCCCGTCCGATGCGGCCAATGGCTTCGCGCAACGGCAAGCCGATCTCGCCGAACTCGAGCGCGGCCTCGGCCATTTCCTTGAACGCCGGCCACAACGCCAGCGCCGAGGCGTGCATCAATCCCAGGTGCAGATCGGTGTGCGCGCCATTGCCGCGACGGTCGACCAGCGCCGGTTTCGGCGACAGATCGGCTTCGTCGATCAGCGCGTCCACGGCCAGATCCGCCAGCCGTTCCGCGAGGGTGATGGTTTTCGGTTGCAGGTTGAGTGCGTGCATTACCAGCTCCTGAACTTGGCGGGCGGGTTGTAGAGGCCGCCGGACCACTCGACCAGATCGGCCACGCTCTTCGCCGCGAGCAGTTCGCGAGTGGCGTCGGTGCGGCGGATACCGAGGTCTTCGGGCAAGGCGATCAAACCTTCGCGGCGCATGCGTTCGGTGTCTTTCGGGTTGTGGCGCAGGCCGATGGCAGTGACGCCGGCGACTGCGGCGATCATCGCCTGGCGCTCTTCCAGCGAGCGCGCCTTGTACAGGTAGGCGATGCCTTCTTCGGTGAGCAGGTGAGTGACGTCGTCGCCGTAAATCATGATCGGCGCCAGCGGCATGCCGCTTTTCTTTGCCACCTCAACCGCATCGAGGGTTTCGACGAAGGTCGGTTTGCCGCCCTCCTGGAAGGTCTCGACCATCTGCACCACGAGTTTCTTGCCGCGTTCGAGCATCGGTTGCTGCGAGTCGTCATGGCGCATGTCAAGCCAGGCCGGAGTACCGTGACGACGGCCGCGCGGGTCGTGGCCCATGTTTGGTGCGCCGCCGAAACCGGCGAGACGGCCACGGGTGACGGTGGAGGAATGGCCATCGCCATCGACTTGCAGGGTTGCGCCGATGAACAGGTCCACCGCGTATTGCCCGGCCAGTTGGCAGAACATCCGGTTGGAACGCAGCGAGCCGTCGCGCCCGGTGAAGAACACATCGGGCCGGGCGGCGATGTAGTTTTCCATGCCCAGTTCGGTGCCGAAGCAATGCACGCTTTCGACCCAGCCGCTTTCAATCGCCGGGATCAGGGTCGGGTGCGGATTGAGCGTCCAGTTGCGGCAGATCTTGCCTTTGAGGCCGAGTGATTCGCCGTAGGTCGGCAGGATCAGTTCGATGGCGGCGGTGTTGAAACCGATGCCGTGGTTCAGCGACTGCACGTTGTGTTTTTCGTAGATCCCGCGGATTGCCATCATCGCCATCAGCACGTGCACAGGCTTGATGTGGCGAGGGTCGCGAGTGAACAGCGGCTCGATGTAGAACGGCTTGTCCGCCACCACCACGAAATCGACCCACGATGCGGGAATATCCACCCGGGGCAGTTCGCTGACGTCGTCCACCAGTTGATTGACCTGGACGATGACGATGCCGTCGCTGAAGGCGGCCGGTTCGATCAGTGCCGGGGTGTCTTCGGTGCTGGGGCCGGTGTAGATGTTGCCGGCGCGGTCGGCCATGAAACCGGCCGAGAGCACGACGTTGGGGATCAGGTCCACCACCAGCCGGGCGTAGAGTTCGATGTAGGTGTGGATCGCGCCGATTTCCAGCAGTCCGTCTTCGAGCAACTGGCTGATGCGCAGGCTCTGGGTGCCGGCGAAGGAGAAATCGAGCTTGCGGGCGATGCCGCGTTCGAACAGGTCCAGATGCTCGGAGCGACCGACGCTGGGCATGATCATGTGCAGATCGTGGAGTTTTTCAGGATCGGCCTTGGCCAGCGCACGAGAAAGGAAATCCGCCTGCTTCTGGTTGTTGCCCTCCAGCACCACACGGTCGCCCGGATGAATCAGCGCTTCCAGTGCCGCGACAATTTTGTCGGTGGGCAACACCGCACCGTCGGCCAGCCCGCGCACCTTGTCGAGGCGCCGCTGCTTCTCGTCGCGCCGCCGCGTCCAGCGCGAGTCGGGGGAAATTGTTGTTGTCATGCTCACTCCACGGGGTTCGCTGTCGTGGAGCTACCTTAGGAGTGTCGGGTGGGGGCATCAATCAAGCGCGATGTTGAATCATTACGGTCAGCGTAATGATCAAGAGCTGCCCCTCACCCTAGCCCTCTCCCGGAGGGAGAGGGGACCGATTGGGGGATGTTCGATAGATTCACCGACCTGAACGTGTTGCAGTGAATCCATAATCGACTGGTTATTTCAGGTCGATGGATAGCGCCAGACACCTCGGTCGGCCCCCTCTCCCTCCGGGAGAGGGCTGGGGTGAGGGGGAAACCGGGCAACCCAAAATTCAAGCGAACTCAAACCAGCCCCGCATCCAACAACAACTTCTCCAGTGCCAACAAATCCGGCACCTTCGCCACCTGTTCCCCGACCTGCACCGCCGCCTGCTCCAGCGCACACAGAGGCACGTCGACATAGCTCAACTGGCTGTCGAGCTTGTACGAGCGCGGAATCCCCTGCACCAGCAAGGCGATGAAGCGCAGCGTCGGCAATCCGCCCAGAGCGTTGAGGATGACGATCCGTGCCCGTTCGCCGATGACGATCTTGTTGCCGCACGCCGACTCGAAACTCAGCAGCGGAATCTGCCGCTCGCGCCAGGTCACCCGGCCCAGATACCACGGCGGGGTATCGAGGTCGAAGGCGCTGGACTGGTAGTCGATCAGCTCGGCGACGGCGACGTTGGGCAGGATCAGGTTGCGATCGGCCAGCGGCAACAACAGCCCGGTGAGCTGACTGCTGCGTTGATTGTGGCGCCGCTCATGCATGTTTTTTGCTCCACAGGGCAATGCTTTCGAGCAGCACCGATTCCTGGTACGGCTTGCCGAGGTAGTCGTTGACGCCGATGGCCATCGCCCGGTCGCGGTGTTTCTGCCCGGTACGCGAGGTGATCATGATGATCGGCAAGTGTCGCAGGCGCTCGTCGTGGCGCACCTGGGTCGCCACTTCAAAGCCGTCCATGCGCGGCATTTCGATGTCGAGCAGCATCAGGTCCGGCATGTGTTCTTCCAGCAGCAGCATCGCATCGACCCCGTCCTTGGCGGTCAGCACGTTCATGCCGTGGCGTTCGAGCAGACGGCTGGTGACCTTGCGCACGGTGACCGAATCGTCGACCACCATCACCAGCAGCGGCTTCTGCGGCTCGCTATCGATCTCGTGACTGGCCGGACGCTGCGGCAATCGCGCCTGCATGGCGCGGATCGGCGCCAGCAGATCGAGGATCAGCACCACCCGGCCATCGCCCAGGATCGTCGCCCCGGACACGCCCTGCACCGATGCGAACTGCGGGCCGAGGCTTTTGACCACGATCTCCCGGGTGCCGGCCATGGCATCGACCTGCACCGCAATGTGCCGCTCGTTGCACTGCACCAGCAGCACCGGCAGCGGCAGGCTCTGGCCAATGAGTTTCGGGCGCGGCGCGGTTTTCAGCAGCTCGCCCAGATAACACAGTTCATATCGCTGGCCACCGTACTCGTAGCGCGGCGGATCGTGACGGAAATGCCCGTCCAGTTCGTTCGGCAGCACGCGGACGATGCCGTCGATGGTGTTCAGCGGAATCGCGTATTGATCCTCACCGCACTGCACCATCAGCGCACGGTTGACCGATACGGTGAACGGCAGGCGAATCCGGAAATGCACGCCCTGCCCCGGCACCGAGTCGATGCTCATGGTACCGCCCAGTTGCCGCACTTCTTCGTGAACCACGTCCATGCCCACGCCACGACCGGAAATCTGGGTGATTTTCTCGGCGGTGGAGAAGCCCGGCTGAAGGATGAACTGCAACACTTCGCGGTCGCTGATTTCCGCGTTCGGCGCCAGCAGGCCGCGCTTGATCGCCTTGCGTCGAACGGCATCCAGCGGCACGCCAGCGCCGTCATCGCGGATGTCGAAAACGATGTCGCTGCCCTCGCGGGACAGGTCGAGGCTGATCTGGCCCTGGGCGGGTTTGCCCGCTGCCAGTCGCACGTCGGCCGGTTCCAGGCCATGGTCGACGGCATTGCGCAGCATGTGTTCCAGCGGCGCGGCCATGCGTTCGAGGACATTGCGATCCATCTCCCCTTCGGCGTTGCCGACGGTGAACGCCACGTCCTTGCCCAGCTCTTCGGCGACCTGCCGGACGATGCGTTTCAAACGCGGCAACATGCGTTCGAACGGCACCATGCGCGTGCGCATCAGGCCTTCCTGCAACTCGGTGTTGATTCGGCCCTGCTGCTGCAACAGGTTCTCGGCGTCATGGGTGCGTCGGTCGAGGGTTTCCTTCAGGTCCAGCAAGTCGGAAGCGGACTCGAACAGCGCCCGTGACAGTTGCTGCAACTGCGAGTGACGGTCCATTTCCAGCGGGTCGAAATCTTCGTAACCGAGGCGTTCGGCATCCACTTGCTGACGGCTGAGAATCCGCCCCTGGGTTTCGGTATCGAGCCGGCGCAACTGATCGCGCATACGCTCGATGGTGGTTTCCATCTCGTTCAGGGCGGTCTGTGCATCGCTGACCTGCTGCTCGATACGGCCACGGAAAATCGACGTTTCGCCCGCGAGGTTGACCAGGTCATCGAGCAGTTCGGCGGAGACCTTGACCATGTCCGCGCCGGCCTCGGCAGCGGTCGCGGCGGGCTCGGCCTTCACCGGTGCCGGCAGCATCGGCGCAGGGGCTTCCACCGTCACCGGATGGCTGAAATTCTGGATCGCACTGATCAGCCGATCCGCTGGCGGGCACGGCTGGCCGGCGCGCACCGCATCGAGCATCTGCGCCAACCGGTCATGGCCGCGCTGCAACAGGGCAAACAGTTCGGCGCTGCCCTGCAGGGTGCCGGAGGACAGGCTTTCGTAAAGGTATTCCAACTCATGGGCGAGGTCGCCGATCGGGCCGATCTCCACCATCCGCGCGCCGCCCTTGAGGGTGTGCAGGTCGCGCAGCAGGGTTTCCACTTCCTGGCGGTTGCCGGGTTCGGCCTGCCAGCGCAGCAACGCGGCACCGGAGTTTTCGATGATGTCGAAACCTTCTTCGAGGAAGATCTCCAACAGCTCCGGATCGTGTCCGGTGCCGTCATGGCTGGCGACGGCGGGCGGTGTTGCGGGGCTGCCGGCCTGGCCCTGACGGAACTGGCGGATCGCGTCGATCAGGTCCTGCGCCGGTTTCAGTGGCTGAGGGTCATGCAGCTCGTCGAGGAACAACGCCAGGCGGTCATGGCATTGCAGCAACAGTCGACCCAAGGCGTCGCTGTGGTTGTAGCGGCGATCCACCAGGCCTTCGTAAAGGCTCTCCAGCTCCTGGGCCAGGTCGCCAACGGCCTCGACCTCGGCCATTCGTGCCCCCCCCTTGAGGGTGTGCAGATCCCGTTGCAGCGACGACAGCGGCGCAGCGTTTTCCGGGTCGTTCAACCAGCGCTGCAAGGCTTGTCCGGCGCTGTCGAGAATGTCCACCGCCTCTTCGAGGAAGATCTCGACGATCTCCTCATCCGGGGCGATCCCGGTGGTGCTTTTTTGCAGTTCGGCGGTGGCGCTGCCCAGCTCTGAAATACTCAGGGTACGACTGCCATCGCTGCGAATCAGGCCCATGGCCGATGGGTCGAGGCCTTCGTCGAGCAGTTCGTGCAGTGCACGGATGCGCTGCGGTTGCGGGGTGATTTCCTGGCCGGCGGCCAGTTCGTCGAGCATGTTGATCAACGCTTCGTGGGCCTGCTGCGCCTCATGGAAAAACCGTTCGCTGACCGCCAGGCTGCTTTCTTCCACCGCGCCATACAAATCGAGCAAGGCTTCGCACAACACATCCACCGGCAGCAGGTCTGCCAGGTGCGCGCCCTCGCCGAGGGTCGTCAGTTCATCCAGCAACGCGCTGAGTTCCTGGCGTTCTCCGGGGTGCTGCTGCCAGCGCTGCAGGAGGTTTTCGGCGTCGAGCAGGATGTCCATGCCCTGGGCCAGGAAGTTGTTGATCAGCTGTGGATCACGCTTGACCCGCAAGCTGCTGCTCGGCGTGTTGAGGATGGATTCCAGCCGCTCACTCAGCAGGGTTTCGGTGCGTTTGATCAGCGACTGCGCACCGACAATCGGCGCCAGCGGATCGTGCTTGAGCTGGCGCAGACCGACGCGGAACAAGCCTTCGGCTTCCAGCAACAACTCCACTTCGTCCAGGTCCAGCGCCAGTTGATGGGCCTTGAACTCCCGGGCCAGTTTGTCCAGCGGCGCCGCCAGTTCGGCAATCGGTAATACGCCGGCCATCGACGCACTGCCCTTGAGGGTGTGCAACGCTCGCTGCAACTCGTCGCTGGCCTGCAACGGCACATGCTCGGCGGCCTGATCGAGAAAACGATTGAGGCTGGCGAGGTGAGTTTCGGCTTCGTTGCGGAAAATTTCCAGCAACAGCGGATCGAGCGCCGCGACGTCTTCCACGTCTTCGGCCGGTAGCGGTGTATCACCCTTGGCCAATGCGTGAGCGCGAGCCGCCAGTTGATCGACATCCTGACGCTGGCGCTGGTGGTTGATGGCGAATTCGGCAATCAGGTCCGGCAGCAACAGCAACGTATCGGCCAGCAATTGCTGCACCGCCGGCCCAGGTTCAATGCTGTGCTCCAGCACGCGGTTGAGCAGGTTTTCCACGGCCCAGGCCAGTTCGCCGAGAACCAGTGCACGGACCATTCGCCCGCTGCCTTTCAAGGTGTGAAAGGCCCGGCGCAGTTCACTCAGGGCTGCGCTGTCCTGCGGATCGGCGTTCCAGCGCGGCAGGTAGTCGCGCAGTACATCGAGCACTTCCTCGGTCTCTTCGAGGAACACTTCACGCAACTCATCGTCCACCGGTTCTTCATCGGCCGGTGGCGGCAGCAGACTGCCGGGTGTGGTCAGCGCGGGCGGGTTGACCGCCGACACCGGGCTGGCCAGCACATCGGCCAGCGACTGGGCGATTTGCGGGTCATCCAGCGCTTGCAAGTCCTGCATCACCAGCGCTTCGCCGGGGCTGAGAACGTCGTCGAGCAGTGGCACATGCTGTTCGCTGGGCGGTTCGTCAGGAAAGTAGCCGAGGCTGGCCAGGCTTTTCTGCGCGACATCCAGCAGTTGCTCGCTCGGTGCCTGTGGGTCATCGGTCAGACGTTCGAGGTAATACTCGATACTGGTGATGACATCCGCGAGGTGGTCCAGTTGCTGCCAGCCCGGCTCGTGCGGGTCGAGCAGCAGATGCTCGCGGATAAAACCGTTGCAGGCTTCCAGCAGGCTCGCCGCACGCGTCAGCGGAATCATTGCCAGCGCACCTCGCACCTGGGTCAGCAGCGCCGGCAATGGTTGCAGTTGCTGGCGATCCCAGTCGGCGTCGATGTAGTCGACGATCATGTCCTTGGCCTGTTGCAGGCAGATGCGTGCTTCCTTGATCACGATTTGATGGATCTGCGTCAGGTCGGTGGTTGGCAGCCGCGAGTCTTCCGGGCTCTCCGGTTCCACCGTGCCGACCATCCCGGCCAGGGTCGCTTCGACGTAAAGCAAGGCGCCGGCGACGTCCATCAGCGTGGCGTCATTCGGTTCGCGCTGGCCCTGAACGAGGCTGAGCACCACCGCCAATTGATCGATGATGACTTTGCGCGGCTGGCCGAAACCAAGCACCGCCAGGGTGTCGGCGATCTGCCGCAGCGGCGCCAGCAGGCTGTCCAGATCCGAGGTGTGCTGGCGGTCGCTGCGCACGAACAGATCGAGGCGTTCCTTGACCCGCACCAGCTCTTCGCACAGCGCCGCGAGCACCGAGCGCATGGCATCGCGGTCGGGGCCGGCCAGGCGCGCGCGTTCTTCGTCGACCATCGCGCTGTCGGGCAACGCGTCGTCCAGGGAGTAGCGATCTTTCATGGTCAGCATCTGCCCGGTGGGATGTTCGGCTTTGGCAATGTAGAACAGCAGGCTTTTGAACAGCTCGGGTGGCGGTGGCTGGTTGAGGCCGGCCATGCCTTGTTCGAGCAGGCGCTTGAGCTCCTTGTCGGCGTCCTTGAACAGGCTGCGCAGGGCCGGGCTGTTGGCGATCCGGCCTTCACGCATGCCCTCGACCAGCGCCGAGGCGACTTGCCACAACGGACTCAAGGGTGCATCGCCGCTCAGGGCTTCGAGGCGGGTGAAGACTTTGCTCAGGTAACCGAGGTGCGTCTGGTCGTCCTGTTCGCGGAGCAAGCCCACCAGCGCCATCTGCAACATTTGCCGCAACTTGCGCAGCACATTGGGCAGATCCGCCGGTTCCAGCAGGGCCAGCGCTTGCGGGCTCAAGGGCGGCAGTTCGGGCAATTGCGGGCTGAACAGGCTGGTCTCCGACAACAGGCTTTCGCCCCGGGCGCTGCGCAGATCGTTGATCAGCGGCAGCACCACCAGCGGCAAATCACGGCGGGCGCCTTGTACGCGATCAAGGTAAGTCGGCAATTGACCAAAGGCCTGCAACAGCAGGTGCAAGGCTTCGTCGCGGTGACTGACGCGGTCGTTCAGCAAGGCTTCGACCAGATGCTCCATTTCTTCGGCGAGCAGTGCCGCGCCGTAAAACTCGACCATCTGCAGACTTCCGTGCACCTGATGGATGCATGTCAGGCACTCATCGAGGCCGGGCACCGACTGCGGATCGTCGAGCACGGCTTCGATGGCCTGATGCGCCTGCCTCAGCGTTTCGGCAATTTCACCCTTGACCCATTCGAGGGCCACGTAGTCGTGCCGGTCACTCATAACCACTCCGCTCGACATGAACTCGCCCGCAGGCCTCACGCCTTGTCCGTGGCGGGCGCTGGCGCCGCCGGCAAGGTGAACCCGGACACCGAACGCCGCAACTGGCTGGCCATTTTCGCCAGGTTGCCGATGCTTTCAGCGGTAGCCGTGGAGCCGGACGAGGTCTGCGAGGTGATCTGCTGGATCACGTTCATCGTCAGGGAAATCTGCCCGGCCGAAGACGTCTGCTGCTGCGCCGCGTTGGAAATGCTCTGGATCAGCGCTGCGAGGGTCTTGGACACGCCTTCGATTTCTTCCAGGGCCACTCCGGCATCCTGCGCCAGCCGCGCGCCGCGCACCACTTCGGTGGTGGTCTGCTCCATGGAGATCACGGCTTCGTTGGTGTCGGTCTGGATCGCCCGCACCAGCGTCTCGATCTGCCGGGTCGCGGCGGACGAACGTTCTGCGAGCCGCTGTACTTCGTCGGCAACCACCGCGAAACCGCGCCCGGCGTCACCGGCCATCGAGGCCTGAATGGCCGCGTTGAGGGCGAGGATGTTGGTCTGGTCGGCAATATCGTCGATCAGGCTGACGATGTCGCCGATCTCCTGGGACGACTCGCCCAGGCGTTTGATGCGTTTGGCGGTGTCCTGGATCTGTTCACGAATGTTGTCCATGCCATGGATGGTGTTGTGCACCACCTCGTTGCCCTTGTTGGCGATCTCCACCGAGCGCTCGGCCACCGCCGAGGATTCGGCGGCGTTGGCCGACACCTGATCGATGGACTGGGCCATGTCGTTGATCGCAGTCGAGGCCTCGGAAATCTGCTGGGCCTGATGCTCCGAAGCCTGGGCCAGGTGCATGGCGGTGGCCTGGGTTTCCTGTACCGCTGCGGCGACCTGGCCGGCGGTGAGGTTGATGGTCGCCACCAGGTCGCGCAACTGGTCGACGGAATAGTTGATCGAGTCGGCGATGGTCCCGGTGAAGTCTTCGGTCACCGACGCAGTCACGGTCAGGTCGCCGTCGGCGAGGTCTTCGATTTCGTCGAGCAGGCGCATGATCGCGTTCTGATTGCGTTCATTCTTCTCGGCGGTCTCGCGCAACTGACGGTTGGTTTCCCGAACCATGACCATACCGATCAGGATGATCGATGCCAGCGCCAGCAGGCCCAGCACGTAGCCGCCGATGGTGTCGGTGCTGCGCCCCCCGGCGAGGTTCTCGAAACCGCTGGCCAGGTGCGAGGCTTCGTCGAGCAGGGTCTGCGACAGGCTGAAGATATTGGTGGCCGATTCACGGACCTTGAACAATTCCGGCGAGGTTTCGAGGATTTCATCCACCGAACCCGAGACGAACTGGAACAGCTCGGAAATCTCGCTCAAACGCGCACGGGCGTCGCGGTCTTCGACCTGGCTGACTTTCAGCGTCGGGTTGCCTTGCAGCATGCCGTTGAGCACCTGACCGAAACGCGCGGCATCACGACCGAAGGCATCGGCCGCCTGTTGCGAGTTTTCGTCGCCGGAAAGCACAGTGTTGACCGCGCCGAGGATCCGCTCGGCCAGCAGCGACTGCCGCTGGGCCATGGCGACCTGCGCCGCCGGAGCGCCGCGCTGCAGCAGGATCTCGACGACTTTTTCGTATTCGATCTGCAACTGCGGCACGGTTTCGGCCAGGGTCGCGGCGACCTGATGCAGGGACAGTACGGTCTGTTCGCTGGACAGGATGGCATCCGTGTTTTTCAGCAGGCGTTCCCAGTCCAGCTGCACGGCGCGCATTTCCGGGCGCACGGTGGACGGCGCCGGCGGCAGGCCGGTGGCAGGGTCGCCTTTCTTCAGGTAGCCCCAGCGCTGGGCGAAATCGTTGCGCGCATCGCTGAGCAGCTTGAACGCGGCAGCCTTTCCGGCCGCCGCCTCGGTGGCGTTCTTGGCGATCCGCTGTGACAGCACCCGCAACTCGCCGGCGTGGCCGATGTACTGCTTGTCGTAATTGGCCTGGGTGTTGAGGTAAGCGAAGTTGGCGAACAGCAGCATGATGAACACGATCAGCGCGATGAACAGCACGATGATCTGCGAGCGGCTGCGCGAGCCTTCTGCGGGCTTGCTGGTTTTTGCTTTGATCATCGGTCCTCGCCTGTTAAACCGCGACGTGCATGAAACTCGGTGACTGCGCCAGTGCAAACAGGCTGAACACTCGCCAGTTCTGCTCGCGCCGGAAATACCCTTTGACGAACTCGCCCTTGGAGCCTTGCCGTTTACGGATCGACACGGGTTCGAAGCTGTCCTGCTCGAAGTGCTGCAGACCGAAGACCTCATCGACCAGCACACCGGCAAAAACGTCCTGATGCTCCACTACCAATACCCGCCGCTGCTTGCGCATGGGTGACAGTTCATGGCCGAAAAATCCGCACAGGTCCATGATCGGCAACAACCGCCCGCGCAGATTGGCCACGCCCTTGACCCAGGGTTTAACCCCCGGCAATTGGGTGAACCGCGGCTCGGGCAGCACTTCGCTGACCTCGCCCATCGGCGCGACGTACCAGTGCTCGCCGAGGCGAAAGCCAATGCCGCTCCAGCGATCCTGGCGCGCCGGTTGCGACGGCAGGTCCGCCGCCAGCAGGCGACAGCGTTGGTCGATCTGCCACAACAGTTCGAACGCGGTCAGCGACTCGCTCATGACGGCGCGATCAACCGGCCAGCACGTTGTTCAGGGTCTTGATCAGCGTGTCTTCGTCGACCGGTTTGGTCAGGTAATCCCTGGCGCCCTGGCGAGTGCCCCAGACCTTGTCGGTTTCCTGATCCTTGGTGGTGATGATGATGACCGGGATGTGGCTGGTTTCAGCGTCCTTGGTCAGCTGACGGGTGGCCTGAAAACCGTTGAGGCCGGGCATGACAATGTCCATCAGCACGGCATCGGGCTTTTCCTGACGGGCCAGGGCCACGCCGTCGGCGCCGTTTTCAGCTTTCAACACTTCGTGGCCGTGCTTTTCCAGCATGCCGGTGAGTTTGTACATTTCGGTCGGCGAATCATCGACGATCAGAATACGTGCCATGGTTTTCCCCATTTTTCTTGTCGACACCGGGCCCGCTGGCCGAGCGTCACGGTGCGTGTCTTACTGCGGCAAATCAGCGGCAAAGCCCGGAACGTGGGCCGCAATCGCGTCGAGCAGTTCTTCCTTGCTGAAAGGCTTGGTCAAAAATTGATCGGAACCGACAATCCGCCCCTTGGCCTTGTCGAACAGCCCGTCGCGGGACGACAGCATGATCACCGGCGTTGCCTTGAAAGCACTGTTGTTCTTGATTAAAGCGCAGGTCTGATAACCATCCAGACGCGGCATCATGATGTCGACAAAAATGATCCCGGGGTGGTGGTCGGCGATCTTCGCCAGGGCGTCGAAACCGTCGATTGCGGTGATGACTTCGCACCCTGCATTTTTCAACAGGGTCTCGGCGGTGCGACGAATCGTTTTCGAGTCATCGATCACCATGACCTTCAAGGCGCTGGACTGCTGTTCCATAAGGGGGCTCTACCGTCGCCTTTGCGAATCAATTTGTCCGTTTTGCGATGACTGATGGCTGGAAACCCTTGATGTTCAAGGGCCAACACGGCTGGGAGCCTTTTTAGCACAGTCTCCTGACGCAATCTATCGACGGGTTTTTCCTTGACCGAAAACCCGCCCGGCGCCACTCTGGCGGCACTTTTTTCATACCGATCCGGTAGCCAATTTTCGAGGAAAACCCAATGAGCGTTCGCGTCGGGATTGTCATGGACCCTATCGCCAGCATTTCCTATAAAAAGGATAGCTCGCTGGCCATGCTGCTGGCGGCGCAGAAGCGCGGCTGGGAACTGTTCTACATGGAACAGAAAGACCTTTATCAGGCCGAAGGTCAGGCACGGGCGCGGATGAAGCCGCTGAAAGTCTTCGCCAACCCGGAAAAATGGTTCGAACTGGGCGCCGAACAGGATTCCCTGCTCAGCGACCTGAACGTGATCCTGATGCGCAAGGATCCGCCGTTCGACATGGAATTCGTCTACTCCACCTACCTGCTCGAACAGGCCGAAACGGCTGGCGTACTGGTGGTCAACAAGCCGCAGAGCCTGCGCGACTGCAACGAGAAATTGTTCGCCACGCTGTTCCCGCAGTGCACGCCGCCGACCATCGTCAGCCGTCGCCCGGACGTGTTGCGCGAATTCGCCGACCATCACGGTGACGTGATCCTCAAGCCGCTGGACGGCATGGGCGGCTCGTCGATTTTCCGTCACACCGCCGGTCATCCGAACCTGTCGGTGATTCTGGAAACCCTGACCTTGCACGGCAAGCAGCAGATCATGATCCAGGGTTACCTGCCGGCCATCGTCGATGGCGACAAGCGCATCCTGATGATCGACGGCGAGCCGGTGGATTACTGCCTGGCGCGGATTCCGGCCCAGGGCGAAACCCGTGGCAACCTCGCGGCCGGCGGCCGTGGCGAAGCCCGTCCGTTGACCGACAAGGATCGCTGGATCGCCGCCCAGGTCGGCCCGACCTTGCGCGAGAAAGGCCTGCTGTTCGTCGGCCTGGACGTGATCGGCGAGCACCTGACCGAAATCAACGTCACCAGCCCGACCTGCATCCGCGAGATCGACAATGCCTTTGGCACCGACATCGGCGGGATGCTGATGGATGCGATCGAGAAAAAGCTGCAAGCTTGATGTGTGTCACATGCAGCCTGTCGCTTGATGCTTGAAGCCCAAGGCGTGAAACCAACATTGCGTTATCATGCGCGGCCTGTGAAAAACGCGATGTTGGTTTTCTTGTCATGACACTTCCGTCCGATCTGCCCGCTGAACTCGCCCATAAAGGCGTGCGCCCGGTCGATCGCCTCGGATTTACCCTGTTTCTCGCGGCCCTGATCCATTTGGCGCTGCTGCTCGGCGTGGGTTTCACCATGGTCGAGCCCAAGCAGATCAGCAAAACCCTGGAAATCACCCTCGCCACCTTCAAGAGCGAAAAGAAGCCGGCGAAGGCCGACTTCCTCGCCCAGGAAAACCAGGAAGGCAGCGGCACCCTCGACAAGAAGGCGATTCCCAAGACCACCGAGGTCGCGCCGTTCCAGGACAACCAGGTCAAGAAGGTCACTCCGCCACCGGCCGCCAAGCCGCAGGTGCAGGAAGCCGCGCCCAAGGCGGCGGTGACCACCGTCGCGCCGAAACCGAAAAAGGCGCCGACCAAGAAAGAAGAAGCGAAGACCGAGACCAAACCAACGGTCGACGCCCCGACTTTCGACAGTTCGCAGCTCTCCAGCGACATCGCCAGCCTCGAAGCCGAACTGGCCAACGAACAACAGTTGTACGCCAAGCGCCCGCGCATCCACCGCCTGAGCGCGGCCTCGACCATGCGCGACAAGGGGGCCTGGTACAAGGACGAGTGGCGCAGGAAGGTCGAGCGCATCGGCAACCTCAATTACCCGGAAGAGGCCCGGCGCCAGCAGATTTACGGCAATTTGCGTCTGATGGTGTCGATCAACCGCGACGGCTCGCTGTATGAAGTGCTGGTGCTGGAATCATCCGGCCAGCCGCTGCTGGATCAGGCGGCGCAGCGCATCGTGCGACTGGCAGCCCCGTTTGCACCGTTTACCGGGGACCTGTCGGACATCGACCGGCTGGAAATCATCCGCACCTGGAAATTCGCCCGGGGCGACCGGTTGTCCAGTAACTGAGTCGATCTTTTGCCCGCTCCAGCTTGTCAGTTCGCCCCCCGAACGCCACACTAGCGCACATGAAAAACGTCAGCCCCAGCTACCTCAAGCATCACTTCCTGATCGCCATGCCACACATGGCCGACCCGAACTTTGCCCATACCTTGACCTACATCGTCGAGCACACGGCCAATGGCGCCATGGGGCTGGTGGTCAACCGACCGCAAGAGCTGAATCTGGCCGACATCCTCGAACAACTGCGCCCCGACATCGATCCGCCAGCACTGTGCCAGCATGTGCCGATTTTCATCGGCGGCCCGGTGCAGACCGATCGCGGTTTTGTCCTGCACCCGGCGGGCCAGACCTTCCAGGCCACCGTCGAGCTGGAGGGCGATCTGGCCCTGTCCACCTCGCAGGACGTGCTGTTCGCCATCGCCGACGGCGTGGGCCCGGCCAAGAGCGTCATCACTCTCGGTTACGCCGGTTGGGAAGCCGGGCAACTGGAGGCTGAGCTGGCCGACAACGCCTGGCTGACCTGCCCGTACGACGCCGACATCCTGTTCAACACCAGCAGTGAACTGCGCCTGGAAGCGGCGGCCAAGCACCTGGGGATCAACCTCAGCCTGCTGACCAGCCAGGCAGGACACGCCTGATGGCCCTGCGCCTGATCCTCGGCTTCGACTACGGCACCAAACAGATCGGCGTGGCGGTCGGCCAGGTGATTACCGGCCAGGCTCGCGAACTGTGCACCTTGAAGGCGCAAAACGGTGTACCGGACTGGAATCAGGTCGAAGCCCTGATAAAGGAATGGAAACCCGACGCCGTGGTGGTCGGCCTGCCGCTGAACATGGACGGTACGCCCAGCGAAATGTGCGCCCGCGCCGAGAAATTCGCCCGCCGCCTCAATGGCCGCTTCAACCTGCCTTTCTATACCCACGACGAACGCCTGACGACCTTCGAAGCCAAGGGCGAACGACTGGTGCGCGGCGGACAGAAAGGCAGTTACCGCGACAACCCGGTGGACGCCATCGCCGCCGCCCTGCTGTTGCAGGGCTGGCTCGACGAAAACACCGCACTGTTTGAATCCTGACAAGCGCTACGGCGCTTTTCTTTTGGTTACAACCCGAGCCCCGGTTCGCGAGAACCGGCTCGACCCCGAGAAGGAGCAACCATGAGCCTGCCCAATCCCGCCGATCTGATCAGCCAGATGGCGACCCGCCTCAAGGCGCACCTTGCCCAGCGCAATATCAGCGAACCGCGTTACATCGGCATCCGCACCGGCGGCGTCTGGGTCGCCCAGGCCCTGCTCAAAGAACTGGGCAGCGACGCGCCATTGGGCACGCTGGATGTTTCCTTCTACCGCGACGACTTCAGCCAGAACGGCCTGCACCCGCAAGTGCGTCCGTCCGCCCTGCCCTTCGAAATCGAAGGCCAGCATCTGGTGCTGATCGACGACGTATTGATGAGCGGCCGGACCATCCGCGCCGCCATGAACGAACTGTTCGACTACGGCCGCCCGGCCAGCGTGACGCTGGTCTGCCTGCTGGACCTGGACGCCGGCGAACTGCCGATCCGCCCGAACGTGGTCGGCGCGACGCTGTCGCTGGCCGCCCATGAGCGGGTCAAGCTGTCCGGGCCGGAGCTGGCCCTCGAACTGCAAGACCTTGCCCTTTAATCCGCCCTATTGAGAGTCCCCTTCGCGATGACGCCTCTAGATACCAAGCGCCCGCTGCAGCTCAATGATCAGGGCCAGCTGCGCCACTTCCTCTCCCTCGACGGCCTGCGCCGCGAGTTGCTGACGGAAATCCTCGACACCGCCGACTCGTTCCTCGAAGTCGGCGCCCGGGCCGTGAAGAAAGTCCCGTTGCTGCGCGGCAAAACCGTGTGCAACGTGTTCTTCGAAAACTCCACCCGCACCCGCACCACCTTCGAACTGGCGGCCCAGCGGCTGTCGGCGGACGTGATCACCCTGAACGTGTCGACCTCGTCGGCCAGCAAGGGCGAAACCCTGCTCGACACCCTGCGCAACCTGGAAGCCATGGCCGCCGACATGTTCGTCGTGCGCCACGGTGACTCGGGCGCTGCGCACTTCATCGCCGAACATGTCTGCCCGCAGGTGGCGATCATCAACGGCGGCGACGGCCGACACGCGCACCCGACCCAGGGCATGCTCGACATGCTGACCATCCGCCGTCACAAGGGCGGTTTCGAGAACCTCTCGGTGGCCATCGTCGGCGACATCCTGCACTCGCGGGTGGCGCGTTCGAACATGCTGGCCCTGAAGACCCTCGGTTGCCAGGACATCCGCGTGATCGCGCCCAAAACCCTGCTGCCGATCGGCATTGAGCAGTACGGCGTGAAGGTCTACACCGACATGACCGAAGGTCTGAAAGACGTCGACGTGGTAATCATGCTGCGCCTGCAGCGCGAGCGCATGACCGGCGGCCTGCTGCCGAGCGAAGGCGAGTTCTACCGCCTGTTCGGTCTGACCACCGCGCGCCTGGCCGGCGCCAAGCCCGATTGCATCGTCATGCACCCGGGGCCGATCAACCGCGGCGTGGAGATCGAGTCGGCGGTGGCCGACGGCCCGCACTCGGTGATCCTCAATCAAGTCACCTACGGCATCGCGATCCGTATGGCCGTGCTGTCGATGGCCATGAGCGGACAAACAGCGCAGCGTCAATTCGAGCAGGAGAACGCCCAGTGAAGCTCAGCATTCTCGGCGCCCGCGTCATCGATCCAAGCAGCGGCCTGGATCAAATCACCGATATTCACGTTGAAGCCTGCAAGATCGTCGCCCTCGGCGCCGCACCGGCCGGTTTCACCGCCGTCGAAACCATCGACGCCAAAGGCCTCGTCGCCGCTCCGGGGCTGGTCGACCTGAACGTCGCCCTGCGCGAGCCGGGCTACAGCCGCAAAGGCACCATCGCCAGCGAAACCCGCGCTGCGGCGGCCGGTGGCGTGACCAGCCTGTGCTGCCCGCCGAAGACCAAACCGGTGCTCGACACTTCCGCCGTGGCCGAACTGATCCTCGACCGCGCCCGCGAAGCCGGCAACACCAAGGTGTTCCCGATCGGCGCCCTGAGCAAAGGTCTGGATGGCGAACAGCTGGCAGAACTCGTTGCCCTGCGCGACGCCGGATGCGTGGCCTTCGGCAACGGTCTGGAAAGCTTCCGCAACACCCGCACCCTGTGCCGGGCGCTGGATTACGCAGCGACCTTCGACCTGACGGTGATTTTCAACTCGCAGGATCACGACCTCGCCGACGGCGGCCTGGCCCACGAAGGGGCCACCGCCAGCTTCCTCGGCCTGCCGGGCATCCCGGAAACCGCTGAAACCGTGGCTTTGGCCCGGGATCTGCTGCTGGTGGAGCAGACTGGCGTGCGCGCGCACTTCAGCCAGCTCACCAGCGCTCGCGGCGTGGCCCTGATCGCTCAGGCCCAGGCCCGTGGTTTGAAAGTCACGGCAGATGTTGCCCTGTATCAGCTGATCCTGACGGACGAAGCGCTGATCGACTTCAGCAGCCTGTATCACGTGCAACCGCCGCTACGCACCCGCGCCGACCGCGATGGTCTGCGTGACGCGGTGAAGTCCGGGGTGATTTCGGCGATTTCCAGCCATCACCAGCCCCATGAGCGCGATGCGAAACTGGCACCGTTCGGCGCGACCGAGCCGGGCATCAGCAGCGTCGAACTGCTACTGCCGCTGGCGATGACGCTGGTCGAAGACGGTCTGCTTGATCTGCCGACCCTGCTGGCGCGCCTGAGCGCCGGCCCGGCCGAGGCCCTGCGCCTGCCGGCGGGCAAACTGGCGGTGGGTGGTGCAGCGGATATCGTGCTGTTCGATCCGAAGGCTTCGACAGTAGCCGGCGAAAGCTGGCTGTCGAAGGGCGAGAACTGCCCGTTCCTCGGCCACAGCCTGCCGGGTGTGGTGCGTTACACCCTGGTGGATGGCCGGATCAGCCATCAGGCATGAAGACAAGAGATAGCAGGCTGTAATGGCCTGCTATCTCCTGAATTCTATTTAATAGCGACAAACATCCTTGCTGGTGAAGTCACGCTCAAAGTCATTTCTCGCAACACCATCGCGTCCTCTCCGCTGTTAGATCTACACCGATTGTCGTAGGAAAGCGGCCGCCCGCCATAAAGAAATATCCGACGCTTTACAATCTCGTAAAAACAGCCTCGACACAATCAGAAACAGCTTACAAAGTTCTAATAGGCGACACTTACGCGCAGCCATTAATATAAAACCGTCAAAAGGATAACCAACACCCACAAGGATGAGTATATGAAAAATGGACTTACACTCCCCCCTATTGTTACCAGAGGAACAACAGGAAACTCTGGCGGATTTACAGTCGACTCCGGCTTCAGATGGGGAACCTACGCAACAGCAGACTGGCAGGGTGCAGGAGAGGCTGTTATCACCAATGATGGTCAAACCTATTCATTACCACTGAGTAGTGGCCCTGTAATAACCTCAGCAGAAATGGACATGTTCCATGCCTGGCTTGAAATGAAATCCGGAATTAAAGCTTTCACCTATGAACTGCAAATGGTGAACAAGGCAATTAACAATGACGCCCTGGGTGGAATTCGCGACCTCTGGAGAATTACCGAAAGCGACAATTATTTACTCAGCAACTCCACCATCATCAGCCATGGTTATTTCAAGAATAAAGTCATCAATTTCAGCTTGGCTGATGCATTTGCGGCGCAGCAAAAATTAAGCCCCATAGAAGCTTTGATCAAAGTCTCCGCCACTGCTCCGTACAATCTGAATTACGAAACACTCACAACCGAGCTATCTGGTGGCACCTTCAGCCCGATCAAAGCCTTTGCTCATTACCTCTGGGGAAATGGTGAGAGGATGAAGGTCAACATCAACAATATTGACCTGAATGTCAGAGCCAACGAACTGCCATTACTGGCAAGCTCTATCGCGAGCACCCGAGAACCCGGCACTTATTACTTATCTGACCCGAAAATCCCTTACGCCACCATTAATGACAGCACTATCACCGGGGCTTATTTGGGAAGAATAACGTTAAAGATGGAAGGAAACTTTTCACGCGATAAAGCAGGAACCTGGGTTTTCGATGGCGTTATCAGAGCCTATACTGACACTTACGACTTCGACGCAAGCAACAGATCAACTGCCCTTGAATTATTAACAACAGCAGGCAGAGTATTTTCTGGAACACATTACGAGATCGACATTTTCGGCGAGCATAAAATAAGGCTGAGCGGAGCTGGATTTCACCCTACCCCGTGAGCATCAATAATTTACAGACACCTGCATAACGGAAAGCGAATGAGCAGAACTTACAAACTATTGAGTTATTTGTACCCAACCGCTCTCGCACTTACATCCGGCGCAGGAGCACTTACATTAATAAAAAATCTCAAAGCAGGGACATATGACATAAATCAGGATTCAATCGGCCTGCCCATTGGCGTAACGCTGATTATTTTCCTGACACTTGCACTAATGCACCTACTGCAGATTCTCTTATTACGCTGGGCACGCGCCAATTCGTGTGCAGGTCTGCTACTGAAAATATCAGCCTACCTGATTGCAACAATATCCTTGGTGATTTTGGTGGACAGGATTGTGTATTGGTCGATACCCCATCACGCCATCATTGCAATACTTTATGGTGTGACTGGCATTACTTTTGCCGTTTTCCAAATACACACCGTGGTGCGATTGAAATAACGCGCAAGACCCAGTGTCGAGGGGGGGGCCTGCCAGCGCACGAACGGCACCGGCGGTCCTCCCCCTCGACATCACTTACTGAAAGGCGCCCCGCCCTTCGGCGTTACGCATCGATACCTGATCGTTCAGCGTCCAGAAGTCATACAGCACGCCAATAAAGAACAACCCACCCGTCAGCAGGTACAGCAGGCCGCTGATCCACTTGCCCTGATACATTCGGTGCACACCGAACACCCCGAGGAATGTCAGCAGAATCCACGCCACGTTGTATTCGATCGGTCCCGCCGCAAAGCGCAGGTCCGCTTCCCGGTCCATCGCCGGGATCAGGAACACGTCGATCAGCCAGCCGATCCCCAGCAACCCGAAGGTGAAAAACCAGATCGTGCCGGTCACCGGCTTGCCGTAATAGAAGCGGTGAGAACCTGTGAAACCGAATATCCACAACAGGTAACCGATCACCTTGCTATGGGTGTCTTTTTCCTTCACACGGGGCAGCTGATAGCCGTTCATTAAGACCTCGATACACGCGATAGATAAATATTCTTTAATTCTTTGTGACTTTTTTACAGGTAGCCGACGTACGGCAAATGCTACCTTGTGGTCCGTCAAAGCCTTATAGCACCGGACTTCTGTCCGACAATTGCGTTTTTTTGCCGCTTGTTTGGTTCCGTTGGCACCTGATTGAATCGACCAACGGCCTCGGAAGGGACAAAAAAGCTGTTATAAAGTTGCGCGCTAACACACAAGAGCCCTGCCTAATGCGTCCATTTTTCAAGACATGGCTAACTATTTGCCTATTAATGCCACTGGCCGCCCACGCCACCAATCGTGAGCAACGTCTTCCCAACGTTAACGGTTTCACTCCCAAATCCCATGCCTCTGCTCCTACGAACAAAGGCAAGCAAACGAAACACACCACGCTCGCCAGCAAGAGTCACGGCAAGCTGGTTCCACCGATGGCGAACAAGGAAAGCAGTAACGTCCTCAGTCGTGCGGTGAACGTCCTCGGTACACCTTACCGTTGGGGCGGCAGCAGCCCGAGCAAAGGCTTCGACTGCAGCGGTCTGGTCAAATACGCGTTCAACGACGCCACGTTCGACCTGCCGCGTACCTCGAATGCCATGGCCAGTGGTCACGGCGAGAAAGTCGAGCGCAAGGACCTCAAGCCTGGCGACCTGATTTTCTTCAATATCAAAAGCCGTCGGGTCAATCACGTTGCCATCTACCTGGGCAACGACCGCTTCATCCACGCACCACGCCGTGGCAAAGCGGTGAGTATCGATACGCTGAACAAACCGTATTGGGAACAGCATTACGTGGTTGCCAAGCGCGTGCTGCCGAAAGAACCAGGTGGCAAGCAGATGCGCGTGGTTCAGCGCTGATCTGTACAGATCATAAAAAACGCAGCCTTCGGGCTGCGTTTTTTTTCGTCCCTAGAAATTATCCGGTGTCCGCGCCTTCTCCCGCGCATGTTCACGACTGATCAGGCCCTTGGTCACCAGATCCTTCAGGCACATGTCGAGCGTCTGCATCCCCAGCGACCCGCCGGTCTGGATCGCCGAATACATCTGCGCCACCTTGTCCTCGCGGATCAAGTTACGGATCGCCGACGTCCCCAGCATGATCTCGTGTGCCGCCACCCGGCCGCCGCCGATCTTCTTGATCAATGTCTGCGACACCACGGCCAGCAATGACTCGGACAACATCGAGCGCACCATGGACTTCTCATCCCCCGGAAACACATCCACCACCCGGTCGATAGTCTTGGCCGCCGACGTGGTGTGCAGCGTGCCGAACACCAAGTGCCCGGTCTCGGCCGCCGTCAGCGCCAGGCGGATGGTTTCCAGATCACGCATCTCGCCGACCAGGATCACGTCCGGGTCTTCGCGCAGCGCTGAACGCAATGCCGTGGCGAAACTGCGGGTATCGCGGTGGACTTCACGCTGATTGATCAGGCATTTACGCGATTCGTGGACGAATTCGATGGGGTCTTCGATGGTCAGGATGTGGTGATGACGGTGGGTATTGAGGTAATCGATCATCGCCGCAAGCGTCGTGGACTTGCCGGAGCCGGTTGGTCCGGTGACCAGCACGAGCCCCCGCGGAGCATCGGTGATTTTGCGAAAGACGTCGCCCATGGCGAGGTCTTCCATGCTCAGCACTTTCGACGGGATGGTACGGAACACAGCGCCGGCGCCACGGTTCTGGTTGAAGGCATTGACCCGAAACCGCGCCACACCGGGCACTTCGAAGGAAAAGTCGGTTTCCAGATGTTTCTCGAACTCCACTCGCTGGGTGTCGTTCATGATGTCGTAGATCAGCTCGTGCACCTGCTTGTGATCCAGCGCCGGCAGATTGATCCGTCGCACATCGCCATCCACGCGGATCATCGGTGGCAGACCGGCCGACAGGTGCAGGTCGGAAGCGCCCTGTTTGGCGCTGAAGGCCAGCAGTTCAGTGATATCCATAGCGTCCCTCAATTCCAGTAGAATGCCGCGAACCTTCAGACCGCTGGCGCCTCTTGATGTCCACGATAGCAGACAACATTCTCCAGGTTAGTTCGCGTATTCATGCCGCCACCGCTGCCGCCGGACGCGATGAAAACAGCGTCCAGCTACTGGCCGTGAGCAAGACCAAACCGTCCGAAGCCCTGCGTGAAGCGTATGCCGCCGGCCTGCGCGACTTTGGCGAGAACTACCTGCAGGAAGCCCTGGCCAAACAGCTCGAACTGGCCGACCTGCCCTTGATCTGGCACTTCATCGGCCCCATTCAGTCGAACAAGACCCGCTCGATTGCCGAGCATTTCGCCTGGGTGCACTCCGTGGATCGTCTGAAAATCGCCCAACGCCTGTCCGAACAACGCCCGGCGGAGCTGCCGCCGCTGAACATCTGCATTCAGGTCAACGTCAGTGGTGAAGCCAGCAAGTCCGGCTGCACCCCGGCCGACCTGCCGGCCCTGGCCCAGGCCATCAGCGTGCTGCCGCGCCTGAAGCTGCGCGGCTTGATGGCAATCCCCGAGCCAACCGAAGATCGCGCCGAACAAGACGCTGCATTCGCCGCCGTTCAGAAGTTGCAAGCCGACCTCGACCTGCCGCTCGACACGCTTTCCATGGGCATGAGCCACGACCTCGAGTCGGCCATTGCCCAAGGCGCGACCTGGGTCCGTATCGGTACGGCCCTGTTTGGCGCCCGCGACTATTCCCCATCTTGATGATTTCCAGATAAGGACCTGACATGAGCAACACACGTATTGCCTTTATCGGTGCCGGCAACATGGCCGCCAGCCTGATCGGCGGCCTGCGGGCCAAGGGTCTGGAAGCCGCACACATCCGCGCCAGTGATCCGGGTGAAGAGACCCGCAACCGGGTCAGCGCCGAACACGGCATCGAAACCTTCGCCGACAATGCCCAGGCCATCGACGGCGCTGACGTGGTGGTACTGGCGGTCAAGCCACAGGCCATGAAAGCCGTGTGCGAAGCGATCCGCCCGAGCCTGAAGCCGAATCAACTGGTGGTGTCCATCGCCGCCGGCATTACTTGCGCCAGCATGACTGCGTGGCTCGGTGAACAGCCAATCGTGCGCTGCATGCCCAACACCCCGGCGCTGCTGCGTCAGGGCGTGAGCGGTCTGTACGCCACCGGCGAAGTCAGCGCCGAACAGCGCCAGCAGGCCGAAGAGCTGCTGTCTGCCGTGGGCATCGCCCTGTGGCTGAACGAAGAGCAGCAACTGGACGCGGTCACCGCCGTCTCCGGTTCCGGCCCCGCGTATTTTTTCCTGCTGATCGAAGCCATGACCGCCGCTGGCGTCAAACTCGGCCTGCCGAAGGAAACCGCCGAACAACTGACCCTGCAAACCGCGCTGGGCGCGGCGCACATGGCCGTGTCCAGCGACGTCGACGCCGCCGAACTGCGCCGCCGCGTGACCTCGCCGGCCGGCACCACGGAAGCTGCAATCAAATCGTTCCAGGCCGGTGGCTTCGAAGCCCTGGTGGAAAAAGCACTCGGCGCCGCCGCGCACCGCTCGGCCGAAATGGCCGAACAACTGGGCAAATAAGGAGCCTTACATGATTGGATTGAACACCGCAGCGGTCTACGTGCTGCAAACCCTCGGCAGCCTGTACCTGCTGATCGTGCTGCTGCGCTTCGTCCTGCAACTGGTGCGGGCGAACTTCTACAACCCGCTGTGCCAGTTCGTGGTCAAGGCTACCCAGCCGCTGCTCAAGCCACTGCGCCGGATCATCCCGAGCCTGTTCGGCCTGGACATGTCGTCGCTGGTGCTGGCGATCCTTGTGCAACTGGCTCTGATGGCGCTGACCCTGCTGCTGACCTACGGCACCACCGGCAACCCGCTGCAACTGTTCATCTGGTCGATCATCGGCGTGACCGCGCTGTTCCTGAAGATCTTCTTCTTCGCCCTGATCATCAGCGTGATCCTGTCCTGGGTCGCTCCGGGCAGCCACAACCCGGGCGCCGAGCTGGTCAACCAGATCTGTGAACCGGCCCTGGCGCCGTTCCGCCGCTTCCTGCCGAGCATGGGCGGCCTGGACCTGTCGCCGATCTTCGCCTTCCTCGCGCTGAAGCTGATCGACATGCTGGTGATCAACAACCTCGCGGCGATGACGATGATGCCGGAAATCCTGCGCCTGTTGATGTGAGCTGGTTTCGTTGGGACGGTGACGACCTGATCCTCGAGTGTCACCTGCAACCGGCAGCCCGCAGCGATGACTTCGCCGGGCTGCACGGCGACCGCCTGAAGATCCGCCTGACCGCGCCGCCGGTAGAGGGCAAGGCCAATGCGTACCTGATGGGGTTTCTGGCCAAGGCTTTCGGGGTTTCCAAGAGCCAGGTCAGTTTGCTCAGCGGTGAGTTGAACCGGCAGAAGCGCGTGAAGATCTGCTCGCCGAAGAAGCTGCCGGATTTGCCGGGGCTCTGCCGCCCCTGATCGTTGCTTGCCGCTAACCCCACCGGTCTTTAGACTTACGCCTCATTTCAACGAGAGCAGGGTCGATGCCAGCTGCCTTTCCCCCCGATTCTGTTGGTCTGGTGACGCCACAAACGGCGCACTTCAGCGAACCGCTGGCCCTGGCCTGCGGCCGTTCGCTGGCCGCTTATGACCTGATCTACGAAACCTACGGCACGCTCAACGCGCAGGCGAGCAACGCCGTGTTGATCTGCCACGCCTTGTCCGGCCACCACCACGCCGCCGGCTACCACAGCGTCGACGACCGCAAGCCCGGCTGGTGGGACAGCTGCATCGGCCCCGGCAAACCGATCGACACCAACAAGTTCTTCGTGGTCAGCCTGAACAACCTCGGCGGCTGCAACGGTTCTACCGGCCCGAGCAGCCTCAATCCGGAAACCGGCAAGCCGTTCGGCGCCGACTTCCCGGTGCTGACCGTGGAAGACTGGGTGCACAGCCAGGCACGCCTGGCCGACCGGCTCGGCATCGGCCAGTGGGCGGCAGTGATCGGCGGCAGCCTCGGCGGCATGCAGGCGCTGCAATGGACCATCACGTATCCGGACCGCGTACGCCACTGTCTGGCCATCGCCTCGGCCCCCAAGCTGTCGGCGCAGAACATCGCCTTCAACGAAGTGGCGCGCCAGGCGATCCTCACCGACCCGGAATTCCACGGCGGCTCATTCCAGGAACACGGCGTGATCCCCAAACGCGGGCTGATGCTGGCGCGGATGGTGGGGCACATCACCTACCTGTCCGACGACTCCATGGGCGAAAAATTCGGCCGCGGCCTGAAGAGCGAAAAGCTCAACTACGACTTCCACAGCGTCGAGTTCCAGGTCGAAAGCTACCTGCGTTATCAGGGCGAAGAGTTCTCCGGGCGCTTCGACGCCAACACCTATCTGTTGATGACCAAGGCGCTGGACTACTTCGATCCGGCGGCCAACTTCGACGATAACCTGGCGAAAACCTTCGAAGGTGCGAAAGCCAAATTCTGCGTGATGTCGTTCACCACCGATTGGCGCTTCTCCCCGGCCCGCTCGCGGGAACTGGTGGACGCGCTGATGGCCGCGCGCAAGGACGTCAGCTACCTGGAGATCGACGCGCCGCAGGGCCACGACGCCTTCCTGATTCCGATCCCGCGTTATTTGCAGGCGTTCGGCAATTACATGAACCGCATTACGTTGTGAGAAAGCCATGAGAGCTGATCTGGAAATCATCCAGGAATGGATCCCCGCCGGCAGCCGCGTACTCGACCTCGGTTGCGGTGACGGCGAGTTGCTGACCTGGCTGCGCGACCACAAGCAGGTCACCGGTTATGGCCTGGAAAACGACCCGGACAACATCGCCGAGTGCGTGGCCAAGGGCATCAACGTCATCGAGCAGGACCTGGACAAGGGCCTGGGCAACTTCGCCAGCAACAGCTTCGACGTGGTGGTGATGACCCAGGCCCTGCAAGCCGTGCATTACCCGGACAAGATCCTCGACGAAATGCTGCGGGTCGGCCGCCAGTGCATCATCACCTTCCCCAACTTCGGTCACTGGCGCTGCCGCTGGTATCTGGCGAGCAAGGGCCGGATGCCGGTATCCGAATTCCTGCCGTACACCTGGTACAACACGCCGAACATTCACTTCTGCACCTTCGAAGACTTTGAAGAACTTTGTCGCGAACGTGAGGCGAAGGTCATTGATCGGCTTGCCGTGGATCAACAGCACCGCCACGGGTGGGCCAGTAAGCTATGGCCTAATCTGTTAGGTGAGATCGGTATCTACCGCGTCAGCAGCCCGGGGCTGCAGGATCACAGAATCGCGGTCTGAACCACGACATTGCGAGGAGAACGAACATGGGACGCCTGATTACCGCGTTATTGGCCGCCTGCCTGAGCCTGTCGGCCGTGGCCGCCGATGCCATCAAGAGCGAGCGCCAGGAAACCTTCGGCGACGTGACGGTGCACTA
Organism: Pseudomonas sp. 58(2021); assembly: GCF_017491585.1. Lineage (NCBI taxonomy): Bacteria > Pseudomonadati > Pseudomonadota > Gammaproteobacteria > Pseudomonadales > Pseudomonadaceae > Pseudomonas > Pseudomonas sp. 58(2021). The sequence goes on from NZ_JAFGYZ010000001.1 coordinate 258,714, forward strand.
CAACACCTTCAACTCGACCTACCTGCAACCGGACATCGCCAAGGCTGCCGAGCTGATCCGCAGCAAGAACCAGGGCGTGATCAATGTCTCGGTGATCAAGGATGGCAAGCCGTTGATCGCCAACGTCACGGGCACGGTGAAAGATCTGACCAGCCAGAGCGTGACCCTGAATTTCCGTCAGGTCACCGAACAGGGCGCGATCTATTACATCGCCCAGTACCCGGTGGAACAGCAGGAAACCCGCACCTTCGAAATCAAGGTGCAGACCGGCGACAAGATCAACACCATCAATTTCAACCAAGAGCTTTTCCCTGGCCAATGATCAATCTCAAGCAACTCGTACTGGCCAGCCATAACGCCGGCAAACTCAAGGAACTCCAGGCCATGCTCGGCGAATCGGTGCACCTGCGCTCGATCGGCGAATTCAGCAGCGTGGAACCGGAAGAAACCGGTCTGTCGTTCGTCGAGAACGCAATCCTCAAGGCCCGCAACGCGGCGCGTATTTCCGGACTGCCGGCGCTGGCTGACGATTCGGGTCTGGCGGTGGATTTCCTCGGCGGTGCGCCGGGCATCTACTCGGCGCGCTACGCCGACGGCAAGGGCGATGCGGCGAACAACGCCAAGCTGCTCGACGCCTTGAAGGATGTGCCTGAAGCCGAACGCGGCGCACAGTTCGTCTGCGTGCTGGCGCTGGTGCGTCACGCTGACGATCCGCTGCCGATCCTGTGCGAAGGCCTGTGGCACGGACGCATCCTGACCGCCGCCAGCGGCGAGCACGGTTTTGGTTACGATCCGCTGTTCTGGGTGCCGGAGCGTAACGTGTCCAGCGCCGAGCTGAGCCCGAGCGACAAGAACCAGATCAGCCACCGCGCCCGTGCAATGGATCTGCTGCGCCAGCGTCTGGGCTTGAAATGACCGATAGCTCCTGCGCGTCGTCGCTGATTATCGGCGGCGCCGCCTCCTCGCCTCGGGCACCGTTGCCGACGCTGCCGCCCCTGGCGCTGTACATCCACATTCCGTGGTGTGTGCGCAAATGCCCGTATTGCGACTTCAACTCCCACACCGCCAGCCCCGTGCTGCCGGAGCAAGAGTACGTCGACGCGATGCTGGCCGACCTCGACCAGGATCTGCACGCGGTGTATGGCCGTGAGTTGAGTTCGATCTTCTTTGGCGGCGGTACACCGAGTCTGTTCAGCGCACAAGCCCTTGGTCGCTTGCTGGAAGGCGTCAAACAGCGCATCCCATTTGCCGATGACATCGAAATCACCCTGGAAGCCAACCCCGGGACCTTCGAACAGGAGAAGTTCGTCGCCTACCGCAAACTGGGGATCAATCGCCTGTCGATCGGTATCCAGAGCTTCCAGCAGGAAAAACTCAAGGCCCTCGGCCGCATCCACAACGGCGATGAAGCGGTACGCGCCGCCGGCATGGCGCGCCAGGCCGGGTTCGATAACTTCAACCTCGACTTGATGCACGGCTTGCCGGACCAGTCGCTGGACGATGCCTTGAGCGACCTGCGTCAGGCCATCGCACTGAAGCCGACGCACATTTCCTGGTATCAGCTGACGCTGGAGCCGAACACCGTGTTCTGGAACCAGCCGCCAGTGCTGCCGGAAGACGATACGTTGTGGGACATTCAAGAGGCCGGACAGGCGCTGCTGGCCGAGCACGGTTACGCGCAGTACGAAGTTTCCGCCTATGCGCAACCGGGTCGACCGGCGCGGCATAACCTCAATTACTGGAGCTTCGGCGACTTCATCGGCATCGGCGCCGGCGCCCACGGCAAGCTCAGTCACCCGGACGGGCGCATCGTGCGCACCTGGAAGACGCGCCTGCCAAAGGACTACCTCAACCCGGCCAAAAGCTTCCAGGCCGGCGAGAAAGCCCTGACCAACGACGAGATGCCGTTCGAGTTCCTGATGAACGCCCTGCGCCTGACTGCCGGCGTGGAATCACGCCTGTATCCCGAGCGCACCGGCCTGCCGCTGGAGAGCCTCGACGAACACCGCCGCGAGGCCGAACAAAGCGGCCTGTTGCAGGTCGAACCGTCACGTCTGGCGGCCACCGAGCGCGGACAACTCTTTCTCAATGACTTGCTGCAAAAATTTCTGAGCTGATTAGCTCCCGGGGAAACCGCATGGATTTGATACTCGACCTGCTCGCCACCGTGTCCCGCTGGAGCCGCAGCAACCTCTCGGAAATCGCCCTGGCCCTGGTGGGCTGCCTGCTGGTGCTGTTCGGTGCCGACTTCAAAGGCTGGGTCGAGCAACGCCTGGGCAGCATCGCCGGCGCCCTGCGTGTGCCGCTGATGGCCCTGCTGTGCATGATCGGCAGCGGCGCCGCGCTGATCTACGCCACGCCTTGGGTGGTGAAGGGGCTGAGCCAGTTCAACAACTACAGCCTGGCGCCGGTGTTGTTGGTGGTGCTGGTGCTGATTGGCGTGGTCGCTGACCGCCGCTGATTTTCAGCACACACAAAATAACTGTGGGAGCGAGCCTGCTCGCGATAGCGACTTAACATTCAACATCATCGTTGACTGTCAGACCGTTATCGCGAGCAAGCTCGCTCCCACATGGGGTTCTGCGTAAGGCTTAAGCGAGTTTCTCGAACTTCAGATCCCACACGCCATGCCCAAGACGCTCGCCGCGGCGTTCGAACTTGGTGATCGGGCGCTCGGCCGGGCGTGGTACGCACTTGCCGTCTTCGGCGAGGTTGCGATAGCCCGGGGCGACGTTCATCACTTCCAGCATGTATTCGGCGTACGGCTCCCAGTCGGTGGCCATGTGCAGAATGCCGCCAACCTTCAGCTTGCTGCGCACCAGTTCAGCGAAGGACGCCTGAACGATGCGGCGCTTGTGGTGGCGGCTCTTGTGCCACGGATCCGGGAAGAACAGCATCAGGCGATCGAGGCTGTTGTCGGCGATGCAGCGATTGAGCACTTCGATCGCGTCGCAATCGTAGACCCGCAGGTTGTTCAGGCCTTGAGTCAGCACGCCGTTGAGCAGCGCGCCGACACCCGGACGGTGAACCTCGACACCGATGAAATCCTGTTCCGGCGCAGCGGCGGCCATTTCCAGCAGCGAGTGGCCCATGCCGAAACCGATTTCCAGCGAACGCGGCGCGGAGCGGCCGAACACCTGGTCGTAATCCACCGGCGCATCGGCCAGCGGCAGGACGAACTTCGGCGCGCCCTGATCCAGGCCGCGCTGCTGGCCTTCGGTCATGCGCCCGGCGCGCATCACGAAACTCTTGATGCGGCGGTGTTGGCGCTCGTCGCCTTCTTCCGTCTGGATTGGCGTGTCGTTCGATTCAGTCATCAATAGCTCTTACTTGATCAGACCATCCAGCGGCGAAGAGGCGCTGGCATAGAGTTTTTTCGGCATGCGGCCGGCGAGGTAGGCCAGACGGCCCGCGACGATCGCGTGTTTCATGGCTTCGGCCATCATGATCGGCTGCTGGGCGTGGGCGATGGCCGAGTTCATCAGCACCGCGTCACAGCCCAGCTCCATCGAGATGGTGGCGTCGGAAGCGGTGCCGACACCGGCATCCACCAGCACCGGGATCTTGGCTTCTTCGAGGATGATCTGCAGGTTGTAAGGGTTGCAGATCCCCAGGCCCGAACCGATCAGACCGGCCAGCGGCATCACCGCGATGCAGCCGATTTCCGCCAGTTGCCGGGCGATGATCGGATCATCACTGGTGTAGACCATCACGTCAAAACCTTCCTTGACCAGCACTTCGGCGGCCTTGAGGGTTTCGATCACGTTGGGGAACAGGGTTTTCTGGTCGGCCAGCACTTCCAGCTTCACCAGGTTGTGGCCGTCGAGCAGCTCACGGGCCAGGCGGCAGGTGCGCACGGCTTCGACCGCGTCGTAGCAGCCGGCGGTGTTCGGCAGGAAGGTGTAGCGATCCGGCGACAGCACTTCGAGCAGGTTCGGCTCGCCTTCGATCTGGCCCAGGTTGGTGCGGCGCACCGCGAAGGTGACGATCTCGGCACCCGAGGCTTCGATGGCCAAGCGGGTTTCTTCCATGTCACGGTACTTGCCGGTACCGACCAGCAAACGCGACTGGTAAGTACGACCGGCCAGAACGAAAGGCTTGTCGCTACGAACGATGCTCATGGGGAATCCTCTGTTGGGGTGAGGGTCTTGCAGAATTCTCGGCCCGTGCAGGCCTGGCGACTAGCCGCCGCCGATGGCGTGCACCACTTCGACGTTGTCGCCGTCGTTCAAAGTGGTGTCGGCATGCTGGCTGCGCGGGACGATATCCAGATTGAGTTCGACCGCGACGCGGCGTCCGGTCAGATCCAGACGGGTCAGCAGGGCCGCAACGGTTTCACCGTCGGGCAGTTCAAAGGATTCACCGTTCAACTGAATGCGCATGCGCAACGCCGCCATCACTTTTTAGGGGGTGGCATTCTAGCCCGATCATGACCTAAAGGTCAGCACCAAGCGTCAAGCGGTTGGCTGCAGGCGCCAGGCGGCGAGTCCGAGGCACAGCCAGCCGATCAGGAATGCCAGGCCACCGAACGGGGTGATGATGCCGAGCTTGCCGATGCCGAGGGTGGTCAGCAGGTACAGGCTGCCGGAGAACAGCAGGATGCCGACGGTGAACGAGATGCCGGCCCAGGCGACCAGCCGCCCCTGAAGCTGGGTGGCCAGCAGCGCCACGCCGAACAGCGCCAGCGCGTGCACCAGTTGATAGGTGACGCCGGTGTGGAAGATCGCCAGGTACTCCGGGGTCAGACGGTTTTTCAGGCCGTGGGCGGCGAATGCGCCGAGGCCGACACCGGTGAAACCAAAGAAGGCAGCCAGCATCAGAAAGCTACGCAGCATGTAGAACTCCAGTCAGACTCGATCGGCAGGGTCTGTATAATGGCCCGCTCAACCGGTTCGGCCAAGCCATCTCTATGCTGCGTTTATTTCTCCGTCGTTTCACGAAGGCCCTGCTCTGGTTCGCGGGCGGCAGCGTATTGCTGGTGTTGGTGTTTCGCTTTGTGCCGCCACCGTTCACGGCGCTGATGGTCGAGCGCAAGATCGAATCCTGGGTCGACGGCGAGCCGATCGATCTGCAACGCACCTGGAAGCCATGGGACGAGATTTCCGATGACCTGAAGGTCGCGGTGATTGCCGGCGAAGACCAGAAATTCCCCGAGCACTGGGGTTTTGACCTGAGTGCAATCAAGGCCGCACTGGCCCACAACGAACTCGGCGGCTCGATCCGCGGTGCCAGCACCTTGAGCCAACAAGTGTCGAAGAACCTGTTTTTGTGGTCGGGCCGCAGTTATCTGCGCAAAGGCCTGGAAGCATGGTTTACCGCGCTGATCGAAGTGTTCTGGCCCAAGCAGCGGATTCTCGAGGTGTACCTGAACAGTGTCGAATGGGATGACGGCGTGTTTGGTGCCGAAGCAGCGGCAAGGCATCACTTTGGCGTAGGTGCCAGGTCGCTGTCCCGACAGCAGGCGAGTTACCTGGCGGCGGTGCTGCCGAATCCCCGAGTCTGGAGCGCCAGCCATCCGACCGCTTACGTGTCGCGCCGAGCCGGCTGGATTCGCCAGCAGATGAGCCAGCTGGGTGGCGACAGCTATCTGCTGACACTCAATGATTCTCGCCGAGCCCCTTGGGCACAATGACTTTGTGACAGGCAAACAAAAACGCCCCGATCATCACTGATCGGGGCGTTTTTTATTGCCGGACTACCGGTTATGCGGCAATCGACAACTTGAGCTTGTTCATCGCGCTCTTCTCGAGCTGACGGATCCGCTCGGCCGACACGTTGTACTTCTGCGCCAGGTCGTGCAGCGTGGCTTTCTCTTCTGCCAGCCAGCGCTGGTAGAGGATGTCGCGGCTGCGTTCGTCCAGCACTTCCAGCGCTTCGTGCAGGTTGTGATTGGAGTTGTCGCTCCAGTCGGCATCTTCCAGTTGACGCGCCGGGTCGTACCGGTGGTCTTCCAGGTAATTGGCCGGCGACTGGAAAGCACTGTCGTCGTCGGCTTCGGCAGCCGGGTCGAAGGCCATGTCATGGCCGGTCAGGCGACTTTCCATCTCACGCACTTCACGCGGCTCGACACCGAGGCTTTCCGCCACACGGTGGACTTCCTCGTTGTTCAGCCAGGCCAGACGCTTCTTCTGGCTGCGCAGATTGAAGAACAGCTTGCGCTGGGCCTTGGTGGTCGCGACTTTCACGATCCGCCAGTTGCGCAGGATGAACTCGTGAATCTCGGCCTTGATCCAGTGCACCGCGAAGGACACCAGACGCACGCCCATTTCCGGGTTGAAACGCTTCACGGCCTTCATCAGACCGACGTTGCCTTCCTGGATCAGGTCAGCCTGAGCCAGACCGTAGCCGGAATAGCTACGGGCGATGTGTACGACAAACCGCAGGTGGGCGAGCACCATCTGCCGAGCCGCCCCCAAATCCTGCTCATAGTAGAGACTCTCGGCCAGTTCACGCTCCTGCTCCGGCGTCAGCAATGGAATGCTGTTGACGGTGTGTACATAAGCTTCCAGGTTTGCGCCCGGAACCAATGCATACGCAGGTTGCAAAGAATTGGTCATACGAAAAAACCTCCGACTTACATACTCGCGCCTTTCGGCACTGCGAAAAATTGACCGGGAACTCAAGTACAAGTTCCCAAAAAACCGCAAGGCCAATCACGCGCAAAAAAGATTCTACTTCGGCGCCAGCTCCCTGAGATGACGTGCGACTGCAATCCATGCACCGATATAACCCAACAGCACCGCGCCAAGCAAGAGCGACAGACCGTCGGCAACTGGCACTCCGGCCAGTGCGAAATCACTGCCGTACAAGCCGGCCAGCCCAACCACCGCGTCGTTCAGCCAGTTCAAGCCGAACGCCAGCACACCCCAGGACAGCAGCCCTGCACCGAAGCCATACAACGCGCCCATATAAAGGAAGGGACGACGCACATAGCTGTCGGTGCCGCCGACGAGTTTAATCACTTCTATCTCTGTGCGGCGGTTTTCAATATGAAGACGAATGGTATTGCCTATCACCAAAAGTAATGCGGAAACCAGCAACACCGTCAGACCGAAGACAAAGCGGTCGCCGAGCTTGAGGATGGCGGCCAGACGCTCGACCCAGACTAGATCAAGTTGCGCCTGTTGTACCTTGGGCAACTCGGAAAGTTTTTGTCTTAATGCTTCCAGGGTCGACTTGTCGACCTCCTTCGGCGTCACCAGCACCACGCCCGGCAGCGGGTTTTCCGGCAGCTCGCGCAGGGCTTCGCCCAATCCGGACTGCTGCTGGAACTCTTCCAGCGCCTGGTCGCGGCCGACATATTCAGCATCAGCTACGCCGGGCATGCCTTTGATCTGATCACGCAATGCTTCGCCCTGGGCCGGGCTGGCCTCAAGCTCCAGGTACAGCGAGATCTGCGCCGCGCGCTGCCATGAACCACCCAGACGCTCGACATTGTTCAGCAACAGTGACAGGCCCATCGGCAGACTCAGCGCAACCGCCATCACCATGCAGGTGAAGAAGCTGCCGATCGGCTGCTTGCCGAGACGGCGCAGGCTGTCGATCCAGCTGGCGCGGTGACTTTCGATCCAGGCACGGAACAACGTGGCAAAGTCTGGCCCGTCGTCATCGTCGTGCTTTTTCTTCTTTGGCGGTTGCGGATCGGCGGCCTTCGGAGCCACGCGCTCGGAAACCTTCGGACTGCGTGTCGCACTCATACGCCGGCCTCCCCGTCGCCGATCAATCGGCCGCGTTGCAGGGTCAGCATGCGATGGCGCATGCGCGCAATCAGCGCCAGGTCGTGACTGGCGATCAGCACGCTGGTGCCCAGACGGTTGATGTCTTCGAACACGCCCATGATCTCGGCCGCCAGACGCGGGTCGAGGTTACCGGTCGGTTCGTCCGCCAGCAGCAAGGCCGGACGGTGAACGATGGCGCGGGCAATGCCGACGCGCTGTTGCTGACCGGTGGACAGGTCGCCGGGATACAAATCGGCCTTGTCCGACAGCGCCACCCGCTCCAGCGCCGAATCGACGCGCTTGGCGATCTCGACCTTGGACAGCCCGAGAATCTGCAACGGCAGCGCGACGTTGTTGAACACCGTGCGATCAAACAACAGTTGATGGTTCTGGAACACCACACCGATCTGCCGACGCAGGAACGGAATCTGCGCATTGCTGATGGTGCTCAGGTCTTGCCCGGCCAGCAACAGTTTGCCACTGGTCGGACGTTCCATCGCCAGCAGCAGGCGCAACAACGTGGATTTACCGGCACCGGAGTGGCCGGTGACAAACAGGAACTCGCCGCGACGGACTCGAAAGCTCAGCTCATGCAAGCCGACGTGACCGTTCGGGTAGCGCTTACCGACCTGTTCGAAACGAATCATGAACGCTCCCGCTCGGCAAACAGTGCCTGGACAAAGGGTTCGGCTTCAAAGGTACGCAGATCGTCGATGCCTTCACCGACGCCGATGTAGCGGATCGGCAGGCCAAACTGCTTGGCCAGGGCAAAAATCACCCCGCCCTTGGCCGTGCCGTCGAGCTTGGTCAGCGCCAGGCCGGTCAGTTCGACAGTCTGGTTGAATTGCTTGGCCTGATTGATGGCGTTCTGGCCGGTACCGGCGTCGAGCACCAGCAGCACTTCGTGCGGCGCATCGGCGTCGAGCTTGCCGATTACCCGGCGAACCTTTTTCAGTTCTTCCATCAGGTTGTCTTTGGTGTGCAGACGACCGGCGGTGTCGGCGATCAGCACGTCGATGCCACGGGCCTTGGCGGCCTGGACGGCGTCGAAGATCACCGAGGCCGAGTCCGCGCCAGTGTGCTGGGCGATCACCGGGATCTTGTTGCGCTCACCCCAGACCTGTAACTGCTCGACAGCCGCAGCACGGAACGTGTCACCCGCGGCGAGCATGACCTTCTTGCCCTCCAGTTGCAGCTTCTTCGCCAGTTTGCCGATGGTGGTGGTCTTGCCGGCGCCGTTGACACCGACCACAAGGATCACGAACGGCTTGTTCTGCGAAACGATCTTCAGCGGCTGCTCGACCGGTTTGAGCATCGCGGCCAGCTCGGCCTGCAGGGATTTGTACAGGGCGTCGGAATCGGCCAGTTCCTTGCGGGCGACCTTCTGGGTCAGGCGCTGGATGATGACCGACGTCGCCTCGACGCCAACGTCGGCGGTCAGCAGACGGGTTTCAAGATCGTCGAGCAGATCGTCATCGATGGCTTTCTTGCCGAGGAACAGGCTGGCCATGCCCTCGCCGATGCTGGCGCTGGTCTTGGACAGGCCTTGCTTGAGCCGGGCGAAGAAGCCGGCCTTGGTTTCCTCGGTGCGCGGGGCCTGGACCGGGGTTTCGACGACAGCGACAGGCGCAGCGACGATCGGTGCAGGTGCAGGTGCAGGTGCAGGTGCAGGTGCAGGTGCAGGTGCAGGTGCAGGCTCGGGTGCAGCGACTATCGGCGCAACCGGGGCAGCGACCACAGGCTCGGGAATGACAGGAGCAGGTTCGACCACCGACGGCTGAACAAGCTCAGGAGTGAATGCAACCGGTGCCGGAATCGGCGGCGTAATGTGCGGCGCAGCCTCTTCAACCAGTGCCACCGGCTCTTCGGCCACCGGCAAGGTCAGCCACGGCTGGGCGGCCGGGGTCAGGGGCAGTTCAGCGGCGGTCGGCGCTACAGGCTCGGCCCCGGCCACCGGTTGCAGCACCGGCTCGGCAATCGGCAGCACAACCGGTGCCGGCACTTCTTCTATGACAGGTGCTGGCGCCGGGGCTGGCTCAGGAATGGCAGTCGGCTGTTCGACGACGGGTTCCTGCGGCTTTTTGCGCAGCCATCCGAACAGGCTTTTTTTCTCGCCAGCCGCAGCTGGGGTCTTCTTGTCGTCGTTGGAACCAAACATGGAGGACGGCTATCTCACGGTAGCGACGCGCCACAGGGGCGCCCCGGCAAATAAATATTCGATGCAGAACAGACTGTGTTTCATCCAGCTTGTTCACGCGCAACATTTTGTCGAGGTGCAAGCGGCACCTCAAAAGATTGATCAACACGAAGGACTGGTAGGCCATCGTCGGGGAAAAAGCAGAGTCTAGCGGACAAAATCCAGATTAAATCCGCAAATAGCATCACCTGCCTGCCGATCAAAGGCCTTATAGGCGTGGCCCCCAGTAAAACGGATCAGTATCCTAGCACCCTCTCGCCCGCCGACGCTAAGACCAAGCGGGCAGCCCAACAGGTTTAAAAACGAATGAATGCTCTAGCCCGCCGCGCCGCAGGCCTGTTGCTCAGCACAGTCTGCCTGCCCCTTTCGGCCCTGGCGGCCGACCCGCAACCGACTCACGAATTCACCCTCGACAACGGCTTGAAGATCGTCGTGCGCGAAGACCATCGCGCACCGGTGGTGGTGTCGCAGGTCTGGTACAAGGTCGGTTCCAGCTACGAAACCCCGGGCCAGACCGGTCTGTCCCACGCCCTCGAACACATGATGTTCAAGGGCAGCGAAAAAGTCGGCCCCGGCGAAGCCTCGCTGATCCTGCGCGACCTCGGCGCCGAAGAGAATGCCTTCACCAGCGACGACTTCACCGCTTATTACCAAGTGCTGGCCCGCGACCGTCTGGGCGTGGCCTTCGAACTGGAAGCCGACCGCATGGCCAACCTGCGCCTGCCGGCCGACGAGTTCGCCAAGGAAATCGAAGTCATCAAGGAAGAGCGCCGCCTGCGCACCGACGACAAGCCGATGTCCAAGGCCTACGAGCGCTACAAGGCCATGGCCTACCCGGCCAGCGGCTATCACACGCCGACCATCGGCTGGATGGCTGACCTGGAGCGGATGAAGGTCGAAGAGCTGCGTCACTGGTATCAGTCCTGGTACGTGCCGAACAACGCCACGCTGGTGGTGGTCGGCGACGTGACCCCGGACGAGGTGATGACCCTTGCTCAGCGCTACTTCGGGCCGATCCCGAAGCGTGACGTACCGCCAGCGAAAAAACCGCTGGAACTGGCCGAGCCCGGCGAGCGCCAGATCACCCTGCACGTGCAGACCCAGCTGCCGAGCCTGATGCTCGGCTTCAACGTCCCGAGCATTGCCACCGCCGAAGACAAACGTTCGGTCAACGCCTTGCGCCTGATTTCGGCATTGCTGGACGGCGGCTACAGCGGCCGCATCCCGACCCAACTGGAGCGCGGCGAAGAGTTGGTGTCCGGCGGTTCATCGAGCTACGACGCCTACACCCGCGGTGACAGCCTGTTCACCCTGTCGGCCACGCCGAACACCCAGAAGAAAAAGACCATGGCCCAGGCTGAAGCCGGCCTGTGGAAACTGCTGGAACAGCTGAAAACCACCGCGCCGTCCGCCGAAGAGCTGGAACGTGTGCGTGCCCAGGTCATCGCCGGCCTGGTCTTCGAGCGCGATTCGATCACCAGCCAGGCCACCGCCATCGGCCAGCTGGAGACCGTGGGTCTGTCGTGGAAGCTGATGGACACCGAACTGGCGGATCTGGAGAGCGTCACCCCGCAAGACATCCAGAACGCCGCCAAGCTGTATTTCACCCGCGAACGTCTCAGCGTCGCCCATGTCCTGCCACTGGAGACGACTCATGAGTGAGCGCAAAACCCCACGCCTGCTGCTCGGCCTGATCGCCGTGGCCATCATCGGCTCCGCCGCGCTCTATCTGGCGCCGAGCGACGACAGCAAGGCCAGCGAAGCGCTGGATAACGCCAAGTCCAGCCAGAAGCTGCAATCGCTGGCCGAACTCGACGGCAAGGCCCCGGCCAGCCGCAAGCTCGACGTACAGACCTGGAACACCGCCGAAGGCGCCAAGGTGCTGTTCGTCGAGGCTCGCGAACTGCCGATGTTCGACATGCGCCTGATCTTTTCCGCCGGCAGCAGCCAGGACGGCAACGCACCGGGCCTGGCCCTGTTGACCAACGCCATGCTCAACGAAGGTGTGGCGGGCAAGGACGTCGGCGCCATCGCTCAAGGCTTCGAAGGCCTGGGCGCGGATTTCGGCAACGGCGCCTACAAGGACATGGCCATCGCGTCGCTGCGCAGTCTGAGTGCCGCCGACAAACGCGAGCCGGCGCTGAAGCTGTTCTCGGAAGTGGTGGGCAAACCGACCTTCCCGGCCGACTCCTTCGCGCGCATCAAGAACCAGATGCTCGCCGGCTTCGAGTACCAGAAACAGAACCCCGGCAAACTCGCCAGCCTGGAACTGATGAAGCGTCTGTACGGCGATCATCCGTATGCCCATTCCAGCGACGGCAATGCGCAAAGCGTGCCGAAGATCACGCTGGCGCAACTGCGTGAGTTCCACGCCAGGGCCTATGCGGCCGGCAACGTGGTGATTGCGCTGGTGGGCGATCTGTCCCGCAGCGAAGCCGAGGCGATTGCCAACCAGGTGTCCGCTGCGCTGCCAAAAGGCCCGGCGCTGGCGAAAGTCGAGCAACCGACCGAGCCGAAAGCCGGCATCGGCCACATCGAGTTTCCGTCGAAGCAGACCAACCTGATGCTCGCGCAACTGGGCATCGACCGTGATGACCCGGACTATGCCGCACTGTCGATGGGCAACCAGATCCTCGGGGGCGGTGGCTTCGGCACCCGTTTGATGAGCGAAGTCCGCGAGAAACGCGGCCTGGCCTACGGCGTGTATTCGGCGTTCAGCCCGATGCAGGCGCGCGGCCCGTTCATGATCAATCTGCAGACCCGCGCGGAAATGAGCGAAGGCACCCTGAAACTGGTGCAGGACGTGCTCGCCGACTACCTGAAGACCGGCCCGACCCAGAAAGAACTCGATGACGCCAAGCGCGAACTGGCCGGCAGCTTCCCGCTGTCCACCGCGAGCAACGCCGATATCGTCGGCCAGCTCGGCGCCATGGGTTTCTACAACCTGCCGCTGAATTATCTGGACGACTTCATGCGTCAGTCCCAGAGCCTGACGGTCGAGCAGGTTCGCGACGTCCTGAACAAACACTTGAGCACGGATAAACTGGTCATCGTCAGCGCTGGCCCGACCGTGCCGCAAAAGCCGTTACCGGCCCCATCTGATAAACCTGCCGAGCAGCCGCTCGGGGTTCCGGAGCATTAATGGCCAGTCCAAAGAAACCTGTACAAAAACTGCACAACGGTGTGAACCAGTTGCGCATCATCGGCGGCGAATGGCGCAGCCGCAAACTGAGCTTCCCGGATGCGCCGGGCCTGCGTCCGACGCCGGACCGGGTACGCGAAACCCTGTTCAACTGGCTCGCGCCATACGTTGCCGGGGCCAAGGTGCTCGATCCGTTCGCCGGCAGCGGCGCGCTGTTTCTGGAAGCGCTGTCCCGTGGCGCGTCCATGGGCCAGGCACTGGATGCCAGCCATGTCGCGGTCTCCAGCCTGAAAGAACACCTCGGCACGCTGCGCTGCACCAACGGCCACGTGCAGACCGCCGACGCCCTGCGCTATCTGGAAACCCAGACCGCGACCGCGTTCGACCTGGTGTTCCTCGACCCGCCCTTCAACCAGAACCTGTTGCCTGCCGTGTGCACGCTGCTGGAAGAACGCCAATGGCTGGCGGATGATTCGTGGATCTACACTGAAAGTGAAACCGCGCCATCGACCCTCGGCCTGCCAGGCAACTGGCGCCTGCACCGCGAACAGAAGTCCGGGCGGGTGTACTACGCGTTGTGGCAACGCAGCGTGCCCTCTCCTGACGCCTGATGAACGCAGTATTCGGCGTGCGGTAGATAACTACCGCACGCCGCCCGCGCAAAATCTCCACAGTGGATTACGCATTTCAGTAATCCATTGAGGACGAATCATTTATGGACACTTTGTGCAGCAGGATGCTGCCTTGTCTGGCCTTTGCCCCGCTGCTGGCGCTGGCCGACCCACTACCGACTACCCACGAGTTTCTGCTGGACAACGGCTTGAAGGTCATCGTCCGCGAAGATCACCGGGCCCCGCTGGTCACCTCCCAGCTGTGGTTCAACGTCGGATCGGCCGACGAAGCGCCAGGCCAGACAGGGCTGTCGCATGCACTGGAACACATGCTTTACAAGGGCAGCAGCAAGACTTGCCCGGGCGAGGCGTCCGCGATCCTGGAGTCGTTGGGGGCATCGGAAAATGCCTTTACCAGCAAAGACGTCACTGCCTACCATCAGACGCTGCCCAAGCCTTATCTGGGGGTTGCGTTCGAATTGATGGCCGACATGATGTCGACTGCTCACCTCAAACCCGAAGACTTCGCCTCCGAGATCAGTGTCATTCAAGAAGAGCGCCGCTTGAATGTGGAAGACAGTTCTCTGGACACCGCCATGGAACGTCTGGAAACCCTGGCCTACCCATCCAGCAGCTACCGAACGCCCGTCATCGGCTGGATGAATGACCTGCACGGCTTGAACACCACTCAGTTGCGGGACTGGTATGAGTCACGCTATGCCCCCGGCAATGCCACGCTGGTAGTCGTCGGTGACGTCACGCTCGATTACGTTCAGCCCCTGGCTCAGCGCTACTTCGGCGGCCTCGCCAGTCGCCCTTTTCCCCAAGCCGTGAAACCGCGAGAACTGTCGGAACCGGGAGAGCGCCGAATCACACTGAACCAACCGGTTCCTGCCCCCGAACTGATCATGGCATTCAACGTTCCCAGCCTGGCTACTGCAGAGACATATCAGACCGCGCATGCATTGCGCCTGATCGAAATGTTGCTGGCAGGCTCCCAGAGCGCACGTCTGCAAAAACGCCTGCTGCACCATGAACATATGCTCAGTCACGTCGACGCCAGCTATGACCTTTACAGTCGTGGCGACACCCTCCTGATATTGCGCACCCGACTCGACAACTCGCACTCGGCCAGTCCTGACGAGGCGCAATCAAGAGTCTGGGATCTGCTCGAGGAGCTGCGTACCACGCCTCCTCCCATCGACGAACTGGAACGCGCGCGAACCCAATTGATCGCCCGAAGTTTTTTTGCACGAGATTCGATCGATAGCACTGCCCAACATCTGGCCGCACTCGAGAGCATTGGCCTGTCGTGGCAATTGCTCGATCAGGAGATTGCCGAGTTAAAGAGCGTGACGCCTGAGGACATCCGTCAGACCGCTGAAAAATATCTGATCCGCGAACGCCTCAGTACCGCCCATGTGCTCATGGAGAAAAAACATGGATAAATCTGCGCACATCTTTGGGCCTGCCCTGGCCTGTTTCGCATTCATCGGTTGGCTGTCAGCCAGCCCGGCTGCTGCCCTTACCGCGCCAGTCGCCTTTCCCGAGTCCCGATTGCAATCATTGTCGGAAACAGACACGACCCGACAGAGCCCACGCCCATTGACCATCCAGGGCTGGAAAACCACGACAGGCATCAAAACGTTATTCATCCGCACGACGGAGCTGCCGATGTTCGATGTTCACGTCAGCTTCGCCTCCGGCAGCGCACACGATGGCGACACCCCCGGCCTGGCAGCGGTGACCTTCAGCCTGTTCAACGAAGGTGTGAGCGGCAAGCGTGATCATGCAGCGATCGCCGAAGTCTTTGACGGGCTGGGTGCGAAGCTCGGCATGGATCTGGATCAGGAGCGTGCTACCTTCACTTTGCGCAGCCTCAGCGATCCAGACAAAAGCAGCCCGGCCCTGCAATTGTTCACGCAAATGCTGGGGCAGCCTTCTCTTACCGAAGAAGCTCTGCTCAGGGTCAAGAGCGAGCTTCGCGGGTTGCAGCTGGCACAACAGCAACAACCTGCGGAAATTGCTGCGCAACGCCTTCAGGAGCTGCTGGCCCCGGACACGCCATACGCCCGTCCGCTCTACGGAACCGATGCCGGCCTGACCTCGATCACACGCCAGGCCGTACAAGCGTTCCACCGCCAAACCCACTCGGCAAGCCAAACACAAATTACGTTGGTGGGAGATCTTTCCGTCGAACAGGCGCAGGCCATCAGCCTGCAAATCACCAACGCACTCCCCGCGCCCCTCGTCGCACTCCCCGCAGTCGAACCGCCCAAATCGTTCGGCATTGAAATGCATCGCCATGTCGAGCGTGCACAGGAACAGACTCACGTATTGCTTGGGCAACCGAGCCTGTCGCGCCAACACGACGACTTCGTCGCGCTGTATGCCGCGACGCAGATTTTCGGCAGGGGTGCGAACTCCCGTCTGATGACCGAACTGCGGCACAAACGCGGTCTCGTGTACGACGCCAGCATTCGCACCAAAGACTGGGCGGGCAGCGGACTGACATCAATCGCTCTGCAGACCAGCCCCCAATTCGCGAATGAAACGGTGGCACTGGTGAAATCGATGCTCAGCAATTTCCAGCGTGAAGGCCCCTCGCAGGAGGAACTCGATCACTTCAAGCGCGGACTGGCCAACACCAATATCATTGGCAGCGCCAGCAACGAGCAGATTCTCGGGCGCCTGGCCGAGATCAACCGTCATCACTTGCCACTGGACCTGGATTTCTTCGCGCAACAGGTGCAGCGCCTGACGCTTGAGCAGATCAGAATGGCAGTGGACAAACATTTGTCAGACGATCAGTGGCGGGTAGTGACCATAGGTCCCACGGTCCAGCAACTGCCGCTCCCGCAACCGGCCATTGTCCCGACCGTCGAGCCGTCAGGGCATTCGTGTCGCGCTGATGCAGGCTTTGTGGCAAGTTAGACCTCCATTGAAGTGACAGCGCTTTGCATGACTGTCACTTCATGCATGACACCGTCGAGATTTACCGTGCGCGCACTTCTTTCTCCTTCCGAACCCGGATTTCGTTTCACGCCCGCCTTCGGCCTCGGCAATCCGCACCTGCAAACCTTGTGGGGGCCGCTGTGGCGCAAAACCGTACACCTTGATCGCCAGCGCGAACGGCTGTGGCTGGAGGACGGTGACTTCCTCGACCTCGACTGGCATGGCCCACACAGCGCCGACGCGCCACTGGTGCTGGTATTGCACGGGCTGACCGGTTCTTCCAACTCGCCTTACGTCGCCGGGATCCAGGCAGCGCTCGCAGCACAGGGCTGGGCCAGTGTCGCGCTGAACTGGCGTGGCTGCTCGGGCGAGCCGAATCTGTTGCCGCGAAGCTACCATTCCGGCGCCAGCGAAGACCTCGCCGAAGCCATCCGTCATCTGAAAGCCAAGCGACCACTGGCGCCGCTGTATGCGGTCGGCTACTCCCTCGGCGGCAACGTGTTGCTCAAGCATCTGGGGGAAACCGGCAGCGCCAGCGGCGTGCTCGGCGCAGTGGCGGTGTCGGTGCCGTTTCGACTGGATCAATGCGCCGACCGTATCGGCCAGGGCTTTTCGAAGGTCTATCAAGCGCACTTCATGCGCGAAATGGTCGCCTACATCAAGAACAAGCAGCGCCAGTTCCAGCACGACGGACGCGAGGACGGTCTGGCCGCACTGGCAGCCCTCGGCTCGCTGGAAAACATGCGCACCTTCTGGGATTTCGACGGCCGGGTGACCGCGCCGCTGCACGGTTTTGTCGATGCCGAGGATTACTATCGCCGTGCGTCGAGCCGCTACTTTCTTGGGGAAATCCGCACGCCGACCCTGATCATTCAAGCGGCGGATGATCCGTTCGTGTTTCCCCACAGCCTGCCGCAGGCCAGCGAGCTGTCGACCTCGACGCAGTTCGAATTGCAGAGCAAGGGTGGCCATGTCGGTTTCGTCGACGGCTCATTCCGCCAACCGGGTTATTACCTGGAACGGCGCATTCCCCAATGGCTGGCCGAATCGGGGCGCGGGTGAGGTCATGAGCGATCAGGGCGAGTCGATCCGTTTCTGGCAAACCGCGCCATTGGCCGGCGTCGAACTGCTCTCGGCGCGCTACATCGAGCATCGTTTCGCCCCGCATGTCCATGACGGCTACGTGATCGGCATGATCATGGCCGGCGCCCAGCGCTACCGCTATCGCGGCGCCGAACACCTGGCGGGCAGTGGCACGCTGGTGCTGATCAATCCGGACGAATTGCACACCGGCCACAAAGGCACCGAGGACGGCTGGCTGTACCGTGCGTTCTATCCGGACACCGGCAAAATTGTCTCGTTGCTCGAAGAACTGGAACTGCCGACCACGCCAATGCCAGCCTTTGGCGCGACGCTGTACCGCGATCCGGATCTGGTCAACGGCTTCAGCCAGTTGCACCGTTTACTGGAAAGCCCCGCCACCGCGCTGCAACAACAGACGGTATGGCGCGAAATGATGATGCGGCTGTTGCAACGCCACGCGGCGGTGCAGATCAACGGCAAGCCCGGCAAAGAGCACCGCGCAGTGGCGATGGCCAAGGAGTTGCTGCACGCGCAACTGGCGGCGCCGCCCTCGCTGGAAGAACTGGCGGCGGCGGTGAACCTGTCGCCCTTCCACTTCGCCCGGGTGTTCCGCCGCGCCACCGGCATGCCGCCCCACAGCTGGCTGATGCAGCAGCGGATCGCCTGCGCCCGGGGCTTGTTGCAGAGCGGCTGCCTGCCGGTGGAAGTCGCCACCCGGCTGGGCTTTGCCGACCAGAGCCATCTGAGCCGGCAGTTCAAACAGGTTTACGGCGTGGGGCCGGCGGCCTATCGCAGCGCGCGGCTGGATCGCTGAACGCGTTTACTCGCCCGTAGCGATACCGCGCGAAGGCTCGTTGATCCATTCGCTCCACGATCCGGCATACAGCGCACCCAACGGATAACCCGCCAGACACAGGGCGAACAGGTTATGACACGCCGTCACCCCGGAGCCGCAATACGCCACCAGATCGTTCGGCGAACGCTCGCCGAGTTTCGCGGCGAAACGCTGCTTGAGCTGATCGGCCGGCAGGAAACGCCCGTCGCTGCCCAGGTTGTCGGTGAACGCCGCGCATTGCGCGCCGGGAATGTGCCCCGCTATTGGATCAATCGGCTCCACTTCGCCTTTGAACCGCGGCAAGGCGCGGGCATCGAGCAGGGTCAGGGCCGGCTGGCCCAGGCGCTGCTGCAATTGCTCGGCGCTGAGCAGCAGGCTCATGTCCGGCTGGCCGCTGAAGTTGCCCCGGGCCGCTGACGGTGGATCAAGACTCAACGGCAGCCCCGCCGCATGCCAGGCCTTGAGCCCGCCATCGAGAATGAACACGCCGTCACGCTTGCCCAGCCACGCCAGCAACCACCAGGCCCGCGCCGCATAGGCGCCCGGGCCGTCGTCATACAGAACCACATCGCTGTCGTTGTCGATGCCGAACGCTTGCAGGCGTTCGATCAGCGCCGCCGGCTCCGGCAGTGGATGGCGACCGGTCACACCCTTGGTCACCGGGCCGCTGAGGTCGCGCTCAAGATCGGCGAAGTGTGCCCCGGCAATATGCCCCTCGGCGTAGCTGCGCTGGCCGTAATCCGGGTCTTCGAGGGCAAAACGGCAATCGAGAATCACCAGCCCCGGCCGCGCCTTGCGGGCATCCAGTGCGGTCGGGCTGATCAGTTGCGCAATCGGCATAGCGAACGACTCCAGTGAGGAAGTGGGCTTACGGTCTTTCTTCGAGGGCCTGGGCCAGCGGCACGTAGAACTCTTCGAACAAGGCGTTGACCTCATCGCGGGCCTGCTCGGTGACGAACCCTGCTTCCAGCACCAGCACCTGATACACGCCGCGTTTAATGGCCTGCTCGCTGAGGTGGTTGGAGTTTTCCCGGGTGGTGCACAGGAAGCGCACCCAAGAGGTGAGGATGATCCACGCGTTGAGGGTCAGGGATTCGATCTGCACCCGGTCCATTTTCAGGATGCCGGCGGCGACGAAACCTTCATAGATGGCCGCGCCCTGAATCACGCAGCGCTGGGAAAAGCGCCGGTAACGCCCGGCCAGATCCGGATCGCTGTCGAGCAGATGCTCGAGATCGCGATGCAGGAAACGGTAGCGCCACATCGCCGACAGCAGTTCCTTGAGGTAGAAACGCTTGTCTTCGACCGTCGCCGGCCGCCCCTGAGGCGGGCGCAGGAAGCTGTCGACCAGGCTTTCGTACTCACTGAACAGCACAGCGATGATCGCCTGCTTGTTGGGGAAGTGGTAGTACAGATTGCCCGGAGAAATCTCCATGTGGGCGGCGATGTGATTGGTGCTGATGCTGCGCTCGCCCTGCTGATTGAACAGCTCAAGGCTGTTCTGCACGATGCGCTCGCTGGTTTTGATCCGTGGGGCCATGGCTTGAGCTTTAATTCAGAGTGCGTTGGGGGGCATCTTACGACCTAACCGGAATTGGATAAAACCGTGACGCACCAGGAAGTCATTTGACTTTCTAGAGCATAGACTCTAGAAAGTTCCTCACGACAACAAATCCGGAGCCGACAATGACCGCCGATATTGCCTACCTGCAATCGTTGAAACAGCCGTTGGAGGCGCTCAACCGGTTATTCGAAGCCCAGCGCGCCGCCTACGCCGCCAACCCGATGCCGCCTGCCGCCCAGCGCCAGCAATGGCTCAAGGCCCTGCGCGATCTGCTGAGCAGCGAACGTCAGGCGCTGGTCGAGGCGATCAGTTCTGACTTCAGCCATCGCAGCGCCGATGAAACCCTGCTCGCCGAGCTGATGCCGAGCCTGCACGGCATTCATTACGCCAGCCGGCATATCAGCCAATGGATGAAGCCTTCTCGGCGCAAGGTCGGCGTCGCCTTCCAGCCGGCATCGGCAAAAGTCGTGTATCAGCCGCTGGGCGTAGTGGGCGTTATCGTGCCGTGGAACTACCCGCTGTTCCTGGCCATGGGCCCGTTGACCGGCGCGCTCGCGGCAGGCAACCGGGTGATGCTCAAACTCAGCGAATCGACCCCGGCCACCGGACTGCTGCTCAAGGAATTGCTGGCGCGGATCTTCCCCGAAGATCTGGTGTGCGTGGTGCTCGGCGAGGCCGATGTCGGTGTAGCGTTTTCGAAACTGCGCTTCGATCACCTGCTGTTCACCGGCGCCACCAGTATCGGCAAGCACGTGATGCGCGCGGCGGCGGAAAACCTCACGCCAGTGACTCTGGAGCTGGGCGGCAAGTCGCCGGCCATCGTTTCCCACGACGTGCCGCTCAAGGACGCCGCCGAACGCATCGCCTTCGGCAAGACCCTCAACGCCGGCCAGACCTGCGTGGCCCCGGACTACGTGCTGGTGCCGGAAGAGCGCGTCGGCGGTTTCGTCGAAGCCTATCGCCAGGCCGTGCGCGGGTTTTATCCGACACTCGCCGACAACCCGGACTACACCGCCATCATCAATGAACGCCAACTGGCGCGTCTCAACGGCTACCTCAGCGACGCCACCAGCAAGGGTGCGCTGCTGATTCCGTTGTTCGACCAGGGCCAGGGCCGACGCATGCCTCACAGCCTGCTGCTGAATGTCAGCGACGAAATGACAGTGATGCAGGACGAAATCTTCGGCCCGCTGCTGCCGATCGTGCCGTACCAGAATCTGGATCAGGCATTTGCTTACATCAATCAGCGACCACGTCCTCTGGCTCTTTACTACTTCGGCTACGACAAACGCGAACAGAACCGCGTGCTCCATGAAACCCATTCCGGAGGAGTTTGCCTGAACGACACCTTGTTGCATGTGGCCCAGGACGACATGCCGTTCGGCGGTATCGGACCGTCGGGGATGGGCCATTACCACGGGCACGAAGGTTTTCTGACCTTCAGCAAGGCCAAGGGCGTGCTGGTCAAACAGCGCTTCAACGCGGCGAAGCTGATCTACCCGCCGTACGGCAAAACCATTCAGAAACTGATCCAGAAACTGTTCATTCGCTAACGTCACCGCCGGGTAATAACAACAATGCACCCAAGCCTGACCGAAACACCCGCCCTCTCGCGCCGTGGCCTGCTGAAATTCAGCCTGGGCGCCACGGCTTTCCTCGCCACCGCCGGCCTTGGTGCCAGCCTCAGCGGCTGTTCGTCGAGCGTATCGGTCAACGGATTCGCCACGTTGCGCAGCGGTGATCTGCTGTTTCTGCGCGCACTGATTCCAGTAATGCTGGATGGCGCCGTTGCTATGGAAAAGATGCCCGCCGCTGTCGATGGAACCCTGAAGTCCCTGGACTACAGCCTCGATCACCTGTCACCGGAAATGCTCAAGCTCACCCGGCAACTGTTCGATGTACTGGGCATGGCGGTGACGCGCGGGCCATTGACCGGAATCTGGGGCAGTTGGGAAAACGCCAGCCCCGAGGCGATCCGCCACTTCCTCGAACGCTGGGAAAACAGCTCGCTGAGCCTGCTGCGCATGGGCCACAGCTCCCTGCAGCAAATGGTGATGATGGCCTGGTACACCCGCGCCGAATCCTGGGCCCATTGCGGTTACCCCGGCCCGCCCGCCGTTTGAGCCTGGCGACCCACGCAAAAAAATAATAAGAGAACCTGATCGATGCCCGTACCCGACCCGTTTCGCGAAGGCCTTGCCCGTGGCTGGAAAACCTACAACGGCGCACAACTGAACGATGACCTGACCCTGGAAGCCGACGTGGCGATCATCGGCAGCGGCGCCGGCGGCGGCACCACGGCGGAAATCCTCAGCGCCGCCGGCTACAAGGTGCTGCTGATCGAAGAAGGCCCGCTCAAGACCAGCAGCGACTTCAAAATGCTGGAAGACAAGGCCTACAGCAGCCTCTATCAGGAAGGCATCGGCCGCATGAGCAAGGACGGCGCGATCACCATCCTTCAGGGCCGCGCGGTCGGTGGCACCACCCTGATCAACTGGACTTCGAGCTTTCGCACCCCCGAGCCGACCCTCGAACACTGGGCCAAGGAACACAACGTCAAAGGCCACAGCCCCGCCGACATGGCGCCGTGGTTCGAAAAAATGGAGCAGCGTCTCGGCGTCGCCCCTTGGAGGGTGCCGCCCAACGCCAACAACGACGTGATCCGCAAAGGCTGCGAACAGCTCGGCTACAGCTGGCACGTGATCCCGCGCAACGTGCGCGGCTGCTGGAACCTCGGCTATTGCGGCATGGGCTGCCCGACCAACGCCAAGCAATCGATGATGGTCACCACCATTCCGGCGACCCTGGAAAAGGGTGGCGAGCTGCTCTATCTGGCCCGCGCCGAAAAACTGCTGATCAACGGCGACAAGGTGACCGGGCTGCGATGCGTGGCGATGGACGAACGCTGCGTCGAACCGACCGGACGCCAGATCACGGTCAAGGCCCGCCATTACGTGCTGGCCGGTGGCGGGATCAACAGCCCAGCCCTGCTGCTGCGCTCGGACGCGCCGGATCCGCATCGACGCCTCGGAAAACGCACCTTTCTGCACCCGGTGAACATGTCCGCCGGGCGCTTCGACGAGGTCATCAACCCGTTTTACGGGGCGCCACAATCGATCTACTCCGACCATTTCCAGTGGAAGGACGGCATCACCGGGCCGATGGCCTTCAAACTCGAAGTGCCGCCGCTGCACCCGGCGCTGGCGGCCACCCTGCTCGGCGGCTTCGGCCAGGAAAACGCCCGGCACATGGCGGATCTTCCGCACACCCACGCCATGCTGGCATTGCTGCGTGACGGCTTTCATCAGGACAGCCAGGGCGGCAGTGTCGAATTGCGTGGCGACGGTTCGCCAGTGCTGGATTATCAGGTGTCGTCCTACGCCTGGGACGGTTTGCGCCGGGCCTTCCACGTCATGGCCGAGATCCAGTTCGCCGGTGGTGCCAAAGCGGTGATGCCGATGCACGCCGATGCGCGTTATGTGAACAGCCTGGCCGAGGCGCGCACGATGATCGACGGCTTGAGCCTTGAGCTGTACCGCACTCGCCTGGGCAGCGCCCACGTCATGGGCGGTTGTGCGATGGGCGAAGACCCGAAGACCGCGGTTACCGACAGCCTTGGCCGCCATCATCAGTTGAGCAATCTGTCGATTCATGACGGCTCGCTGTTCCCCACCAGCATCGGCGCCAACCCGCAGCTGTCGGTGTATGGTCTGACAGCACAACTGGCGACATCCCTCGGCAAACGGTTGAGAAACCCGTGAAAAAGCCGAAGATTCGTACCGCCTATAGTGCTTTCTTACCCAAAAGGCGACTTGGCCGACCGGGACGGCTGCGATACCATCCGACTCCCCAACGGATTCCCGCCAGGACGACGCGATGAACCGAGTGTTGTACCCAGGTACCTTCGACCCTATTACCAAGGGCCATGGCGATCTGGTCGAACGCGCCTCGCGCCTGTTCGATCACGTAATCATCGCCGTTGCCGCCAGCCCCAAGAAAAATCCGCTGTTCCCGCTGGAACAACGGGTCGAGCTGGCCCGCGAAGTCACCAAGCACCTGCCCAACGTGGAAGTGGTCGGCTTCTCGACGCTGCTGGCGCATTTCGCCAAAGAGCAGAACGCCAACGTGTTCCTGCGTGGCCTGCGCGCGGTCTCGGACTTCGAATACGAATTTCAGCTGGCCAACATGAACCGCCAGTTGGCGCCGGATGTGGAGAGCCTGTTTCTCACCCCTTCCGAGCGTTATTCGTTCATTTCCTCGACACTGGTGCGGGAAATTGCAGCCCTGGGCGGCGATATCAGCAAGTTCGTCCACCCGGCAGTGGCTGATGCCCTGACCCTGCGCTTCAAGAAGTAACGACCGTTCAAACGGTGCCCGCGTGCACTGCGGGCGCCAATGCGGCACAATTGCGCGCATTGATTTATTGCGCCCGGGCCCGCCGCCCCGGCTGGAGTTAGCATGTCCCTGATCATCACCGACGATTGCATCAACTGCGACGTCTGCGAACCTGAGTGCCCGAACGCCGCCATTTCCCAAGGCGAAGAGATCTACGTGATCGACCCGAACCTGTGCACCCAGTGCGTCGGCCACTACGACGAACCGCAGTGCCAACAGGTCTGCCCGGTGGATTGCATTCCGCTGGACGAAGCCCATCCGGAGACTGAAGAACAGTTGATGGAGAAGTACCGCAAGATTACCGGCAAGGCTTGAGTCTCTGACCGCGATCGCAGCGCAAGGCTGCGATCGCGTCATTCACGCTGCTCGAATCCTTCCCCGGTACATCCCAGACAGCGCACAAACGCCGCTTTCGCCGGTGCCACCACCAGCGCCTCCCCCGCATCGCCGACGCCGCCACCCAGCGCGGTAAACGGCAACGACACCACGAACACCCCCGCACCGATCACCGTGGCCGCCACCAGCAAGGGGCGGGCAATCAGCAGA
This sequence comes from Pseudomonas sp. 58(2021), assembly GCF_017491585.1. Classification (NCBI taxonomy): domain Bacteria; kingdom Pseudomonadati; phylum Pseudomonadota; class Gammaproteobacteria; order Pseudomonadales; family Pseudomonadaceae; genus Pseudomonas; species Pseudomonas sp. 58(2021). The sequence goes on from NZ_JAFGYZ010000001.1 coordinate 283,760, forward strand.
TCGCCGATCATGGCGTAAGCCGGTGGATTCTGGATGGCGTAACGCGGGTCACCGCTGCCGCCTTCCGTGGCCTGAACGGTCAGGCTGGAACACAGCAGCAGTGCGAGGAAAAGGGCTAGCGAGGATTTCATGGCACGATCCTTCGGGCTGAACAGTGAGACAACTCACTATAGACCGTAGGACTTTTTCAGCTTTTCGTCAGGTCTGGCAGCGCGGGCAGAAAACGCTGGCCCGCTGGCCCAGCTTCACGTCCCGCAGGCCTGTGCCGCAGACCTTGCAGTGCTCGCCACCGCGACCGTAAACAAACAGTTCCTGCTGGAAATACCCCGGCTGCCCGTCACCACCGATGAAATCGCGCAACGTGGTACCGCCACGCTCGATGGCTGCGGCGAGGATGCGTTTGATCTCGATCGCCAGCTTCAGATAGCGCGCCCGGGAAATACCTTTGGCTTCGCGGCGCGGATCGATCCCGGCGGCGAACAGCGCCTCGGTCGCGTAAATGTTGCCGACGCCCACCACCACCGCGTTGTCCATGATGAACGGCTTGACCGCCATCGACCGTCCGCGTGACAGCTGAAACAACCGCTCGCCATCGAACAGATCAGTCAACGGCTCCGGCCCCAGGCGAATCAGCAACTCGTGATTGAGCGGGTCAGTGCTCCAGAGCATCGCCCCGAAACGCCGCGGATCGGTGTAGCGCAGGGCCAGGCCCGAATCCAGTTCGATGTCGACATGCTCATGCCTGGCCGCCGGCATCCCGACCTCAACCAGCCGCAAATTGCCCGACATGCCCAGGTGACTGATCAGCGTGCCGACTTCGGCATTGATCAGCAGATACTTGGCGCGCCGCTCGACCAGCACGATGCGCTGCCCGGACAGGCGCACATCGAGGTCCTCGGGAATCGGCCAGCGCAGCCGCCGGTCACGTACGATCACGCGGCTGACGCGCTGGCCTTCCAGGTGCGGGGCGATGCCGCGGCGGGTGGTTTCGACTTCCGGCAATTCAGGCATGAGCGTCTCGAATCAGGAGCGGTTTGATCAGTGTGCGCCGAGTTCGCGGATCGTCTGCTTCAGGGTTTCGAAGTCGTAATCCGAGAGACCGATGTATTCGAGCACCAGCGGCCCGACAGCCTGCCACTCGAAGTCTTCGCTCTGGTTGCCCAGCACCCGGTACGACGCGCAGATATGCTCGGCCATTTTCAGGATCGCCAGCAGGTTTTTCATCTGACTGTTGCGCGAAGTCTCGTCGCTGAAGATCGCCATGGCGTTGTGGTGATTGGCGATGGCCGCGCTGACATGCTCCGGCAGGCGCCAGGACTTGGCCGTGTAGTAACCCACCACCGAATGGTTGGTGTTGTAGACGCGGTTTTCGGTGTCCACCACCCGGCATTCGGCACTGGCGTTGGCGTAAGCCTCTTCGAGCGTCTTCATATAGTCCGGGAAGCGCTGAAGCATCAACGGCACGCCGCAGTCATGGAACAAGCCCAAGGCGTAGGCCTCGTCGCTCGCCTCGGTACCGACGCGCTTGGCCAGGGTCAGGCAGGTCATGGCCACGTCCTGGGCAGTGTCCCAGAACCGGTTGAGGGTGACGATGGTGTCGTCGTTCATCTCGCCCTTGATCGACATCGCGTTGATCAGATTGATTATCGAACGGCTGCCCAACAGGTTCACCGCGCGCTTGATCGAGGTGATCTTGTTGCTCAGGCCGTAATAGGGCGAATTGACGATTTTCAGCAGTGAGCCGGACAGGCCGGGATCCTGGGAGATCAGCTTGGCGATCGTCTCCAGATCCGGATCGGGCATGTACTGCTCCATTTGCAGATCCACCATGATCTGCGGCTGCGCGGGCACACTGATGCCTTGCAGGGACTGTTGAATCTGTTCGGTGGTCAGCTCTTGGGACATAAGTACACACTCTGGGACAGGCGGCGATTCTAACCCCTAAAAACCGACGGACGACACATCGCGGGGCAGATCGGCGGAAACTTTCATTCAAGACCATCGAGCGAATTCTGCCTTCGTCCGTTTGCGCGCCAGGCCGGGGCGCCACATGTCCAGCATCGAACCTGCATGCATCGCAACACGGTATACTCCCGCTCTTTTTTCCGGAGCGACGTCATGTCCCTGCCTAGCTTGCGCCTCAAAGCCAACGCCGACCGTCGCCTGCGCGCCGGCCACCTGTGGGTCTACAGCAACGAAATCGACGTGGCCGCCACCCCGTTGCACGGCTTCAAGGCCGGCGACCAGGCGATCCTCGAAGCCGCCGGCGGCAAGCCGATGGGCATCGTGGCCATGAGCCCGAACAACCTGATCTGCGCCCGCCTGCTGTCGCGCGACATCAAGCTGGCGCTGGACAAGTCGCTGCTGGTGCATCGCCTGAACGTAGCGCTTTCCCTGCGTCAGCGCCTGTTCGACAAACCGTTCTATCGCCTGGTCTACGGCGACTCTGACCTGCTGCCGGGTCTGGTGGTCGACCGTTTCGGCGACATCCTCGTGGTGCAGATCGCCTCCGCCACCATGGAAGCCCATAAAGATGACGTGATCGCGGCACTGACCCAAGTGCTCAAGCCGAGCGGCATCCTGTTCAAGAACGACTCCGCCGCCCGTGACGCCGAAGGTCTGGAGCGCTACACCGAAACCGTATTCGGCCTGGTACCGGAGTGGGTGCCTCTGGAAGAGAACGGCGTGAAATTCGAAGCCCCGGTGATCCAGGGCCAGAAGACCGGCTGGTTCTACGACCACCGCATGAACCGCGCACGCCTGGCGCCTTACGCCAAAGGCAAACGCGTGCTGGACCTGTACAGCTACATCGGTGGCTGGGGTGTGCAGGCTGCCGCGTTCGGCGCCAGCGAAGTGTTCTGCGTCGATGCATCGGGCTTCGCCCTCGACGGCGTCGAGCGCAATGCCGCGCTGAACGGCTTTGCCGACAAGATGACCTGCATCGAAGGCGACGTCTTTGAAGCCCTGAAGGAACTCAAGGCCAGCGAAGAACGCTTCGACGTGATCGTGGCCGACCCGCCTGCGTTCATCAAGCGCAAAAAGGACATGAAAAACGGTGAAGGCGCCTACCGCCGCCTGAACGAGCAGGCCATGCGTCTGCTCAACAAGGACGGCATCCTGGTCAGCGCTTCGTGCTCGATGCACCTGCCGGAAGATGATCTGCAGAACATCCTGCTGACCAGCGCCCGCCACCTGGACCGCAATATCCAGCTGCTGGAGCGCGGCGGTCAGGGCCCGGATCACCCGGTACACCCGGCCATTGCTGAAACCCGCTACATCAAGAGCATCACCTGCCGCCTGCTGCCCAACAGCTGACAGGCGCACGGCATTGATGCTGTTGAAAGGGGAGCCTGCGGGCTCCCCTTCTTTTTGTCTTGCACTGTGCTTTCCTACATTTAACGTCCTGCCGTCGTGCAGGATATTTCCTTAAATACTTTATTTTCCGAAATTTAACTTACACATTCACTCCCAGCCAAAGATCACTCCGACAAAATTACTGGATAATTCCTACTTAATATTTGCTTGCGATTAATCCATTACAAACTATTATTAAGTCGTCACCACGGAGGTGACACCAACTAACCACGAAGCAACAATGAACAAGGAGTTCAATCATGAAAGCAATTACTCTGGAATCCCGCACCCTCGCAAACCTGGCTTTTCTGGTCGCACCTAAAGCCCGCTAAGTAAGGTGGGCGCTGGGTATGCCGGCTACTCAGCGCCTCTGACAACGCACCTATCCAGAGCAGCGTGCCCCAACATGCATATAAATCCTTATTTATTCATACTGCCACGAACGCCCGGCCAGATAGTCTGGAACTACAAAGACCATACTCAGCACGAACTTGATCTCGAATACTCTTCTCGACTGACACAACTTATCCACGATCCGGATTTATATGACAGCAACAACATAATAGACACGCAACTTCTAAAAGCCGGAATATTGACTTCTTTAAAAGTCACAGCGCCGGTCTGGGGCTGGGATGAACTGTCAAGGATCTACCATATCGGCACGCGGAATATTCCCTGCGAACACACTCCCCGAAATATTCAGGAATGGTCCAGGCAATACCTCGAACACTGCGAGACAGTGCTTGCCACTTCACCTCCGGCGGACGCCTCTGCAGACAACGGTCCAAATGCACTCATCGCCCTGCCAGCACCAATGGCACTGAATGACGATACCCTGTCGAGTTCACTCACCCGGCGCAAGACCTGCCGGTCCTTCACCGGCGCCCCCCTGTCGCTGGACGATGTCGGCACCTTGCTATACCTGTCTCTCGGTTACCTGCGAGAACGCGAGGCCGACTGTGACGACAGCATCGCCGAAGGGCTTGGCGCGCGGCGCAGCAGCCCTTCCGGGGGCGGGCTCAACGCCTGCGAAGGTTACTTGCTGATCCAGAACGCCGAAGGCCTGGCACCCGGCGTATATGCCTATCACCCGGCGGAACACGCCTTGAGCCTGATCAATCTGCCACCCGACACAGCACTGGGTAATCTCCTGGGAGGGCAGCACTTCATCAATAACCTGCCAATGGGCCTGTTCATCACCGCCCGCTTCGACAGACTCTGGTGGAAGTATCCCCACTCGCGCGCCTATCGAATGGCATTCGTCGAAGCCGGACACCTCTCACAGACGTTTCAACTGGTGGCCACTGCCCTGGGCATGAACACCTGGCTGACAGGTGCGTTTTCCGACGACCAGGTCGAGCGCTTGCTGAAACTCGAGAACAGTGCGGAACAACCCTTGTTCTTCGTCGGCTGCGGGGAAAGCGACGGTCAGGCGATGTGCCAGGAAATGCGTGACCTGTTGCGCGAGACGCAAGCATGAGCCTTCTCTCCCACGCCCCGACCTTCGAGTTTTCACTGGGCGACTGGAACACTCGCGCTTCGGTGCGCACCAGTGCCCACGATTACCGCTTGCCGGCTGATATAGCGCAGCAACTGGAAACCCGTCATTGGTTCCCGCCGGCATTTCTCCCCTATCTCGCGCACCCTGCCATCAAGGCGTCGGGCCGTTCGATGCTGCACCGACTCACGGCCAATCATCTGGTGCACTTTCTTGACTACACAACCCTGCTGGAGCACCGCATCGTCAATCGCGCCGTGGAAGTCATCGTTCACGGCGAACTGCCGATCGATGTTCCGCCGCTCATGAAAACTGCCGCGCTGCAGCTCTACACCGACGAGGGTTACCACGCCCTGTTCTCTCATCAGGTCGCGGAGCAGATCGCCGGGCTCTACGCCATCAACGCGCGCCCGGTGACGCCCAGGCGGATCATTCGCATGAACAGGCTGATCGCCAAAACCCTTCCAGAGCAACAACCGCTGACATGGTTCCTGCTCGGCTTCGTCTCGGAAACCATCATTGCCCGGGAACTGCTCGACGTCTGCCGGGACAGCCTGGTGTCCGGGGTCAGTGACATGCTGCGCGATCACCTCACCGACGAGGCGCGCCACAGTCGCTACTTCACTGAAGTGTTCCACTACCTCTGGCTGCATCTGGACTCGCACCAGCGAACTTTCGCGGCCGCCACCCTGCTCGAGATCATCGTGATCTTCTTCGAAGCCGATGACCGGTGGCTGCGACGAAGCCTGCGCGACGCCGGGATTGCCGACAGCGCGGTGCGGGAGATAGTCGACAGGTTGGTAACGGCGCAAGCCACCCGATTGCGCGCACGGACAGGCAGCATCGCCACATTGAATGCACTGAAGAAAGCCGGATTTTTTGCTGAATCTCAAAACCAGACACTTTTCGCCAGGGCGGGACTGATCGATGGATAACAGAAAATCCGGGATGACGACCCGACAGCGTCGCGGGGCCGTCAGCCTGTTGCTCGCATTGGTACTGCTGGGTGTATTTCCACTGGACGTCCTGCTGCCTTCGTTCCCGGCGCTGGCCGAACACTTTCGCAGCACCCCGGCGGACATCGCGCTGTCCATCAGCCTGTTCGCCGTCGGCATCGCCTTCGCCCAGCTGCTGATCGGGCCGCTGTCGGATGTGATCGGGCGCAAGGGTTTGCTGCTCGCCGGCATGAGCGTTTCAATGCTAGGCGCCCTCGGCTGTGTCATGACCACTGATTATTCGCTGTTCCTGATGTTCCGGGTCGTGCAGGCGCTGGGCTGCGGTTGCTTCGTACTGTCCCAGGCACTGGTCCAGGATCTGTTCGAAGGTCAGGAACGTGATCGCCTGCGAATCCTGATGGTCACCGCCGGCGGGATTTTCATCTCGCTATCGCCTCTTGCCGGTACGTTCTTGCAGGCAACACTGGGATGGCGTGGCAGCTTCTGGGTGTTCATCGCGTTATCAGCGGCCGTGCTGCTCAAGGCCTGTCTGTTTCTGGAGAACACCCGACCGACCACCCGTGGAACACGTACAAACTTCCTCACGGCTTACCGACAGGTTCTGGGGGATTTCGACTTCGTCGGCTACTGGCTGATTTCGGCATTTGCGTTCGCCTGCCACTTTTCATTCATCGTGATCTCGCCGCTGATCTTCATGGACCGGCTGCAATTGTCCGCTTACGAGTTCTCGTTGATCCTGCTGATCTACGGTGCGGCGTATGTCGCCGGTGGCATCCTCGCCAGCGTGCTGAGCAGGCGCATCACCAGTGGTCAGCAGATCGTTGTCGGCCTGAGCCTGATCCTGTTCGCCGGCGTGACCATGCTGTACCTGTCGTCGAGTTTTACCCTGGCTGCGGCGACAGTGCTGATCCCGATGCTGATCTGCACCGCCGGCACCACCATTGCCCGACCAGCGGCCACGTCCAGGGCCATGAGCCTGTTTCCGGACAACGCCGGCACGTCGGCGTCGGCCGGCAGCACCATCATTTTCATCTGCGGCGGCCTCATCAGTGCCTTGATCAGCCTGAGCCCGACCAATCTGCAATCCACACTGGGTTACGCTTTTGTCTTGCTCAGTGGCGTGGCACTCACATTGAACAGCCGGATCAGCCGTCGCGCCAGAATCCTCCAAGCCGACGCCATTGCACAACCGAACGGTGATTAACCCTGCCGGTCGTCATTCCGCACGCAGCGTCAGCACTGGAACAACGTTTTGCGCCATTCCCTCCTGACGCCAGCGGTGTAGAATCGCGAGATTCATCGCCATTCATCCCCGGCGGGTTTATGAGCTCAGGCTGAGACCAGCGGCGATCCCGCAACGTCATCGGCAACTTCAGGACACACGGCCATTTCTGAGTGTTCCAGACGTCAATAGAAGCTCACTCCCTTTTGATACCTGATTTAGCCGCCCGGAGTGCTCCATGCCAGATTACCGCTCGAAAACATCCACCCACGGCCGCAACATGGCCGGCGCCCGCGCACTGTGGCGCGCCACCGGGATGAAAGATGACGACTTCAAGAAGCCGATCATCGCCATTGCCAACTCCTTCACCCAGTTCGTACCGGGCCACGTCCACCTGAAGGACCTGGGCCAGCTGGTTGCCCGTGAGATCGAACGCGCCGGTGGCGTGGCAAAAGAATTCAACACCATCGCCGTGGACGACGGCATCGCCATGGGCCACGACGGCATGCTCTATTCGCTGCCGAGCCGCGAGATCATTGCCGACTCCGTCGAGTACATGGTCAACGCCCACTGCGCCGACGCCATCGTCTGCATCTCCAACTGCGACAAGATCACCCCGGGCATGCTGATGGCCGCCCTGCGCCTGAACATTCCGGTGATCTTCGTTTCCGGCGGCCCGATGGAAGCCGGCAAGACCAAACTGGCCAGCCACGGTCTCGACCTCGTCGACGCCATGGTCATCGCCGCCGACTCCAGCGCTTCTGACGAGAAGGTTGCCGAGTACGAGCGCAGCGCCTGCCCGACCTGCGGTTCGTGCTCCGGCATGTTCACCGCCAACTCGATGAACTGCCTGACCGAAGCCCTTGGCCTTGCATTGCCGGGCAACGGTTCGACCCTGGCCACCCACAGCGACCGCGAACAGCTGTTCCTGCAGGCCGGCCGCACCATCGTCGAACTCTGCAAGCGCTACTACGGCGAGAACGACGAGTCGGTCCTGCCGCGCAACATCGCCAACTTCAAGGCGTTCGAGAACGCGATGATGCTCGATATCGCCATGGGCGGTTCGACCAACACCATCCTGCACTTGCTGGCCGCCGCCCAGGAAGCCGAGATCGACTTCGACCTGCGCGACATTGATCGTCTGTCGCGCAAGGTGCCGCAACTGTGCAAGGTCGCGCCGAACATCCAGAAGTACCACATGGAAGACGTGCACCGCGCCGGCGGCATCTTCAGCATTCTCGGTTCGCTGGCCCGTGGCGGCCTGCTGCACACCGACCTGCCGACCGTGCACAGCCGCAGCATGGAAGAAGCCATCGCCAAGTGGGACATCACCCAGACCAACGATGAAGCCGTGCATCACTTCTTCAAGGCAGGTCCTGCCGGTATCCCGACCCAGACCGCGTTCAGCCAGTCGACCCGCTGGGAAACCCTGGACGACGACCGTGAAAACGGTTGCATCCGCAGCTTCGAACACGCCTATTCGAAAGAAGGCGGCCTGGCCGTGCTGTACGGCAACATCGCCCTGGACGGCTGCGTGGTGAAAACCGCCGGCGTCGACGAATCGATCCACGTGTTCGAAGGCAACGCGAAGATTTTCGAAAGCCAGGACAGCGCCGTGCGCGGCATCCTCGCCGACGAAGTGAAGGAAGGCGACATCGTCATCATTCGCTACGAAGGCCCGAAAGGCGGCCCGGGCATGCAGGAAATGCTCTACCCGACCTCGTACCTGAAATCCAAGGGCCTGGGCAAAGCCTGCGCCCTGCTGACCGATGGCCGTTTCTCCGGCGGCACCTCCGGCCTGTCCATCGGCCACGCTTCGCCAGAGGCTGCAGCCGGCGGCGCGATCGGTCTGGTGCAAGACGGTGACAAGGTACTGATCGACATCCCGAACCGCTCGATCAACCTGCTGATCAGCGACGAAGAACTGGCGGCTCGCCGGGTCGAGCAGGACAAGAAAGGCTGGAAACCGGTCGAACAGCGTCCACGCAAAGTGACCACCGCCCTCAAGGCCTACGCCCTGCTGGCGACCAGCGCCGACAAGGGTGCCGTGCGCAACAAGGCGATGCTCGACGGGCTGTAAGCGTCAACTCGCAGAAACAAAAATGCCCCGCCAAGTGCGGGGCATTTTTTTGCCTGACCGAAATCCCAATGTCACTGCAGATCAAAACTGTGGGAGCAAGCCCGCTCCCACATTGGATCTATGCAGGTTTACTGGATTTCTTCAGGTTTGACGATCACCCAGTTCTTGTCCGCCGTCACCGGCAAACCTTCTTTTGCCTGGGCCGCGGCATGCTTGGCCATCATGCCGTTGAGCTGGGTCATATACTTGTCCTTGCGGTTGACCCACAGGTGAATCCCACCCTTGGCCACGTCCACATCGTGGAACAGCATGTAGCCGTCGCTGGTCGGCGTGTCGCCACCCACCAGCACCGGTTTTTTCCATTCGTCGATGTAGGTCAGGATCGCCGCGTGCTTGCCGGCCATCCAGGTCGCCGGGGTCCAGAGGTATGGCGTCAGTTCCAGGCCGAGGTTGGCCTTCTCGTCATACTTGCCGGCGGTGATCTGCTTGCGTGCAGTGGTCAGTTCACCGGTCTCGCGGTTCTTCAGCAAGGTGGTCACACCGATAACGTTCTGCGGTTTGACGTTGTAGCCGTACTTCGGATCGGCCGCGACCATCCGCACCAGTTCTTCGGAGGCGGCGGTCATCACGTAGACCTCGATGCCGTTCTCCATCAGTTTGTTGTACAGCTCAGCCTGACCGGTGAAGACTTTCGGCGGCTGCACGTCGATGTTCTTCACTACATCGCCTTCGTAATAGGTCGCCGGCACCGGCTTGCCCGACGCCATCAGTTCGTCGACGTAGCCTTTGAGTTCCTTGAGGGTGAAGCCGGAGAACACCTGCGCCACCCATGGGTAGCAGACCATGTCGTCGACTTCGCAGAGGCGGTAGTAGTAGCTGAACAGGCTTTCCTTGTGGTCGGCGGTGTCCTTGAACGGCATCAGTTTCAGCGACGGGTCGAGCTTGTCACGGGTGATCAGGCCCTTGTTTTCCATGAACGGCAGCAGCGACTCTTCCAGGTCGTAGCGGTAACTGGTGTTGTCCATGTCGAACACCGCGTAGTTACCCTTGTTGGCGTTGGCGGCGATCATCGCGTCCAGCGCCTTGGCCTGATCGGCCGGCCAGTGCTTGAGGTCAGTGGCGAACGCTTGGCCAACAAGGCCGAAGCAGAGTGCGGCAGCCAGCAATTTAGGTGCGAACTTCATTCTGCGTTTCTCCCCGATTGAAAGAGATCGACGCTAACAAATCAGTGTGACAGTTACCGTCTGTCAGCGACTGTCCACGTCCCTTTTGCGCCAACTGCATCCCCGAGAACGACACCCGCTTATTCCAAAAACGACGGACGACCTTTGATTTCGGTATTAAATCATTGGAAATCAAGCTGTTAGGCTTGCCGGTTCGCAACAGCCCCGGAAGGTTGTTGGCACAGTCTTTTCTGGAGTCCTCATGAATCTGCCCCTGATTCTCAACTTGCTGGTGTTCCTTGCCTTGCTCTTCGGTCTGGCGCAAACCCGTCACACCACGTGGAGCCTGGCGAAAAAAGTTCTGCTCGCGCTGGTGCTGGGCGTGGCATTCGGTGTCGCGCTGCACACGATTTACGGCGCGGGCAACCCGGTGCTGAAAGCCTCGATCGGCTGGTTTGATCTGGTCGGCAACGGTTATGTGCAACTGCTGCAAATGATCGTGATTCCGCTGGTATTCGCCTCGATCCTCAGCGCCGTGGCCCGTCTGCACAACGCTTCGTCGCTGGGCAAGATCAGCTTCCTGACCATCGGCACGCTGCTGTTCACCACGGCGATTGCGGCACTGATCGGCATCGGCCTGACCAACCTGTTCGGCCTGACCGCCGAAGGCCTGGTCGCCGGCACCCAGGAAATGGCCCGTCTGCAAACCATCCAGACCGACTACGCCGGCAAGGTCGCCGACCTGAATGTGCCGCAGCTGCTGCTGTCGTTCATCCCGCAGAACCCGTTCGCCGACCTGGCGCGGGCCAAGCCGACCTCGATCATCAGCGTGGTGATCTTCGCTGCGTTCATGGGGGTTGCCGCGCTGCAACTGCTCAAGGATGACGCCGAGAAAGGTCAGAAAGTGATCAACGCCATCGACACCCTGCAAGCCTGGGTGATGCGTCTGGTACGTCTGGTGATGAAGCTGACGCCTTACGGCGTGCTGGCACTGATGACCAAAGTGGTGGCCGGTTCCAACCTGCAGGACATCATCAAGCTCGGCAGCTTCGTGGTGGTGTCGTACCTCGGTCTGGGCCTGATGTTCGTGGTACACGGTCTGCTGGTCTCGGCGGCCGGGATCAACCCGCTGCGTTTCTTCCGCAAGATCTGGCCGGTGCTGACCTTCGCGTTCACCAGCCGCTCCAGCGCCGCGAGCATTCCGCTGAGCATCGAAGCGCAGACCCGGCGTCTGGGCATTCCACAATCGGTTGCAAGCTTCGCCGCTTCGTTCGGCGCGACCATCGGCCAGAACGGCTGCGCCGGTCTGTACCCGGCAATGCTGGCGGTGATGGTTGCGCCCACCGTGGGCATCAACCCGCTGGATCCGCTGTGGATTGCGACGCTGGTGGCGATTGTGACCTTGAGTTCCGCCGGTGTGGCGGGCGTGGGCGGCGGCGCGACCTTCGCCGCGCTGATCGTTCTGCCGGCCATGGGCTTGCCGGTTTCGCTGGTGGCGTTGCTGATTTCGGTCGAGCCGCTGATCGACATGGGTCGTACGGCGCTGAACGTGAGTGGTTCGATCACCGCTGGCGCGATTACCAGCCAGGCGATGCAGCAGACCGACAAGGCACTGCTGGAAGCGGATGAGCATGCGGAGCTTGCTCAGGCTTAAACTCTTTAGCGCCTAGGCGGGCCTCTTCGCGGGCAAGCCCGCTCCCACAGGGATCCTCGGTGTTAACACAATGTGTTTTTCGCCTCAGATGCTGTGGGAGCGGGCTTGCCCGCGATGCTCTTAGGCTCGAGTGTAAACTTCAAAACGGTATGAAGGCTTGTCGCCTTCAGCAGCATTTGATTCGAACGACGTCCGCTCCCAATCGTACGGGGTGAACTCTGGGAACAACGCATCCCCTACAGGGCTTAAATTTACCCGAGTCAAGTACAGGCGATCCGCATGCGGCAGTGCCTGTGCGTATAACTGCGCACCGCCAATCAGCATCAACTCATCTGCACCTTTCTCTAGCGCCCACTCTTCTGCGCGGGCTACAGCCGCTTCAAGCGAGGGGAAAACCTCCGCCCCATCGAGTTGCAGATCCGATTGCCGACTTACGACAATGTTCAAACGACCCGGAAGTGGACGCCCCAAAGAGTCCCAAGTCTTGCGCCCCATAATGATTGGCTTGCCAAGGGTTTTTTCTTTGAAGTACCTGAAATCCCCAGGCAAATGCCAGGGCATGCTGTTATTTACGCCGATGACTTGGTTTTCACCAAGAGCAGCGATCAGACATAGAGGAAGAGTATTGTTCATTCGGGTGAGGATACCAGAGGTTCCGCATCCCGCAACTTGCCCCGACCAGCGCCACAGCGGTTATGCTCACGGCTCAATCAAGCAACGGGATGCCGCGTGACTGAACTGACTTCACTGCAAAACCTCTGGCTCACCGAAACCGTGCGCCTGCGCGAAGAACACGCAGGCCCGCTGGACGATCAGGAAGCCAATCGCCTGGCCCGCGCGGCCGGCGGCGATCTGCCGGGACGCATTCAACGCCGCGCCCTGTGGCTGGCCGAGCGTGACGGCCTGACCTCTGCGCTCAAGCACTGGCTGCAAGGCGCGCGTCTGGCGCTGGTGTTGCTGGCGATCTTCGCGGTTCTGAGCGGCGCCGGCCTGGCCTTCGCCGCACTGGGCCAGACGCCGGTCAATGTGTTCTGGGCCCTGGGCAGTCTGCTCGGGCTGAATCTGATCTTGCTGTTGAGCTGGGCGCTGGGGCTGATCTTCGCCGGAGAGCACGGCGCCACACTCGGCCGCTTGTGGCTGTGGCTCAGTGAAAGACTCGCCCGCGACGCCAAGGCTGCGCAACTGGCGCCGGCCCTGTTGTTGATGCTGCAACGCCAGAAACTCAATCGCTGGGCGCTCGGCTCGCTGGTCAACGGTTTGTGGTTGCTGGCGATGGTCAGCGCGCTGATTTTGCTGCTGACGCTGATGGCGACCCGGCGCTACGGCTTCGTCTGGGAAACCACGATTCTCAGTGCCGACACGTTCATCAACATGACCCAGGCCCTCGGCGCCTTGCCGGCGCTGCTGGGCTTCAACGTGCCGACCGTGGACATGATCCGCGCCAGCGGCGACACCGCGCTGAACATCGAAAGCGCCCGTCAGGCCTGGGCGACCTGGCTGGCCGGCGTGCTGGTGGTGTATGGCGTGCTGCCGCGCCTGCTGCTGGCGCTGTTCTGCTTCTGGCGCTGGAACAGCGGCAAGGCTGAGTTGCGTCTGGACCTGAACCTGCCCGGTTACGCCCAGTTGCGCGAACGCCTGATGCCGACCAGCGAACGCCTCGGCATCACCGACCCCGAGCCTGCGCAATTGCACCGCGTCGAAAGCACCGTCGGCGAACACGCCAGCGATGGCGCGCTGCTGGTGGCCATCGAACTGGACGATCAACACCCATGGCCACCGGCGTTGCCGAAAAACGTCAGCAACGCCGGCATCCTCGACAGCCGTGAATCGCGCAACAAACTGCTCGAACAACTCAGCCGCTTCCCCCCGGCGCGCCTCGCGATTGCCTGTGACCCACGACGTTCGCCGGATCGCGGCAGCCTGGCGCTGATCGCCGAGCTGGCACGCAATGCCGCCGCGACCCGGGTCTGGCTGTTGCAGGCGCCGCCAGGACAAGCGCTGGACGCCGAACGCCTCGGTGACTGGCACGTCGCATTGCAACAGCTGCAACTGCCGTTCGCCGATTGCGCCCCGTTGAACTGGCTGGAGCATGGACATGACTGATGCCTGGAAAGCACCGCTGAAACTGGCGGTGGTCGGCCACACCAACGTCGGCAAGACTTCGCTGTTGCGTACCCTGACCCGCGACGTCGGCTTCGGTGAAGTCTCCCATCGACCGAGCACCACCCGGCATGTCGAAGGCGCGCGGTTGTCGGTGGATGGCGAGCCGTTGCTCGACCTCTACGACACGCCCGGTCTGGAAGACGCCATCGCCCTGCTGGATTTTCTCGAACGACTGGAACGCCCCGGCGAACGCCTCGACGGCCCGGCACGGTTGGCGCGGTTTCTCGACGGCAGCGAAGCGCGCCAGCGTTTCGAACAGGAAGCCAAGGTGCTGCGGCAACTGCTCGATTCCGATGCCGGCCTGTACGTGATCGACGCCCGCGAACCGGTGCTGGCCAAGTACCGCGATGAACTGGAAGTGTTGGCCAGTTGCGGAAAACCGTTGCTGCCGGTGCTGAATTTCGTCAGCAGCGCCAACCATCGCGAGCCGGACTGGCGTGAAGCCCTGGCGCGCCTCGGCCTGCACGCGCTGGTGCGTTTCGACAGCGTCGCCCCGCCCGAAGACGGGGAGCGTCGGTTGTATGAAAGCCTCGCACTGTTGCTGGAAAACGCCCGCCCACAACTTGAACGCCTGATCGCCGATCAACAGGCCCAACGCCTCGCCCGCGAGCAAAGCGCCGCACGCCTGATTGCCGAATTGCTGATCGACTGCGCCGCATGCCGACGCAGTGTGGCGAGTAACGCCGAGCAGGAACAACAGGCCATCAGCGAACTGCGCAAAGCCGTGCGCCAGCGCGAACAACGCTGCGTCGAAGCGCTGCTCAAGCTCTACGCCTTCCGCCCGCAGGACGCCGCCGCCAGCGATCTGCCGCTGCTCGACGGACGCTGGGGCGATGACCTGTTCAACCCGGAAACCCTCAAGCAGCTCGGCGTGCGGGTCGGCGGTGGAATCGCTGCCGGCGCGGCCGCCGGTGCGGGTGTGGATCTGCTGGTCGGCGGCATCACCCTCGGCGCCGCCGCACTGGCCGGTGCCATTGCCGGCGGCGCCCTGCAAACCGCCCGCAGCTATGGCAACCGCCTGCTGGACAAGATCAAAGGGCAGCGGGAACTGACGGTCGACGACAACGTGCTGCGCCTGTTGGCATTGCGTCAGCGGCAATTGTTGCAAGCGCTGAATGTTCGTGGTCATGCGGCGATGGACGCCGTTCAGGTGGCGACGCCGCAGGACAAGACATGGCGTGAGGGCAAGTTGCCGGAAGCGCTGAACATCGCCCGGGCCCATCCGCAATGGTCGTCGCTCAACCCGCATCCGAAGCTGAATCAGGCCCAGCGTCAGGAACAGATCGATGAGCTGGTGAGCAAGGTCCTCGAGCTCTAGAACCAGCCGAGCTTGAGGAACTGTTTGACCAGCGCCGTCACCCGGCTGCGATCGGTGCGATTGGCGCGCCCGTCGTTGTCGACGTCCGAACACAGGACAACCTCGAAGCGACCATCGTTATCCAGGTCGTGGACGGCAGCCTTGTAAGCAATGGTTTCGCCCTGGTGAAAGTGCAGCCTCACTGATTCCGGCGTTCCATCGCTGCCGGGGTTCAGAGCGAAGATCCGCAGATGTCGCGCATCCTCGTCGGCCGCGTTGAACCAGGCACATTTCAGATAGGTTCTGGTGAAGCTGCGTAGTTGCGCCACCTCGCGAGCAGAGGCTTCGCGCCAGTCCTGTTCACTGTCATGAAAGCGCAGCTGGACACTGTCCCCTGCGCCGCTGCCCGATCGATCCCGGGCAATCACTTTCAAAAAACGCATCCGTGCGCTCCTTCGACAAAGAGCCAGTCTGGGCCGAAGGGGCAACACGCGCCATGCACCGTTTCCCGGTTTGGCGTAAGAAGGTTCAGCGCGCTTCGCGAGACAACACGGTAAAAGCCTTGTGCTTCAACAGCGCAAGATCCATCACCGGAACAGCCATTTCTTTGGCCAACTCATCCCACTGGCGCATTCGCAGGCTGACAGCACACAACGGATCCTGCTCGAACGCATCCGCTTCAGCCTCGGTCATCACCCCGCCCTGATAGTCCAGGGTGCGGCGGCTGGCTTCGCTCAAGCGCTCGTAGTAGCCCGCCTCCCTGAGCGTCAGATAGCGCTTGGCCTGGACGTGATATTCCACCAGCCGCGCCAGGCGTTCGCTGAAGCCGGCCTCACGCAAATAATCCGCGCCGAGGCGCTCGTGGCTGACCACGCCATAACCGCCCATGTTCTCCGCGCCTTCGGCACACAAGTGACCGATGTCATGGAAGAACGCGGCGAGCACCACTTCATCGTCGAAGCCTTCGGCGATGGCCAGTTGCGCCGCCTGGGACATGTGCTCGATCTGCGACACCGGTTCGCCGATGTAGTCGCTGGCGCCGAAACGCTCATAGAGGCCGAACACCCGCTCGATGATTTGTTCGTGGCTCAACATCCGTTCTCTCCAAAAAGCTGTGCCACATTGCGCTCGGCCATGGCCGGGCCGACGCTCATGCCAACGCCGCTGTGCATCAGCGCCACACTCAACCCCGACGCCGGCCGCAAAAACGAAAACGGCCCCGGCCCCCGGGAACCATAGACACCCTGCCAGCGCTCGACTACTTGCACCTTGCAGCCGAGGGTCTGTTCGGCCAGTTCGAGCATCCAGTTGTCGACCTGCTCGGCGTTGAACGGCGACGGATCACTGCCGTAATGGTGCGAATCGCCAATGATCAGTTCGCCATACGGCGTCGGGCTGATCAGCAGGTGAATGCCGTTTTCCTGCAAGTGCGGTTGCTCGCGCAGGATTTGCGCCTGCACTGCAGCCGCTTCCGGCAGATCGGCGAAGGCGCCGTAGTGCACGCAACTGAGGCCGGTGAGCAAGGCGTGTTGCAGGTTCAGGTCGATCTGCGGCCGAGCGCGAAGCATTTGCAGGCGGCAGATTTGCGGGTCGAGGGTGGCAATCGGCTCGGCCAGCAGGGTCTGATAATCGTGACCGGAACAGACGATGATCTGCTCGGCGGTGAAGATCCCGGCGGTACTGTGCAAGCGCTCCGGTTCGACGTCGCGCACCAGCGTCGAGAAGTGAAACTCGACGTTGAGTTCGCGACGCAAGTAGTCGATCAGCGCCCGAATCGCCTCCCGGGAATACAGCTGTTGATCATCAATCCCGTGCAGCGCGGCGCGGTGATGGCTGAACTGGCCGCCGTACAGATCGCGCAACGCGGCACCACGCAGCAGCTCGACGCGGTAGTCGTGCTCGACGGCGCGCCCGGCGCAGAAGGCTTCCAGCAAATGTTCTTCCGCCTCGGTGCGGGCGAACAGGTACGAGCCGTTGCGCTTGAGTTGCAGGCCGGCGAGCTGCGCCCACTGGCCCCAGATCTCGCGGCTGGCCTTGGCCAGTTCGAGCATCGGGCCCGGTGGCTGGCCGGTGACCAGGGCCTGGCCGAAGTTACGAACCGACGCGCCGAGTGGCGTGGCAGTGCGTTCGAAAACTGTAACCTTGAGACCGCGCCGGGCGGCCGCGTAGGCGTGGGACAGGCCCAGGATGCCGGCGCCGACGATCAACAAGTCTTTGTGTTGTGTCATCTAGAGGTGCTCTGAATGAGGACCGCCATCGCCGGCAAGCCCGCTCCCACAGGTGGATCAGGTGTGCACAGAATTTGTGTTCACTGGATATCCAATGTGGGAGCGGGCTTGCTCGCGAAGAGGCCCTGTCAGTCGATGAAGATCTTACTTAGCCGCGACTTTCTCGGACTTGCCGTCATAGCGCTTGCGCCATTCGGTCAGGATCTCGTCGCGGTTCTTCGAGGCCCAGGCGAAGTCGTTCTTGATCAGGCGTTGCTCGTAGTCGGCCGGCAGTTCGGTCTGCGGCTTGGCGATACCCGGCTGGGCGAGAACGGCGAAGTTTTCCTTGTACAGGTCCATCGCCGGGGCGCTGGCGGAGAAGTCGGCCAGTTTCTTCGCGGCCTCTTCGTGCGGCGTGCCTTTGATCACGGCAGTCGCCTCGATCTCCCAGCCCAGGCCTTCCTTCGGCAGGATGATGTCCAGCGGCGCGCCCTGGCGCTTGAGCTGAACAGCCGGGTATTCGAAGGAAATCCCGATCGGGAATTCGCCCGCCGCCGCCAGTTTGCAAGGCTTGGAACCGGAGTGAACGTACTGGCCGATGTTCTGGTGCAGGCCGTCCATATAGGCCCAGCCCTGCTTCTCGCCGAAGGTTTGCAGCCAGGCGCTGACGTCGAGGAAACCGGTGCCGGACGAAGCCGGATTCGGCATCACGATCTTGCCTTTGTACTCAGGCTTGGTCAGGTCCTGCCAGCTCACCGGTTTGGTCAGGCCCTGCTTTTCGGCCTCGACGGTGTTGAAGCAAATGGTCGCGGCCCAGACGTCCATGCCGACCCAGGCTGGCGGGTTGGCGGCGTCGCGGTAGTTCGCGCCGATCTTGCCCAGATCCTTCGGCGCATAGCTTTGCAGCATGCCTTGCTGATCGAGGATCGCCAGGCTCGACGCCGCCAGGCCCCACACTGCGTCAGCCTGCGGGCGATCCTTTTCGGCCAGCAGTTTGGCGGTGATGATCCCGGTGGAATCGCGCACCCACTTGATCTCGACGTCCGGGTTGGCCTTTTCGAAGGCCTCTTTGTAGGACTTCAACTGTTCGGCTTCGAGGGCGGTGTACACCGTCAACTCGGTTTTTGCCGCGAAGGCATTCAGGCTGAAAGTAGCGAGCACAGCAGCGGCCAGGGCCATAGGCTTGAACATGATCGTTTTCCTGTCGGTGAGTTGAGGCTTTAGGGATTAGTCGTGGATCAGTGGCCGGGCGCCGTTTGCCGCCAGGCCTGGGAACGGCGCAGCAGGCCGCGCGAAGCCCACGCCAGCAGCAAGGACACGCCCGCCGAGGTGAACAGAATCAGGGTCGACATCGCCGCCGCGCCGCCGACGTTGCCGGCGTCATCCATGTTCAGCACCGCCACCGCCGCGAGGATGGTGTCGGGGCTGTAGAGGAAAATAGCGGCGGACACGGTGGTCATGGCCGAGACGAACAGGTAGCGCACGATGTCCAGCAGCGCCGGCAGGCAGATTGGCACGGTGACCCGCAGGTAATGCCGGTACAGCGGCGCTTTCAGCGACAGCGCGGCGGCTTCGAACTCGGCATCGAGCTGACGCAGCGCGGTGGTGGCGGTCATCTGCGCGGTGGTCAGATAGTGAGCAATGGTGCAGACGATCAGCAGGGTCATGGTCCCGTACAGCACGTGCAGCGGGTTGCCGGTGAGGTTGAAGAAGAAGACGTAACCCAGACCGAGCACCAGCCCAGGCACCGCCATCGGTACGAAACTGAGCATGCGCAACGTCAGATTCAGCCCGCGCTGGCTGCGGGTCTTTTCCATCAGGTAGGCGCCGGTAAAGATCAGCACGCTTCCGATCAACGCGGTTCCCAGCGCCATCTTCAAACTGTTGCCGTAGGCCAGCCAACCACCGCCGGCAGTTTCGTTGAACTGATAGTGGTTGAGTGACAGCGACAGGTTGTACGGCCAGAACTTCACCAGCGACGAGAACACCGCCATGCCGAATA
The DNA here is from genome assembly GCF_017491585.1 of Pseudomonas sp. 58(2021). Classification (NCBI taxonomy): domain Bacteria; kingdom Pseudomonadati; phylum Pseudomonadota; class Gammaproteobacteria; order Pseudomonadales; family Pseudomonadaceae; genus Pseudomonas; species Pseudomonas sp. 58(2021). The sequence continues at coordinate 303,356 of NZ_JAFGYZ010000001.1, forward strand.
CCAGCAGCAACGCGGCGCTGATCAACAGAACAACGCTGAGATAAAAGGCATCGCGCTTCTTCGACGGTGCCGGTTTGAACACCTGGGCGCGGCCACTCATGGCGTCGCCGTGACGCCGACGCAACCAGGCATCGACGCCGAAGCTGAACAGCGCCGGCAGCAGCAGAACCATGCCGATCAACGCGCCGCGACCGAACTGCTGCTGGCCGACCACCGCTTTGTAGGCTTCCAGCGCCAGCACCTGATAGTCGCCACCGACCACCACCGGCACACCGAAATCGGTGATGGTCAGGGTGAACACCAGGCAGAACGCGGCGAAGACGGCCTGACGGGTCGCCGGCCAGGTGATACTGCGAAAAGCTTTCGCAGGGCTGGCGCCCATACTCGACGCGGCGTCGAACAGTCGCGCATCCGCCAGCGACAGGGCTGACAGCAAAATCATCAAGGCGTGTGGGAAGGTGTAGATCACCTCACCCAGAACAATCCCCCAAAAACCGTAGATGTTGTCCGACAACAGCCCCCGCAGCATGCCCTGATTGCCGAACAGATAGACCAGCGCAATCCCCGGCAGCATCGAAGGTGCCATCAGCGGCAGCAGGGAGATCCCGCGCCAGATGCCTTTGGCCGGAATCAACGTGCGCTGCAAGGCGTAGGCAAACAGGTAGGCCAGCGGTACGACGATCGCTGCGACGCTGAGGGAAACTTTCAGGCTGTTGCCGAGCAACCAGTGGAAATTGTCGCTGGTCACCAGCGCCTTTGCGGCGAGCCAGCCACCGCCCTGCCCGGCTTCGCTGCTGAAACCGCGCCAGAAGATCGCCAGCAATGGCAACAGCACCGCCACACCGAGCAGCACCAGCAGCAGGAGTTTGCCGCCGAGGACGAAGATCCGGTCGCCGACCTCGGCCCCGGACACCTGCCGCGCCTGCTTGTGCGGTAGCGGCAGTGCAAGGTTGCTGTTCATCAGGCAAACACCTGCAGGCTGCGCGGCGGCAAGGCGACCATGATCTGCTGGGCGCCGAGGCGCGGCATGGCTTCCGGCGCCAGTTCGGCGAGCAAGGCGTGACCGGGCAATTGATCGAGTTCGAAGCTCATGCGGCAGCGGTTGCCGAGGAAGGTGATCTCGCGGACCTTGGCCGGGAACAGGTTTTCCTCATGCACCAACGGATTGACGTTGATCGCTTCCGGGCGGCAGAACAGCCGGCCCGACGGGCTGTGGACGCTGCCGTCGGCCAGGCGCAGGTTCATCCCGCCGACCTTGGCGTGGCTGTCGCTGCTGCGCTGGAACGGCAGCCAGTTGCCCTGGCCGACAAACTCGGCCACGAACGGCGTAGCCGGGCGGTTGTAGATTTCCTGCGGAGTGGCGTATTGCTCGACCTTGCCGTTGTTCATCACAGCGATGCGGTCGGCCATCAGCATGGCTTCGTCCTGATTGTGGGTGACCATCAGGGTGGTGATGCCGAGGTTGCGTTGCAGTTGGCGCAGCTCGGTGCACAGATGCTCGCGGACCCGAGCGTCGAGGGCCGACATCGGTTCGTCGAGCAGCAACAGCGACGGCGCGGGGGCCAGGGCTCGGGCCAGTGCCACACGTTGCTGCTGGCCACCGGACAACTGGCCCGGGTACTTTTTCTCACTGCCGGTGAGGCCGACCAGTTCCAGCATCTGACCGACGCGACGGCGCACTTCATCGCGACCGCTGCCGGCGAGGCCGTAGGCAATGTTCGCTTCGACGGTCAGATTGGGGAACAGCGCGTAGGACTGGAACAGAATGCCGTAGTCCCGAGCCTGCGGCGCGAGGTGGGAAACGTCGCGCTCGCCGAGGTACAACTCGCCGCTGTCCTGCTTTTCCAGACCGGCGATGCAACGCAACAAAGTGGTCTTGCCGCAACCCGACGGGCCGAGCAGGCACACCAGCTCACCGGCTGCAACATCAAGGGAGACGTTATCCAGCGCAGTGAAGGCGCCGAAGCGCTTCTGCACGCCACGCACTTTCATCGGTGCGCCGGGGTTGGTCAGGGCAGTTGCGATTGCAGGGTTCATGGACAGACCTCATCAAGCAGATGAGACGAATCCTAGAGTTGTAATGCGTCGGTCATATGGCAGTGAGGCAAAAACGACCGATAGTGGTATTCAGGGATTTTGGTTCAGGTTTCAAGTCCTGTGCTGCCTAGTCCGACGCCTTCGCGAGCAAGCCCGCTCCCACAGGAGATAGTGTTCACAACACAGATCCAATGTGGGAGCTAGCCTGCTAGCGATGAGGCCGGCACAGGCACTGAAGATCTCAGGCCGGGGACATTTCCTGCGCCAGCCCGAGAAACGCCGCCGGCAACCGGGCGTTCTTGCGTTCCTTGAGGCAGTAGAGGTATTCGGGAATCTGCGGCGCATTTTCGAGCGTCAGCACCCGCAACTGCGGATCGTGCGGCACTTCCTGACGGGCAATGATGCTGATGCCGATGTTGCGCAGCACCGCCTCGCGGATCGACTCGCGGCTGCCGATTTCCAGCAACGGGCCGAAACTGACACCGGCACTGGCCAGCAATTCTTCGGTGAGACGCCGGGTGGTCGAGCCGGATTCACGCATCAGCAAGGTATGCCCGGCCAGCGCGCTCAGCGTGACATGGTCGTGCACCGCCAGCGGATGATTGCGATGCACCGCCAGCACCAGCGGATCGCTGCCGAGCACCCGACGGATCAGCCGTGCATCGTCGAGCAATTGCGACGACGCCGCGACATCCACCCGGTAATCCTCCAGCGCTTCGAGCACTTGTTGCGAGTTGCCGATTTCCACTGACACTTCCACCTGCGGCAGGCGCTCGCGGAAGGTCTTCACCAGATCGAGGATGTAATACGGCGCGGTGGCGGCGATGCGCAGCGTGCCCTGCACCTGGCCGCTGTTGCGCAGGAAAAACTCGATATCGGCTTCCTGCTGCAACAACGCCTTGACCATCGGCAACAGCCGCGCGCCTTCCTCGCTGACACTCAGACGCCGGCCGCCACGGTAGAACAGCTCCACCGAATACTGACTTTCCAGATTGCGGATCTGGGTGGTCACGGTCGGTTGGCTGAGGCCGAGTTTTTTCGCCGCCAGCGTGATGCTGCCCAGCCGGGCCACCATGTAAAACGCTTTCAGCTCGGCACTCAGCACAACCGTCCCTCTTCCTCTATTTGCGCAACAGGCGCAAACCGTTGAACACCACCAGCAGGCTCACGCCCATGTCGGCAAACACCGCCATCCACATGGTGGCGAGTCCGGCGAAGGTTACCCCAAGAAAGATGGCCTTGATCACCAATGCCAACGCAATGTTCTGTTTCAGGATACTGGCCGTGTTGCGGGACAGGCTGATGAAGGCCGGAATCTTGCGCAGATCGTCGTCCATCAGGGCGACATCGGCGGTTTCAATCGCCGTATCGGTTCCAGCCGCCGCCATCGCAAAACCGATCTCGGCCCGAGCCAGTGCCGGCGCGTCGTTGATACCGTCGCCGACCATGCCGACCCGACGGCCCTGCGCATACAGGTCTTCGATGGCTTGCAATTTGTCGGTCGGCAGCAAGTCGCCCTTGGCTTGATCGATTCCGACCTGCGCCGCAATCGCCTGCGCGGTGTGGACGTTGTCGCCGGTGAGCATCATGGTTTTCACGCCCAGTTCGTGCAGTTGGCGAATCGCCTCGCGGCTGGTTTCCTTGACCGTGTCGGCCACGGCGAACAGCGCCAGCGGGCCGGAACGATCGAGCAGCAGCACCACGGACTTTCCCTGCTTCTCCAGCGCGAACAGTGTTTCTTCCAATTGCGGCGAGCACAGGCCCAGTTCTTCCACCAGACGGTGGTTGCCCAAATGGTAGACCTGACCGTTGACCTCGCCTTTTACGCCACGGCCGGCCAGCGCTTCGAAGTTATCCACAACCAGCGCCGCGAAACCTTTATCCACAGCCGCATTGGCGACGGCCAGCGACACCGGGTGATCGGAGCGCCCGGCCAGTGCCGCGGCAATGGCCGGGGCCGTGGCGTCGGCGGTCGGATCGAGGGACAGGTAGTCGGTCTGCACCGGTTTGCCGTGGGTGATGGTGCCGGTCTTGTCGAGGGCCAGATAGTCGAGCTTGAAACCGCCCTCAAGGTACACGCCGCCCTTGACCAGAATGCCTTTGCGCGCCGCGGCAGCGAGGCCGCTGACGATGGTCACCGGCGTGGAAATCACCAATGCACACGGACACGCGACCACCAGCAGCACCAGTGCGCGGTAGATCCAGTCGAACCACGCGGCACCCATGAACAGCGGCGGGATGATCGCCACGGCCAGGGCCAGGACGAAGACCACCGGGGTGTAGATTTTCGAGAATTGATCGACGAAACGCTGGGTCGGCGCACGCGCGCCTTGCGCCTGCTCCACGGCGTGGATGATTCGCGCCAGGGTGGAATGGTTGGCCGCAGCGGTCACCGTGTATTCCAGCGAGCCGGCCTGGTTGATGGTGCCGGCGAACACCTTGTCGCCAACGGTTTTCTCCACCGGCAGGCTCTCACCGGTGATCGGCGCCTGATCGATGGTCGAGCTGCCGCTGACGACTTCACCGTCCAGCGCAATACGCTCGCCAGGTTTTACCCGCACGCGGGCGCCGAGATCGATACTTTTGACGTCCAGTTCGACCCAGTTGCCGTCAGCCTGCAACACCGTCGCCTGCTCCGGTGTCATCTGCATCAGGCCGCTGATGGCGTTGCGTGCGCGATCCAGCGAGCGCGCTTCGATCAGCTCGGCCACCGTGAACAGGAACATCACCATCGCCGCTTCCGGCCATTGGCCGATCAACACGGCGCCGGTCACGGCGATGCTCATCAGCGCGTTGATGTTGAGGTTGCGGTTCTTCAGGGCGATCCAGCCCTTCTTGTAGGTGGTGAGGCCGCCACTGAGGATCGAGATCAGCGCGATGATCGCCACCACCCAGGTCGGGGCAGCGCTGGTGAAGTGGATCACTTCGGCAGCGAGTGCGCCGACGCCAGACAGCGCCAGCGGCCACCAGTGTTTTTTCACCGGCGCAGGCATTGGCGCTTCGACACCTGCTTCCAGCGGCTCGGCCTGCATGCCGAGGGACTTGATCGCGTCGATGATCGGCGCGGTGTCCGGCAGATTGTGGGTCACGCCGAGCACGCGGTTGATCAGGTTGAATTCCAGTTGCTGGATCCCGGCCAGTTTGCCGAGCTTGTTCTGGATCAGCGTCTGCTCCGTCGGGCAATCCATCGCCTCGATGCGGAAACTGCTCAGCCGGGCGTCGGCGCTTTTCGCCTCGCTCAGTTGAATCAGCGACGGTGCCGCGGCTTTTGACGCACAGCAGGAATCAGCGCCGTGGTCGTGTTTATGCACAGGCTGCAATTTGTGGCTGTGGTCGTGTCCCGCGTGGGATTTGTGGGTGTGCTGGGAATCGCTCATTGGTCGCGTCCATGAAGGTGCCTGTTGCCAAGTAAAGACCCTGTAGCCACTATAGGGTCAAGCACCCTTTTGGAGATTGCCGTCATGAAAATCGGAGAACTGGCGAAACAGACCGATTGCGCCGTGGAAACCATCCGCTACTACGAACGCGAAAACCTGCTGCCGGAGCCGGCCCGCAGTGACGGCAACTACCGCGTCTACACCCAGGCCCACGCCGAACGCCTGACCTTCATCCGCAACTGCCGCACCCTCGACATGACCCTCGAAGAAATCCGCAGCCTGCTCGCCTTGCGCGACAGCCCGCAGGATCAGTGCGAAAGCGTGAATGCGCTGATTGACGAGCACATCCAGCACGTCAAGGCGCGGATCGACGGGTTACTGGCATTGCAGACGCAACTGCTCGACCTGCGCCAGCGCTGTGGCGAAGGGCCGGAGGCGGATCAGTGCGGGATCCTGCAGCGGCTGGAAGTCAGTGGCGGGGTTGTGGCGGCGGAGGTCGAGCATTCGCATGTAGGCCGTAGCCACGGTCATTAAGAACGGCAGAAACAATTGAGGGAGCCATTTGGCTCCCTCAATATTTGGTCACTCGTGCTTCAGACCGCCATCGGCGCGGTCATCGGCGCATGGTGCTCGTAGCCTTCCAGCGAGAAGTCGCTCGGCTCCACCAACTCCAGCCATTCCGGCTGGTACACGCCCGTCTTGGCAAACTCCGGCACGCGGTCCGAAATCTTCAGCTTCGGCATGGCGAACGGCTCGCGCTTGAGCTGTTCGTTGAGCATGTCGAGGTGGTTTTCGTAGACGTGGGCATCACCGATGAAATAGGTGAACCAGCGCGGCGTGTAGCCGGTCAGGCGACCGATCAGGCTCAGCAGCGCAGCGCCTTCGGTGAGGTTGAACGGCGTGCCCAGGCCCAGGTCGTTGGAGCGGATGTAGAGGGTCAGGGAAATTTCCTTGGTCTCGACATTCGGGTGGAACTGGTACAGCAGATGGCACGGCGGCAGGGCCATTTCATCGAGCTGGGCGCAGTTCCAGCCGTGGAACAGGATGCGGCGGCTGCCCGGGTCCTTGATGATCGTGTCGACGCACTGGCGCACCTGATCGATGGCTTTGTACAGCACCACATAGGCCTGGCCGTCTTCTTCGCCCTGGGCAATCTGCTTGTAGCCGTTGTTCAGGGTTTGCTCGATGGCGGCGGTGTTGCTCAACGGGATCTGCTTGTACGCCGGCCATTTGCGCCATTGCACGCCGTAGATCTCGCCGAGGTCGTCTTCGCCCTGGCGGAACGGGTTGGCCAGCCACTGGGCGTTTTCGTTGGCGTTCTGATCCCAGACCTTGCAGCCCAGCGCACGGAATTCGGCGGCGTTGTTCACGCCCCGCAGAAAGCCGCACATCTCGCCGATGGCCGATTTGAAGGCCATCTTGCGGGTGGTGATCGCCGGGAAACCTTCCTGCAGATCGAAGCGCAGCATGGCGCCCGGAAAGCTGATGGTGTTCACGCCGGTACGGTTGGCCTGTTTGGTGCCGTTGTTGATGACGTGCGACACCAGATCGAGATATTGCTTCATGAGTTACCTGTGTCCTTGCCCCCGGCCAACCGCGCCGGGGGTCGAATATTTAAGCTGTCGGGGCAACCGGCGCCGACGGGGCACGGCGATAGGCCAGCCAGATCAGGAACAGCCCGCCGATGATCATCGGTACGCAGAGTACCTGACCCATGGTCAGCCAGTTCCAGGCCAGGTAGCCCAGTTGCGCGTCCGGCACGCGGACGAATTCGACGATGAAACGGAAGATGCCATAGAACAGCGCGAACATGCCCGAGACCGCCATGGTCGGCCGCGGCTTGCGCGAGAACAGCCAGAGGATCAGGAACAGCGCGACACCTTCGAGCGCGAACTGATACAGCTGCGACGGATGACGCGGCAGTTGCGCCGGGTCGCTGAACGGCGGGAACACCATGGCCCACGGCACGTCGGTGGCCTTGCCCCACAGCTCGGCGTTGATGAAGTTGCCGATACGCCCGGCGCCCAGGCCGATCGGCACCATCGGCGCCACGAAGTCCATCAGCTGGAAGAACGACTTGCCATTACGCTTGCCGAACCACAACGCCGCCAGCATCACGCCGATGAAGCCACCGTGGAACGACATGCCGCCCTTCCACACCTCGAAAATCAGCGTCGGGTTGGCGATGTAGGCGCTCAGATCGTAGAACAGTACATAGCCCAGTCGCCCACCGACAATCACCCCCATCGACAGCCAGAACACCAGGTCGGAGAGTTTCTCCTTGGTCCAGGTCGGGTCGAAACGGTTAAGCCGGCGCGACGCCAGCAGCCACGCACCGCCGATGCCGACCAGATACATCAGGCCGTACCAATGGATTTTCAGCGGACCGATGGCCAGAGCCACCGGGTCGATCTGCGGGTAAGGCAGCATTGCGACTCCTCGTTAGCGTTCAAATCTTCAAAATTCCCGGGCGACGCTGCCACCTCAGGATTAAGCCAGGATTGTGGCCTGCTCAGAACAAAAAGCTCAGCCCCACGCAGAACAGCAAAGCGGCGAACAGCCGTTTCAGCAACTTCGGCGACAATTTGTGCGCCAGCCGCGCGCCGAGACGGGCGAATACCATGCTGGTCAGCGCAATGCCCAGCAACGCCGGCAGATACACAAACCCGAGACTATGGGCCGGCAGCAACGGATCATGCCAGCCAAGAATCATGAAACTTATTGCACTGGCCACGGCGATCGGCAGACCACAGGCCGACGAGGTCGCCACGGCCTGCTGCATCGGTACGCTGCGCCAGGTCAGGAACGGCACGGTCAGCGAGCCGCCGCCAATGCCGAAAATCGCCGAGGCCCAGCCGATCACACTGCCGGCCATGGTCAGACCAAGCTTGCCGGGCACCGTTCGGCTGGCCTTGGGTTTGACGTCCAGCGCCAGTTGCGCCGCGATCACCAGGGCGAACACGCCGATGATCTTCTGCAGGTTGGGCCCGGAAATCGCTTCGGCGGTCAGCGCGCCGAAACCGGCGCCTAGCAGGATGCCGACGGTCATCCACTTGAATATCGGCCAGCGCACCGCACCGCGTCGATGGTGTTCACGCACGGCATTGACCGACGTGAAGATGATCGTCGCCAGGGACGTGCCGACCGCCAGATGGGTCAGGATCGACGGATCGAAGCCCTGCAAGGTGAAACTGAACACCAGCACCGGGACGATGATAATCCCGCCGCCCACCCCGAACAGCCCGGCCAGTACGCCCGCACAGGCGCCCAGCGCCAGATAGAGCAGAAATTCCATGACCGCCTCCCAAGGCACGTCCCCAAAACCGGAGCGGCATGGTAACGGATGGATACCCTTCGGCTCCACTGGCGATGGATGCACGGACGATGTCTGCGTAGAGTGGACAAAAAACACACAAGGACCACCTTATGTGCCTGATCGTTTTCGCCTGGCGGCCGGGGCATGCCCAGCCGCTGATCGTCGCGGCCAACCGTGACGAGTTCTACGCCCGCCCCAGCCTGCCGCTGGCCCAGTGGCCCGAGTCGCCGAACGTCCATGCAGGCCGGGACCTGGAGGCCGGCGGCACCTGGCTCGGCCTCGGCGCCAACGGCCGTTTTGCCGCGCTGACCAACATCCGCGATCCTCATCAACCACCTGCAAGGCGCTCGCGGGGTGAACTGGTGGCGGGGTTTCTGACCGCAAACCTGTCGATTGACGACTACTTATCCGACGTTGTCGCCCGTTCCCCGGAATATGCCGGGTTCAATCTGCTGCTGGGCAATGCCAACGAGCTGTGGCATTTCAACGCCCGGTCTTCGGAACCGGTGATGTTGCAACCGGGCCTCTACGGGCTTTCAAACGCGGGGCTGGATACGCCGTGGCCGAAACTGCTCAAGGCCAAGGCAGCATTGAGTGCGGTGCTGGATGATCCGCAGCCCGACCGGTTGTTGGCGTTGTTGGGAGATGCGCAGACGGCACCGTTTGCCGAGCTGCCGGATACCGGCGTGGGGCTGGCGACCGAGTCGTTGCTGTCGAGTGTGTTTATTGCCAGCCAGAGCTACGGGACGCGGGCGAGTACGGCGCTGATCGTGCAGGCGGACGGGACGCGGCGGATGGTCGAGCGCAGTTTCGGGCCGTATGGCGGGCACTTGGGGGAAGTGGAAATCAACCTCTGAAGATCGCAGCCCGAAGGCTGCGATCCTGTGCTCAGAGAGGTTTGGCCGCCGCTGGACTGACCATCTTCGCCAACCCGAGGTTCTTCAGCGCCAGTTGCAGCGAGCTGTGGATAACTTGCGGATTGTCGATGGTCATCAGTTCCGCCAGCAGATCCTTGGCCTTGCTCAGGTTGATCTGGCGCAACATCCATTTCACCTTCGGCAGGTTGGTGGCGTTCATCGACAGGCTGTCGAAGCCCATCGCCATCAACAGCACCGCAGCCGCCGGATCACCGGCCATCTCGCCACAGATACTCACCGGCTTGCCTTCGGCATGGGCGTCGCGCACCACGGTCTGCAGGGCTTGCAGGACTGCCGGGTGCAGGTAGTCGTAGAGATCGGCCACCCGCGGGTTGTTGCGGTCCACCGCCAGCAGGTACTGGGTCAGGTCGTTAGAGCCGACCGACAGGAAGTCCACCATCCGCGCCAGTTCCTTGGTCTGGTAGACCGCCGCAGGAATTTCGATCATCACGCCCACCGGCGGCATCGGCACGTCGGTGCCTTCGTCGCGCACTTCGCCCCAGGCCCGGTGAATCAGGTGCAGCGCCTCTTCGAGCTCGTGGATGCCGGAAATCATCGGCAGCAGGATCCGCAGGTTGTTCAGGCCTTCGCTGGCCTTGAGCATCGCGCGGGTCTGCACCAGGAAGATTTCCGGGTGGTCGAGGGTGACGCGGATCCCGCGCCAGCCGAGGAACGGGTTGTCTTCCTTGATCGGGAAGTACGACAGCGACTTGTCGCCGCCGATGTCCAGGCTGCGCATGGTCACCGGTTGCGGGTGGAACGCGGCGAGCTGCTCGCGGTAGATCGCCAGTTGCTCCTTCTCGCTCGGGAAGCGCTGGTTGATCATGAACGGCACTTCGGTGCGGTACAGGCCAACGCCTTCGGCGCCACGCTTCTGCGCCCGCGCCACGTCCGCCAGCAGGCCGGTATTGACCCACAGCGGCATGCGGTGGCCATCGAGGGTCACGCATGGCAGGTCACGCAGGGTATCGAGCCCCAGCGCCAGTTGTTTCTCTTCCTCCACCACCTCGGTGAATTGTTTGCGCAGCACTTCGCTGGGGTTGGTGTAGACCTCACCCTTGGTGCCATCGACGATCATTTCGATGTTGTCGACCTTGGCGTACGGGAGGTCGACCAGGCCCATCACCGTCGGGATGCCCATGGCCCGGGCCAGGATCGCGACGTGGGAGTTACCCGAACCGAGCACCGACACCAGACCGACCAGCGTGCCTTCCGGCACCTCGCCGAGCATCGCCGGCGTCAGTTCTTCGCTGACCAGAATGGTCTTTTCCGGGTAGACCAGGTTTTGCTGGCGCTCCTCCTGCAAATAGGCGAGCAGCCGGCGGCCGAGGTCCTTGACGTCCGACGCCCGCTCACGCAGGTATTCGTCGTCCATCAAATCGAAACGGTTGACGTGATCGGTCACGACCTGACGCAGCGCGCCCTGGGCCCATTGGCCGGTCTTGATCACGTTGGTGATTTCACTGCCCAGCGAGGCATCGTCGAGCATCATCAGGTAGACGTCGAACAGCGCGCGCTCTTCCGGACGCAGCTGGGTCGCCAGCTTGGCCGACAACGCGCGCATGTCGGCGCGCACGCCTTCGATGGCGGTCTTGAACAGCGCCAGTTCCGCGTCGATGTCGGTGATGGTCTTGTCCGGCACCACGTCCAGGTCCGCCGGCGGCAGCATGACCACTGCGGTACCGACCGCCGCACCCGGCGAGCCCGGCACACCGACGAACTTGGCTTCCTGGATGCCCTTGCCCTGCCGGCCCAGACCACGGATCGACCCGGTGGCCTCGGCGTGAGCGATCACGCCGGCGAGCTGCGCGCTCATGGTCACGAGGAAGGCTTCTTCACCTTCATCGAACTGGCGGCGTTCCTTTTGCTGGATGACCAACACCCCGACGACACGACGGTGGTGAATGATCGGGGCTCCGAGGAACGAGGCGTAGCGCTCCTCGCCGGTCTCGGCGAAGTAGCGGTAACGCGGGTGATCCGCGGCGTTTTCGAGGTTCAGGGGTTCTTCACGCGTGCCGACCAGGCCGACCAGACCTTCGTTGGGTGCCATGCTGACCTTGCCGATCGAGCGCTTGTTCAAGCCCTCGGTGGCCATCAGGACGAAGCGGTTGGTCTCGGGATCAAGCAAGTAGACCGAGCAGACCTGGCTGCCCATGGCCTCTTTGACGCGCAACACAATAATCCCCAACGCCGCCTTGAGATCCTTGGCGGAGTTAACTTCCTGGACGATCTTGCGCAGCGTATTGAGCATGGCTCGGGGTCGAACTCCGTCGTCAGTCGCGCGCTAAAAGGCGCGGGGCAAGCTCTTTGAGAGCGCGGCGATACACTTCGCGCTTGAATGTCACCACCTGGCCCAACGGATACCAATAGCTGACCCAGCGCCAGCCATCGAACTCCGGTTTACCGGTCAAATCCATCCGCACCCGCTGCTCGTTGGAGATCAGGCGCAGGAGAAACCACTTCTGCTTCTGGCCGATGCACAGCGGTTGGCTGTGGGTTCGCACCAGACGTTGCGGCAAACGATAGCGCAACCAGCCCCGGGTACAGGCGAGAATTTCAACATCTTCGCGTTCCAGGCCCACTTCTTCGTTCAACTCGCGGTACAAGGCGTCTTCCGGCGTCTCCTCGGGATTGATTCCCCCTTGCGGAAACTGCCAGGCATCTTGATTGATACGGCGAGCCCATAGCACCTGGCCGGCGTCATTCGTCAGAATGATCCCGACATTAGGACGGAAACCATCGGGGTCGATCACGGCAACAACCTCGCAAACGCATGTCGCCGCATTGTTCCACAAAGCTTGTGAAGGCGGCAACGAAGGTTCCGAGCTTATGTGCACTCTTGTGAAAAGACCGTATTCTTGTGGCCTTTTTACTGACTTTTCAGCGGGTAACTGCAATGCGCCTGGCTTTATTCGATTTGGACAACACCCTTCTGGGCGGCGACAGCGATCACGCCTGGGGCGACTATCTGTGTGAACGCGGCTTCCTCGACCCGATCGCCTACAAGGCGCGCAACGACGAGTTCTACCAGGATTACCTGGCGGGCAAACTGGATAACGCGGCGTACCTGAACTTCTGCCTGGAAATCCTCGGCCGCACCGAGATGGCCGTGCTTGAGCAATGGCACAACGATTACATGCGCGACTGCATCGAGCCGATCGTTCTGCCGAAGGCGCTTGAGCTGCTGAAAAAGCACCGCGACGCCGGCGACAAACTGGTGATCATCACTGCCACCAACCGCTTCGTCACCGCACCGATTGCCGTGCGCCTGGGCGTTGAAACCCTGATCGCCACCGAGTGCGAGATGCAGGATGGCCGCTACACCGGCCGCAGCACCGACGTGCCGTGCTTTCGCGAAGGCAAGGTGACGCGCCTGAACCGCTGGCTGGAAGAAACCGGGCATTCGCTGGAAGACAGCTACTTCTACAGCGACTCGATGAATGATCTGCCGCTGCTGGAGCAGGTGGTGAATCCGGTGGCCGTTGATCCGGACCCGAACCTGCGGGCCGAAGCCGAGAAGCGTGGCTGGTCGGTCATCTCGCTGCGCGATTGATGCCGAGACCGGGCGCCGGGCCTCAAACCGGTTTGGCGCCCATCAATCCGGCAATCGCGACAAAGCAGACAAAACTGAACAGCGCCAGGGCAAAGCTGAACCGGCCGACGCCACCCGGCGTCTTGCGCAAGCGGCTCAAGCGCACCAGCAGCCAGAACCACGCCAGCGCCGACACGGTGTACAGCACGCTGGAGGCCAGAATCCAGGTCTGCCCCAACGGCCAGCCCACCAGATGCACCATCCACCAGCCGGTAAACGGCATGCTCAGCAGCGCCAGCCCCATCAGCAGCCAGACAAACACCCGCGGCCGCTGCAACGTGCGGCTGCCCGCCGTCGCATCCCCCTTGCGCCGGGCCAGGAAAACCCAGACGCCCAGCCCCAACGCACTCGCCAGCAAAACCACGGTGGCGACCATGTGCGCCGTTTTCAGGGCAGTTAATGTTTCCATTGTCGAATTTCCTTATGGCCTGCCCATCAGCGTAGCCGCTCAGCCAAGAAACAGCTGATAGGCCGGGTTGTCGCTTTCGTCCCAGTACGGGTAGCCGATTTGCGCCAGCGCTGCGGGAACCAGGTGACGCTCCTCGTGAGGCACCTGCAGACCGGCGACCACACGACCGTCCGCCGCGCCGTGGTTGCGGTAGTGGAACATCGAGATGTTCCAGCGCCCGCCGAGCTTGTTGAGGAAGTTGAACAGCGCCCCCGGACGCTCCGGGAACTCGAAGCGCAGCACCACTTCATCGACCACCTGCGCCGCGCGCCCGCCGACCATGTGGCGGATGTGCAGCTTGGCCAGTTCGTTGTCGGTCAGGTCCAGTACCGGGAAACCCTGTTCGGTCAGGCTCGCCAGCAGTGCACTGCGCGGGTCGTTGTCCGGGTGGGTCTGCACCCCGACGAAGATGTGCGCTTCGCTGCCATTGTTGTAGCGATAGTTGAATTCGGTGATCTGGCGCTTGCCGATGGCTTCGCAGAACGCCTTGAAGCTGCCGGCCTTCTCCGGGATGGTCACGGCGATGATCGCTTCACGGCCTTCACCCAACTCGGCGCGCTCGGCGACGTGGCGCAAACGATCGAAGTTGACGTTGGCCCCGGAGTCGATGGCGACGAAGGTCTTGCCGCTGACGCCGCGCTGCTCGACATACTTCTTGATCCCGGCCACGCCCAGTGCACCGGCAGGCTCGGTGATCGAACGGGTATCGTCGTAGATGTCCTTGATCGCCGCGCAGATTTCGTCGGTGCTGACGGTGATCACTTCATCGACGTAATCCTTGCAGATATCGAACGTGTGCTGGCCGATCTGCGCCACCGCCACGCCGTCGGCGAAAATGCCCACGGTCGGCAGCACGACGCGCTCGCCCGCCGCCATCGCCGCTTGCAGGCAATTGGAGTCGTCGGGCTCAACGCCGATGACCTTGATGTCCGGACGCAGGTATTTCACGTAGGCCGCGATACCGGCGATCAGGCCGCCGCCGCCCACCGGGACGAAAATCGCGTCCAGTGGCTGCGGGTGCTGGCGCAGGATTTCCATCGCCACGGTGCCCTGCCCGGCAATGGTGTGCGGATCGTCGTACGGGTGGATGTAGACGTAGCCTTTTTCATCGACCAGTTTCAGCGAATAGGCCAGTGCTTCCGGGAAAGAATCGCCGTGCAGCACCACTTTGCCGCCACGGGAACGCACGCCTTCGACCTTGATCTCCGGGGTGGTCTTGGGCATCACGATAGTCGCCTTCACGCCCAGCACTTTCGCCGCCAGGGCCAGACCCTGCGCATGGTTGCCCGCCGACGCGGTGACCACGCCGCGAGCGCGTTCTGCGTCGCTCAACTGGGTCAGCTTGTTGTAGGCGCCGCGAATCTTGAACGAGAACACCGGCTGCAAGTCTTCGCGCTTGAGCCAGATGTCGTTGCCCAGCCGCTCGGAGAGCTGGCGAGCGTTCTGCAGCGGGGTTTCTACGGCAACGTCATAAACGCGCGAGGTGAGGATCTTCTTGACGTACTGTTCGAGCATCGGAAAGCATCACTGAGCGGGTTGGGCAGGGCCAACGAGTCTAACCCGGCTTTCGGGCGCACGACCACACGAATCCAGAGGTTTTAGCCCGGCTTGAGGCTATAATGCCGGCCTTTCCGTTCTTACCTTGCCCGCTTCCGGAGCCCGCATGACCCAGGATCAACTCAAACAGGCCGTGGCCCAGGCCGCCGTCGACTTCATCCTTCCGAAACTCGACGACAAGAGCATCGTCGGGGTCGGCACCGGCTCCACCGCCAACTGTTTCATTGACGCCCTGGCCCAGCACAAGGGCGCGTTCGATGGCGCCGTCGCCAGTTCCGAAGCCACCGCTGCGCGCCTCAAGGGCCACGGCATTCCGGTGTATGAGCTGAACACGGTCAGCGACCTGGAGTTCTACATCGACGGCGCCGACGAAAGCGACGCGCACCTGAACCTGATCAAGGGCGGCGGCGCAGCCCTGACCCGCGAGAAGATCGTCGCGGCCGTGGCCAAGACCTTCATCTGCATCGCCGACGGCAGCAAACTGGTGCCGGTGCTCGGCGCGTTCCCGCTGCCGGTGGAAGTGATCCCGATGGCCCGCAGCCACGTGGCCCGCCAACTGGTGAAACTGGGCGGCGACCCGGTCTACCGCGAAGGCGTGCTGACCGACAACGGCAACATCATCCTCGACGTGCACAACCTGCAGATCACCAACCCGGTGGAGCTGGAAGCACAGATCAATGCGATCGTCGGCGTGGTCACCAACGGCTTGTTCGCGGCGCGCCCGGCGGATCTGCTGTTGCTGGGTACCAGCGAAGGCGTGAAAACCCTGAAGGCCGAGTAAGCCTGAAGATCCTGTGGGAGCCTGCCCGCTCCCACAGGGGTTCAAAGAAGAATGTCAGTTCTGCTCTGGCTTTCTGAAGACATAAAACAGATTCGGCTCGCTCACCAGATACAACGCTCCGTCGTCATCCATCGCGATACCTTCCGCCTGCGGCACGGTTTTCTTCAGTCCTTGCCGGCCACCGCGCAACGACATCGTGCTCAACGGGCGCCCGTCCACATCCAGCTCCAGAATCAGCCGTGACTCGTCCGACAGTGCCAGCAGATGACCGCTGCGCTCGTCGTATTGCAGGCTCGACAGGTCGCGCACGAACATTCCGGCATCGCGCTTGGGATTGTTGATCACGTGTACCGCGTAGGACTTTTCCGGATTGAAGTGCGGAAAACCGTGCACCTCGTAGATCAGCATCGGATCGCGCTCCTTGGCCACGAACAGGCGCTTGCCCACTGAGTCGTAAGCCAGACCTTCGAAACCCTTGTTACCGCTCATGTGCACGCCGAGCGTCATCTGCTCGGCGTCCGCCGCATCGAGGAACGTGGTGTCGTGCTCCAGATGAATCTTGATCAGACGCTGCTGGCGCTCGTCGGTGATCACGTAAGTGTCGGCACTGATGAACTCGACCGCCTCCGCATCGCCGAAACCGATCAGCGCGACACGGCGCAGTATCCGCCCCTCAAGCGACAGCTCGATCAGCTCGGCATTCTTGTTGGTGACGGTGAACAGGCTCTTGCGCACCGGATCGTAGGTCAGCGCGGAGACGTCATCGTTCAGCCCCTCGATGACCCGAGCCTCGATGCCCACTCGATACTGATCCAGATTGATCGCTTCAATGCTGTGGGGCTGCCAGTGACTTTGCAGGTTGAACCAGGCGCGCTCGAACAGACGCAGGTATTGGCCGATCGCAATCAATACGATCAGGGCAATCACCGAAAGGATGATCAGAAGAGGCTTGGGACGGGCAAGTCGACGCATGCGGGTTGTGCTCGGGATCAAAACAGGCGGATGAAATATCACGCCTGTCTGAATCGAAGCTTAAAGGCCACTTGCCCCGCACCACAACCTTGCGGCGGCAGGCCGGTTATTTCTGCTTTTCGAAGCGATAGAACAGGTTCGGCTCACTGACCATGTACAGCGTGCCCTGCTCGTCCATGGTCACGCCCTCGGCGCGGGGAATGGTTTTCTTCAGGCCGTTGAAACCGCCGAGCAGGGTCATGAAGCTGACTTGTTCGCCCTTCTCGTCCAGCTCCAGCAGCAGGTGTGAATCAGCGGACAGCACCAGGGTATGGCCGGTACGCGGATCGACCGCCAGCGCCGAGAGGTTGCGGATGTCCAGCTCGTCGTTCGCCAGCTTCTGCTTGTCGCCGGAGAGGGTCTGGCTGCCGTCGCTCTTCCAGATGAACAACGCCGGGGGACGCTCTTCGCCCAGCAACAACTGGTGATTGCGCGGGTCCCAGGCAATCGCTTCGAAGGCCTTGTTCTGGTCCTTTGACGGGCCGAGGTCGTATTTCGGGAAATCGTCGCGCTTCAATTCGCGGGTCGCGGCGTCGACCTTGACGATGGACAGAATGTGCTCGCGCTCATCGACGATAGCCAGCAGGCCGTTACCCAGCACGGTCACGCCTTCCGGATTGCTCCAGCCCACCAGCGGCATCTTGCGCAACACGTCGCCCTGCAAAGTCAGTTCGACCAGGAACGGGTTCTTGCCCATCACCGAAAACAGGGTCTTGCTCTGCGAGTCGTAGGAGACGTCCGAGGCCTCGTCCTTTTCCATGCCCGGCAACAGCTTGGCATCAATCACCACGCGATAGTCGGGCAGCCAGATACTCGCCGTGCGTTCGGCCGGCGTTTCGAAGCGCTCGCGCACCCACAGCAGGCCCCGGTCATCCCAATGCATGGCATGCGCCAGACCGTAAGCGGCAGCGACCACCAGCAACAGCCAGTAATACCAGCGCAGGGCGAAACGTGAACGACGGGCAGGGGTGAGCGGAGTTTGAGATGACATCAGAGGACGCGTTCCGAAAATTCAGGCTATGGGTAATAGCACAAGGAGGCCGGCTCAGACGCCAGGATGACCGGAATTATCCGGACAAAATGTGAAAAAAACGGCAAATGGCGGGATTGCCTTATGCCTTTGAGAGCCGCAACACAAAACAACTGTGGGAGCGAGCCTGCTCCCACAGTTTTTTCAAGTGTTGCAGTCAGCGCACGCTGCTGGTGAATCGGCTTGCGCCCGGCAGTTCCAGCACAATGTCATCGCCGACGTTCAGCGGCCCCACGCCCACCGGCGTGCCGGTCAGGATCACGTCACCGGCCTGCAGCGAGAAGCAGCCGGCCATGTGCTGGATCATCGGCACGATCGGGTTGAGCATCGCGCTGCTGTTGCCGTCCTGGCGCACTTCGCCATTGATGGTCAGGCGGATGCCGATGTCGGTCAGGTCAGGGAATGTGCTGCCAACCACGAACGGTGCAATGACCGCCGCGCCGTCGAACGACTTGGCGACTTCCCACGGCAGGCCCTTGGACTTGAGTTCGGCCTGCTTGTCGCGCAGGGTCAGGTCCAGTGCCGGAGCAAAACCGGAGATGGCGTCCAGCACTTCTTCACGACTCGGTTTGGTCGACAGGGGCTTGCCGATCAATACAGCGATTTCCGCTTCGTAATGCACGGAGCCACGCTCGGTGGGAATGCTGAAACCGCCTTCCAGCGGCACCACGCAACTGCCCGGCTTGATGAACAGCAGCGGCTCGGTAGGGACCGGGTTGTCCAGTTCCTTGGCGTGTTCGGCGTAGTTACGGCCGATGCACACCACTTTCCCCAGCGGAAAATGAATCCGCGTACCGTCGACATACTGGTGCTGATAGCTCATTACCGACTCCTGCCTTCATTGATTCATCAGGGATTGCCAATCAAACCGCGAAGATCTTGCCCGGGTTCATGATGCCGTTCGGATCGAACACCGCCTTGACCGCTTTCATGTATTCGATTTCGACCGGCGAGCGGCTGTAGGTCAAGTAGTCGCGCTTGGTCATGCCCACGCCGTGTTCAGCGGAAATCGAACCGTTGTACTTCTCGACGGTTTCGAACACCCACTTGTTGACGGTGGCGCACTTGGCGAAAAACTCGTCCTTGCTCAGGTTGTCCGGTTTGAGGATGTTCAGGTGCAGGTTGCCGTCGCCGATGTGACCGAACCAAACGATTTCGAAGTCCGGATAGTGTTCGCCGACGATCGCGTCGATTTCCCGCAGGAATGCCGGAACTTTCGAGACGGTCACCGAGATATCGTTCTTGTACGGCGTCCAGTGGGAGATGGTTTCGGAGATGTACTCGCGCAACTTCCACAGGTTCTGCAACTGGGTTTCGCTCTGGCTCATCACGCCGTCCAGTACCCAACCCTGTTCCACGCAATGCTCGAAGGTTTCCAGGGCGCTGTTGGCCACTTCTTCGGTGGTCGCCTCGAATTCCAGCAAGGCGTAGAACGGGCAATCGGTCTCGAACGGGGCCGGGACATCGCCACGGCCCATGACCTTGGCCAGGGCCTTGTCGGAGAAGAATTCGAACGCGGTCAGGTCGAGTTTGCCCTGGAAGGCGTGCAGCACCGGCATGATCGAATCGAAATCGGCGGTGCCGAGGACCATTGCGGTCAGGTTTTTCGGCGCACGATCCAGGCGCATGGTGGCTTCGACCACGAAACCGAGGGTGCCTTCGGCGCCGATGAACAGCTGTCGCAGGTCATAACCGGTGGCGTTCTTGATCAGGTCTTTGTTGAGCTCCAGCACATCGCCCTTGCCCGTCACCACTTTCATGCCTGCGACCCAATTGCGGGTCATGCCGTAGCGAATGACCTTGATCCCGCCGGCATTGGTGCCGATATTGCCGCCAATCTGACTCGAACCAGCCGAAGCGAAGTCGACCGGGTAGTACAGGTCATGTTCTTCGGCAGCATTCTGCAGTTGCTCGGTGACCACGCCCGGCTGGCACACAGCGGTACGGTCGGTGAGGTTGATGTCGAGAATCTGGTTCATGTAGTCGAACGACACCACCACTTCGCCATTGGCGGCCACGGCCGCGGCGGAAAGCCCGGTGCGCCCGCCCGACGGCACCAGCGCCACTTTATGTTCGTTGGCCCAGCGGACGACGACCTGCACCTGTTCGATGGTCTTGGGGAACACGATGGCGCTGGGCGCCGGGGCGAAGTGTTTGGTCCAGTCCTTGCCGTAAGCGTTCAGGGAGTCGGCATCGGTCAGGACCTTGCCAGGCTCGACCAGGGTCTTCAGTTCATCAATCAGGACAGGATTGGTCATCGACGGAACTCTCGAACAATTCATGGTCATCCTGAGAACGCTTCACGTCGCAGGAATGAGTGTTTAGCGGGGCGGCTATGCTAGCATACCGACCCCGCAGGCCAGTGCCCAAGGCCGGTTCTGCGGTGACGGCTTTCTTGTCGTCCAGGTCAATGTCTGTTGACCATTTCCTGCCATTTTTCTCCGGGATACAGGTTTACGCAGATGAGCAAGACTTCTCTCGATAAGAGCAAGATCAAGTTCCTTCTTCTCGAAGGCGTCCACCAATCGGCTGTCGACGTCCTCAAGGCGGCGGGCTACACCAGCATCGAATACCTGACTGGCTCCCTGCCGGAAGACCAGCTCAAGGAAAAGATCGCTGACGCTCACTTCATCGGCATTCGCTCGCGCACCCAACTGACCGAAGAAATCTTCGATCACGCGAAGAAGCTGGTGGCAGTCGGCTGTTTCTGCATCGGCACCAACCAGGTTGACCTGAGTGCCGCCCGCGAGCGCGGTATCGCCGTGTTCAACGCGCCGTACTCCAACACCCGTTCCGTAGCGGAACTGGTGCTGGCCGAAGCCATCCTGCTGCTGCGCGGCATCCCTGAGAAAAACGCTTCCTGCCACCGTGGCGGCTGGATCAAGTCCGCCGCCAACTCCTTCGAGATCCGTGGCAAGAAACTGGGCATCGTCGGCTATGGCTCGATCGGTACTCAGCTGTCGGTCCTGGCCGAAGGTCTGGGCATGCAGGTGTTCTTCTACGACACCGTGACCAAGCTGCCCCTGGGCAACGCGACCCAGGTCGGCAACCTGCACGAGCTGCTGGGCATGTCGGACATCGTCACCCTGCACGTCCCGGAAACCGCTGCGACCCAGTGGATGATCGGCGAGAAGGAAATCCGCGCCATCAAGAAGGGCGGCATCCTGATCAACGCTGCACGCGGCACCGTGGTCGAGCTGGATCACCTGGCCGCTGCGATCAAGGACAAGCACCTGATCGGCGCCGCCATCGACGTGTTCCCGGTCGAGCCGCGCTCCAACGATGAAGAATTCGAAAGCCCGCTGCGTGGCCTGGACAACGTGATCCTGACCCCGCACATCGGCGGTTCCACCGCTGAAGCCCAGGCCAACATCGGTCTGGAAGTGGCAGAGAAACTGGTCAAGTACAGCGACAACGGTACGTCGGTATCGTCCGTGAACTTCCCGGAAGTGGCCCTGCCGGCTCACCCTGGCAAGCACCGCCTGCTGCACATCCACGAGAACATCCCGGGTGTGATGAGCGAGATCAACAAGGTCTTCGCCGAAAACGGCATCAACATCTCCGGTCAGTTCCTGCAGACCAACGAGAAGGTCGGTTACGTGGTGATCGACGTCGACGCCGAGTACTCGGAGCTGGCGCAAGAGAAGCTGCAACACGTCAACGGCACCATCCGTAGCCGCGTGCTGTTCTGATCAAGCGTTGAGCGACAAAAAAGGGAGCCCCTCGGGGCTCCCTTTTTCATGCACGCGGAAACGTCATTTGACGTTGACGGTGATTTTCTTCGACACGATCGGCGGATCGAAGGCCATGTGGCCGCTGTCACCCAGCTCCAGTTGCAAGGTGTGCTCGCCCGGTGCGAGTTTGATCTCGGCCTGGGTCTGCGCCTTGCCGAAGTGCATGTGGTTGGCGTCGGTCGGCACGACGGAACCGGCCGGCACGATTTCCTTGGCATCGATCAGCAGATGGTGATGACCAGTATTCTTGGTGACGTCACCGGCCGGTGCCAGCGCGATGTCCTTTACACCGAACTTGACCGTGAAGGTCTGCGGAACCGTGGCTCCGTCCTCGGGAGAAACGATGAACACTTCGGCGCCCTTCGGTGCCGGTGTGGCCGCACTGGCCAGTACCGAAACACCCATCAGCACACCGGCCAACGCTGCACGTGACATAAAGCTTTTCATTTTCTTCTCCAGTTTTTCCGTAAAATCGGCACGGTCATGACAACTTCATGACCATTCGTTGTCGAAGGCACTCGACAACCATAGCAAAGCGAGCCTGGAAAACAGGCCGCGACAATGATTTCAAAGGAGTGACCATGCGTTTTCTGCCTGGCCTGATCTGCCTGCTACCCCTTCTGAGCCCTCTGGCTCACGCCGAACTGATTGATGACGTCAACGACCGTGGCGAGTTGCGCATAGCCCTGGAGGCTAATACACCGCCCTTCAATTTCAAGGATGGTGACACACTCACGGGGTTCGAGGTCGAGCTTGGGCAACTGCTGGCCAACGAGCTGGATGTACGCGCCGACTTCATCGTCACGGACGAAGCCGATCTGCTCCAGGGCGTTGAAAGCGGCAAGTACGACGTCGCGCTCAACCACATAGCACTGACCCCGGAACTCAAGGATCGTTTCGACGTGAGCGAGCCTTACACGCAGGTCAATTCGCAATTGCTGGCGAAAAAGGACGAGCAGCCTCGGCCACTGGTGCTGGTGCAGGCGCTGACGGAAGAAAAGCCGAAAGTCGGCCCGCCGGTGGATCTGGCGATTCCGTTTCAGAAGGGCAACCCGGCGTTTCACGCGAGCCTGGAGAATGCCTTGCAGCGGATCAAGGCGGATGGGCGATTGGAGGCGTTGTCGAAGAAGTGGTTGAGTGTGCCGGCTGCGGAAAACTGAAGTGATCGTGACTAGTCGAGCAAGCTGAGGGCCTGTGCGGCTTCGGGCAGTTCCAGTTCGCTGAAGACCTGCACGCCATGACGCTTGAGCAACGCGGCGGTGACGCCCTCACCGCTGACCTTCACCCCACTGAACGTCCCGTCATAGGTCAGCAGATTGCCGCACGACGGACTGTTGGCCTTGAGCACCGCCACCCGAATCCCGTGCTTTTGCACCAGCGCCAGCGCCTGCCGCGCACCGTCGAGAAACTGCGCACTGACGTCTTCGCCCTCGGTGGTGATCACCGAGGCGAGCCCGTCCAGCACTTCGCTGCCCTGCCCGCCCGGAATTTCTGCCGCCGCCCGTGGCGTCGGCAAACCACCGGCGACTTCCGGGCACAGCGGCACTACGCGCCCTTCGGCAATCCACTGTTCCAGCAGATCGAACGGCCCGCTGGCCCCACCGTCGTAACGCACGCGATGGCCCAGCAGGCAGCGACTGACCAGAATCCTGTGCATCTCAGAACGGCTCGTTGCCACGGCGGCGGAACCAGCCTGTCAGCGACAGCCGCTCACGGTTGGCTGGCAACACTTCGTGAGGGACTTCGCCGGAGAG
This sequence comes from Pseudomonas sp. 58(2021), assembly GCF_017491585.1. NCBI lineage: Bacteria > Pseudomonadati > Pseudomonadota > Gammaproteobacteria > Pseudomonadales > Pseudomonadaceae > Pseudomonas > Pseudomonas sp. 58(2021). The sequence continues at coordinate 326,910 of NZ_JAFGYZ010000001.1, forward strand.
AAACACCACCAGACAACCGCCCGTTGGTTGCACGTCATGGACGCGATCATTCTCCAGATACATGCGCAACTGCCCGCCGTCTTCCGGCAGCCAGCCGTCATTGAGGTAGATCACCGCCGAGACCATGCGCCGGTCATCGTCGCGAAAACGGTCGACATGCTTGCGATAGAACGCACCCGGCGGGTACAGGGCGAAATGGCATTCGAAGTCTTCCAGCCCCAGGAACAGTCCGCGATTGAGCGCCTCGCGCAGGCTGTCCATCAGGTTCAGATAACGGTCGCTGGCCTCGGCCTGACCGGGATCGATCCATTGGATATGGTCGCCGCGAATGCCCTCGCGGACCTCCGAAAACGGCCCGCGTCCGACGCCCGCCGGTGCCAGTTCACCTTCGGCCTCACGTTTACGGCACTCGGCGGCCAGCGCGCGGGTCAGATCCGCAGGCAGGAATATGTTCTGCTGCGACCAGCCACGCTCGGCCAGGTCGTCGACGATACGTAACAGCAGCGGGTGTTCAGAGGATATTTGCATGGCGCGCATAGTATGCCTGCGGCAAGAATTCCGACAGAGCCACGCGGCGGCTTGATACGAATTCTCGACAAGTACTGGCACCGCACGGAGAATAGTCCGCTGCCGACAGGAGTCCCTATGCGCCGTTTGCTTTTTTCACTGTTGATGTTCTGCGTTTTGCCCGCCTGGGCAGACGGCCACGACCAGTTGTACAAGGTCGCCGGCTGGCCGGAACAACGCGCGCATTTCAATGACGCCCTGACTGCCGCGCAACAGCGTTACCAGAGCAGCCTGCCGCCGGCGGTGTTTCAGGCGTTGGTGAACAACAGCAATCAGCGCTTCGCGCCCCAGGCCGTGGACCGGCGCGCCGAAGCGCAACTGCGCAAGAACCTCGCCGATCCGCAGCCGGCCCTGTCGTTCTTTCAGTCACCGCTGGGCAAGAAGATCGTCGCCGCCGAACTGTTGGCGACCCGTCGCGATCAATTGGCGAAAAACGCCAAGGGCCTGCCGAAGATGCCGGCCAGCGACAGCCGCCTGCTGATCATCGGCCACCTCGCCCAGGCCCTGCCCGCCCGTGAAGCCGGTGCCGAAGTCAGCCTGGCGATTGCCGGCGTGGCGGCGGACAGTTTGAGCTCGATGATTCCCGGCCTGCTCGGTGGCGGTCAGGCCCAGGGCATGTTGAACGGTCAACGTCAGCGCCTGATGGATCAGATCGGTGCCGATCTGAACAACACGCTGCTGTACGTCTATCGCGACCTGTCGGATGAAGAGCTGGAAGAGTTCGCGACCTTTGCCGAATCCACCGAAGGCAAGGCCTACTATCAGGCCGCGCTGGCAGCGATCCGCGCCGGGCTGGCCGTGGGGCAAAGCACCTCGAACCTCAGCCAGTAAACTTTACGGCCTGACAGACCGCCTTCGCGAGCAAGCCCGCTCCCACATTCGACCGAGTTGATGCTGGATGAATACGGTTAAATGTGGGAGCGGGCTTGCTCGCGAAAGGGCCATCAGGATCACTAGGGGTTGCGGCCCTTGATCCGCTTGCTCAAGAACTCGAAATACTCCTCGCGCATTTCCGCCGTCTCATTGGCCAGGTGATGCCGCGCCTCGGCCAGCAGCAGAATCTGCGGCCGGTCGAATTTCCACTTCAATACTTGCAGGTTGTGCTGCCAGTCCACGGTCATGTCTGCCTGGCCCTGAACGATCAGCGGCCGGCGCGGGCTCTTCTTCGCGTATTCCACCCGTTTGATCCAGCGCGACAACGCCCCGACCCACGCGGTCGGCAAGCGTTTTGGCTGCAACGGATCGGCCTGCAGGAACGGCAGGAAGTCCGGGTCGTTGGAGTTCGCGCTGAAACGCCGGGCGATGCCCCTGACGAAGGGGCGCAACAGGTAATAACTGAACTGCGACCAACCCCAGGCACGCGGACGCACCAACGGCGCCAACAGAATCAGCTGCCCCTGGGCCGGGCTGTTTTCACCATGATTGAGCACGTGATCGACAATGATCGCCCCACCGGTGCTTTGCCCGCACAAGTGCCACGGCTGCGGCAACGCAATCGAGCGCGCCTCGGCGAACAGGCCTTGCAGCGCATCCTGATATTCCGAGAAATCGCGGATGCTCGCACGCGGCCCGCTCGACAGACCATGCCCCGGCAAATCGCAGGCAATCACCGCAAATCCCATATCCAGCGCCCATTCGATCACATGCCGGTAAAGACCGGTGTGGTCATAAAACCCGTGCACCAGAAACAGCGTGGCCCTGGCCGTTTGCGCCGGCCACCAGCAATGGCTTACGAGCTCATAGCCATCGATGTCGAACCGGCCCATGCCGCGCCAGACATCGCGCTCCGGAAAGTCGGTCTTGTAGAACCGCTGATACGCCTTCGCCTCCTCGGACAACGGCTGCCACTCGGCCAGAGGCTTGAGGCTCGCACGCAGATGATCGGGATCGAAGGCAGCAGACATGGGCAATTCCAATACGTTAAACGGACTTTATCGGCCTGCGATATTCATCTGTAGGAGCAAGCATGGCAAGCTAGCGCGCTCTTGAGGATCCAAAGCCATGCGTTCGCCCTACCGCACCGCACTGTTTGCCAGCCTGCTCGCCATCGTGTGTGCCGGCGTGCTGTGGGCCGCGTACGACTGGTTTCAGGGCCGCTATCTGCGGGCCTTCAGCGAACATACCGCGGTGTTTTCCGGCGATCCGCTGCGTCTGCCCGACGACCTCGCCGGCCCCGGCAATATCCGCCTGGTGCACTTCTGGGACCCGGCCTGCCCGTGCAACGTCGGCAATCAGCAGCACCTGACCGAGATGGTCGAACAGTTCGGCCCCAAGGGCGTCGAGTTCTTCGCGGTGCAGAAGGCCGGCAGCCACGGCCAGTTGCCCGCCACCCTCAGCAACCTCAAGACCATCGCGGTGCTGCCCGGCTCCGAACAGATTCCCGCGAGCCCGGCCGTGGCGATCTGGGATCGCAGCGGCCGACTGGCGTACTTCGGCCCCTACAGCGAAGGCCTGACGTGCAACTCCAGCAACAGCTTTATCGAACCGATCCTGCAAGCGTTGAGTGATGATCGTCCGGTCAATGCGACCCATACGCTGGCGGTCGGTTGCTACTGTCCGTGGCCGACGCACACGAAGTAAGGCATTCCGGACATTTCAAGGACGGCGATGCGCAGCACACGAGGCGTGTGCTAATTGTTTGCAGCCCGCACGGGCGGCAACCCCGAATGCACAAGGAGTCACCATGAAACGCGTCTTCACCGTTCTTGCCTTGCTCATCGTTGCACTGCTCGCCGCCGCCGGCTGGTACGTATACAGCAAGCAACCGACGCGTCAGGGCCAGGTGGAGTTGCGCAACCTGCAAGGCTCGGTGACCGTGCGTTACGACGAACGCGGCGTGCCGCACATCCGTGCCGAAAACGAAACCGACCTCTATCGCGCACTCGGTTATGTGCACGCCCAGGATCGGCTGTTCCAGATGGAATCCATGCGCCGTCTGGCCCGGGGCGAACTGGCCGAAGTGCTCGGACCGAAACTGCTCGACACCGACAAACTGTTTCGCAGCCTGCGCATTCGTGAACGCGCCGCCAGTTACGTGGCCGGCCTCGACAAACAGTCACCGGCGTGGAAGGCCCTGCAAGCCTATCTGGACGGGATCAATCAATATCAGGACTCGCACGCCGCCCCGGTCGAGTTCGACGTGCTGGGCATCCCCAAGCGGCCGTTCACCGCCGAAGACAGCATCAGTGTCGCCGGCTACATGGCCTACAGCTTTGCCGCCGCGTTTCGCACCGAACCGCTGCTGACCTATGTGCGCGATCAACTGGGGGCCGATTACCTCAATGTGTTTGATCTCGACTGGCAACCCAAGGGTGCGCTCGCCAAGGGCCACGCCAGCACCACACCGCCACTGGCTGCCGAAGACTGGAAGGATTTGAACGCCCTCGCCCGCCTCAGTGAACAAGCGCTGATCGACAACGGCCTGCCGCAGTTCGAAGGCAGCAACGCCTGGGTGATCGCCGGCAGTCGCAGCAAGGGCGGCAAGGCATTGTTGGCCGGTGACCCGCACATCCGTTTTTCGGTGCCGTCGGTGTGGTACGAAGCGCAGTTGTCGGCGCCGGGTTTTGAGCTTTACGGTCATCATCAGGCGCTGGTGCCGTTTGCGTTTCTGGGGCACAACCTGGATTTCGGCTGGAGCCTGACCATGTTCCAGAACGATGACCTGGACCTGATCGCCGAGAAGGTCAATCCGGACAATCCGAATCAGGTCTGGTACCACGGCCAGTGGACCGACATGGTCAGCACCGAGCAGCAGATCGCCGTGAAAGGCCAGGCGCCGGTGACCCTCACCCTGCGCCGGTCGCCCCACGGGCCGATCGTCAACGATGCCCTCGGTACAGCCGCCGGAAAAACCCCGATTGCCATGTGGTGGGCGTTCCTCGAAACGCCGAACCCGATCCTTGAAGGTTTCTACCAGCTCAACCGCGCCGACACCCTGGCCAAGGCCCGCGCCGCAGCGGCCAAGGTGCAGGCACCGGGATTGAACATCGTCTACGCCAATGCCAAGGGCGATATCGCCTGGTGGGCCTCGGCGCTGCTGCCCAAGCGCCCGGCCGGGGTCAAACCCGAGTTCATCCTCGATGGCAGCGGCAATCAGGCGGACAAGGACGGCTACTTCCCGTTCAGTGCCAACCCACAGGAGGAGAACCCGACGCGGGGTTATATCGTCTCGGCCAACTTCCAGCCCGTGTCGCCGACCGGCATGGAGATTCCCGGTTACTACAACCTCGCCGACCGTGGCCAGCAACTCAACCGCCAGCTCGCCGACAAGAATGTGAAGTGGGACAACGACGCCAACCAGAAGCTGCAACTGGGCACCACCACCGGTTATGGCCCGCGCGTGCTGGCGCCGTTGCTGTCGGTGTTGCGTGAAGTGGTGACCGATCCGGCGCAGCTGAAACTGGTCGAGCAACTGGCGCAGTGGCAAGGCGACTATCCGCTGGACTCGGTCAGTGCGACGGTGTTCAACCAGTTCCTCTACGACCTGGCCGACGCGGCGATGCGCGATGAGCTGGGCAACGACATGTTCGAGACCCTGCTGTCGACCCGCGTGCTCGATGCAGCGTTGCCGCGACTGGCAGCCAACGCCGACTCACCGTGGTGGGACAACCGCAACACCCCAGGCAAAGAGACCCGTGCCGACACCGTGCGCACCGCGTGGCAGGCGAGCATGGCGCACCTGAAGCAGACCCTCGGCGACGATGCTTCCGGCTGGCAATGGGGCAAGGCCCACACCCTGACCCATGGTCATCCGCTGGGCCAGCAGAAACCGCTGGATCGCATTTTCAACGTCGGTCCGTTCGCCGCACCGGGCTCCCATGAAGTGCCGAACAACCTCTCGGCGAAGATCGGCCCGGCGCCATGGCCGGTGACCTACGGGCCGTCGACGCGGCGGCTGGTGGACTTCGCAGATCCCGCTCACAGCCTGACCATCAACCCGGTCGGCCAGAGCGGCGTGCCGTTCGACAGCCACTACGACGATCAGGCGGAAGCCTATGTGGACGGGCTGTATGTGCAGGCGCATTTCAGTGATGAAGAGGTGACGGCGAATACGCGCAGTACCTTGAAGCTGTTGCCGGCGCGAGCGGCGCCATAAGCGCCGCTCAAACCATCGCCGCAAAATTCAGCCGAAACTGCTGCGCCGTCACCCCCAACCGCCGGCTGAACACGCTGCGCATATGTTGCGCATCGCGAAACCCGCATTGATACGCGACGGTCTTCAGCGGCGCCGTGGTGCTTTCGAGCATCACCCGCGCCGCATCCACTCGCGCCCGTTCGACGAATTCCGCCGGGGTGACTTTCGCTTCGCGAGCAAACACCCGGGAGAAATTCCGCGCACTCATATTCGCCGCCTTCGCCAGGTCGGCGATGGTCAGGTCGCCGGTGAGATTGGCCAGCACATACAGCTGCACCATCGCCACCGCCGACGTCGGTTCGGCGTGGGGCGTGAGGAACGGACTGAACTGCGACTGCCCGCCCGAGCGCTGGGTGAACACCACCAGCCGCTTGGCCACACTCAGCGCCACCTCGGCCCCGTAATCACGCGCCAGCAGGTACAACGACAGATCGATCCCCGCCGTCACCCCCGCCGAGGTGTAGAGCTGGCCATCCTCGACGTACAGCCGATCGGCCTCGACCCGGCTCGACGGGCACAGCTGCGCCAGCGCCTCGGCGTCATTCCAGTGAGTGGTGACCGTGCGCCCCTCCAGCAACCCGGCACGGGCGAGCATGAACGCACCGTTGCAGATCGAGCCGAACCGCCGCGCCCGTCCACAGGCCTCGCGCAGCCAGACATCGAACGCCTCGCCGAAATCCAGGAACGGTAACTGCGGCCCGCCCGCCACCAGCAGCAAGTCATAAGCCTGCGACGCTTCGCTGTAATGCCGATGCGCACTCAGGGTCAGCCCGTTGGAACACGGCATCGGCCCGCGCTCGACGCCGATCACTTCGAGCCGGTAATGATCCTCCGGCGCCAGGAAGCGGTTGGCCTCGGCGAACACGTCCATCGGCCCGCTGACGTCCAGCGCCTGCACGCCGGGGAACACCACGATGGCGACGGTTTTGTTCATGGCAATGAAGGCTCCGGGGGAATGGCGGATCAGCGCCAACCCTAGCCAATCCGCGCAGCAGAAGCGAGCTGGCACGATTTGCAGGTGCAATGGCAAGGATCGCAGCCATGGATCGATTGTCCGGTTTTACCTCCGGGAACAGACTTTCCCCCATCAGCGCCGTGACGGCGTTTTCGACGAGGAAGCTCAACATGACCACGACCATCGCCGGTATCCGGATCCCCGACAGCGCCCTTGCCCGGGCCACAACCGAGTACATTCGCGACATCGAATCCGACCTGCTTTACCACCACTCGCGCCGTGTGTTTCTGTTCGGTGCCTTGAGCGGCGAGCGCCGTCAACTGGCCTACGATCCGGAGCTGCTGTACGTCGGCGCGATGTTCCACGATCTGGGTCTGGTCGAGGGTCACCGCAGCGATGACGAGCGTTTCGAAGTCGATGGCGCCAACGCCGCGGCGGCGTTTCTCAAACCTTACGGGCTGAGCGATGACGACATCGAACAAGTCTGGCTGTCGATCGCCCTGCACACCACGCCGGGCGTACCGAAGCATCTGCGTCCGACCGTGGCGCTGGTGACGGCGGGTGTCGAGATGGATGTGCTGGGCATGGACTACGCGGCGTTCACCACGGTGCAGCGTGAGGCGGTGGTGCATGCGCATCCACGGGGCGAAGGCTTCAAGGAGTGCATCATCTGCGCGTTCGCCGATGGCTTGCGCCATCGTCCGCAGACCACGTTCGGCAATGTAAAAACCGATGTGCTGAAAGATCAGGCGCCGGGGTTCAAGCCGATGAACTTCGTCGAGGTCATCCGCAGTTCTCCGTGGACTTCCTGATCACCACAAAACACTGTGGGAATGGGGCTGATCACACAGTTGTGATCAACCCCGCTGGCTTAAGCCACTTCCGGCGTCGGCGCCCGGCGCACGTCCGGTTGCTTCCACGAATCGGCAGCGCTTTCTTCGATGGCTTGCTGGATTGCCTTGCGGCGCGCTTCTTCGGCACGGCGGCTGAAGAACCAGACCATGAAGGTCACCAGCGACACCGCCAGCAGAATCAGGCTGGCCACGGCATTGATCTCGGGCTTCACGCCCAGACGCACCGCCGAGAACACTTCCATCGGCAGGGTCGTCGAACCCGGGCCGGAGACGAAGCTGGCCAGCACTAGGTCGTCCAGCGACAGGGCGAACGACATCATGCCGCCCGCCGCCAGCGACGGCGCGATCATCGGGATGGTGATCAGGAAGAACACCTTCCACGGCCGCGCACCCAGATCCATCGCCGCTTCTTCGATCGACAGGTCCAGCTCACGCAGACGCGCCGACACCACCACCGCCACATACGCCGCACAGAACGTCGTGTGGGCGATCCAGATGGTGACGATGCCACGCTCCTGCGGCCAGCCGATCATCTGCGCCATCGCCACAAACAGCAGCAACAGCGACAGACCGGTAATCACCTCGGGCATCACCAGCGGCGCGGTGACCAGGCCACCGAACAGCGTGCGGCCCTTGAACCGGGTGATGCGGGTCAGGACGAACGCCGCCAGCGTACCCAGCGCCACCGCCGCGACGGCGGTGTAGCAGGCGATTTCCAGCGAACGCACCACCGAGCCCATCAGTTGGGTGTTGTCGAGCAGGCCGACGTACCACTTGATCGACCAGCCGCCCCACACCGTCACCAGTTTCGAGGCGTTGAACGAGTAGATCACCAGGATCAGCATCGGCAGGTAGATGAACAACAGGCCGAGCACCAGCATCAGGCTGGAGAAACGGAAGCGCTTCATTCTTTACCCTCCATTTCCTTGGCCTGACTGCGGTTGAACAGGATGATCGGCACGATCAGGATCGCCAGCATCACCACCGCCAGGGCGGACGCCACCGGCCAGTCACGGTTGTTGAAGAACTCTTGCCAGAGCACTTTACCGATCATCAGGGTTTCCGGACCGCCGAGCAGTTCCGGAATCACGAACTCGCCCACCACCGGGATGAACACCAGCATGCAGCCGGCGATGATGCCGTTCTTGGACAGCGGAACAGTGATTTTCCAGAAGCTGTTGAAGGTGCTCGAACCCAGGTCGGACGCGGCCTCCAGCAGGCTGGTGTCGTGCTTCACCAGGTTGGCGTACAGCGGCAGGATCATGAACGGCAGGTACGAATAGACGACGCCGATGTACACCGCCAGGTTGGTGTTGAGGATCTGCAGCGGTTCGTCGATCAAGCCCATGCTCATCAGGAAACCGTTGAGCAGGCCGTTGTTGCTGAGGATGCCCATCCACGCATAGACGCGGATCAGGATCGCGGTCCAGGTCGGCATCATGATCAGCAGCACCAGCACCGTCTGCACTTCCTTGCGGGCACTGGCGATGGCGTAGGCCATCGGGTAGCCGATCAGCAGGCACAGCAGCGTGCTGAAGAACGCCATTTTCAGCGAACCGAGGTACGCCGAAATGTACAGTTCGTCGTCGCCGAGCATCGCGTAGTTGCCCAGGTTCAGCAGCAGTTGCAGCTTCTGCTCGGCGTAGGTGTAGATCTCGGTGTACGGCGGGATGGCCACGTCCGCTTCGGCGAAGCTGATCTTCAGGACGATGAAGAACGGCAGCATGAAGAACAGGAACAGCCAGATGAACGGAACCCCGATGACCAGCTGACGGCCACCGGGAATTATTCGATTGAGCCGGCGTTTGAATTTGCGCATGTTCATGAGCGAAGTACCACGCCGCTGTCGTCTTCCCACCACACGTAGACCTGATCGCCCCAGGTCGGACGTGCGCCACGGCGTTCGGCGTTGGCCACGAAGGACTGCACCAGTTTGCCGCTCGGCAGTTCGACGTAGAACACCGAGTGCCCGCCGAGGTAAGCGATGTCGTGCACCTTGCCGCTCGACCAGTTGTATTCGCAGGTCGGCATTTCGGCGGTGACCAGCAGTTTTTCCGGACGGATCGCGTAGGTCACGGACTTGTCCTGCACCGAGGTGCTGATGCCGTGGCCGACGTAGATCTGCCGGTCGAGGTCCTTGCAGGTGATGGTCGCGTGGCCTTCGGCGTCGTCGATCACTTCGCCTTCGAAGATGTTCACGTTGCCGATGAATTCGCAGACCAGACGGCTGGTCGGGGTTTCGTAGATGTCGATCGGGCTGCCGATCTGGGCGATCCAGCCCAGATGCATGATCGCGATGCGCTCGGCCATCGTCATGGCCTCTTCCTGGTCGTGGGTCACCATCACGCAGGTCACGCCGACGCGCTCGATGATTTCCACCAGCTCCAGCTGCATCTGCGAACGCAGTTTCTTGTCCAGTGCGCCCATCGGCTCGTCGAGCAGCAGCAGCTTCGGACGCTTGGCCAGGGAACGGGCGAGTGCCACACGCTGACGCTGACCGCCGGACAACTGGTGCGGCTTGCGCTTGGCGTACTGGCTCATCTGTACCAGTTTGAGCATCTCGGCCACACGGGCGTCGATCTCGGCTGCCGGGATCTTGTCCTGCTTGAGGCCGAACGCGATGTTCTGCGCCACGGTCATGTGCGGGAACAGGGCATACGACTGGAACATCATGTTGATCGGTCGCTCGTACGGCGGCATGTCGGTGATGTCGACGCCGTCGAGGAAAATGCGCCCCTCCGTGGGCCGTTCGAACCCTGCCAGCATCCGCAGCAGAGTGGATTTGCCCGATCCCGAACCGCCGAGCAGGGCGAAGATCTCGCCCTTCTTGATTTCCAGGGACACATCGTCCACGGCAACCGTCTCGTCGAACTTCTTCGTGACCCGGTCGATTTTAACCAGCACCTGTTTCGGTGTCTGGTCGCCCTCGAGGGCTTTCTTATAGGCGCCGGAGGCAACTGCCATTTACGAAACTCCCAGAAAAAAGAGTGCAGTTCGCCCACGCAAGACGAACCCAGGATGATTTGCGCGTTATTTACCCGACTTGACCTTGGTCCAGCTACGGGTCATCAAACGCTGAATATTCGGTGGCAACTCGATGGACACATAGGTCTTGTCGAGGACGGCCTGCGGTGGATAAACCGCTTCGTCGGTGCGAATGGACTGCTCCATCAGCTTGTCCGAACCCGGGTTGGGGTTGGCGTAACCGACGTAATCACTGACCTGGGCAATCACCTCAGGTTTCAGCAAATAGTTGATGAAGGCGTGGGCCTCTTTGACGTTGGCCGAATCCTTCGGAATCGCCAGCATGTCGAACCAGAGCGCGCCGCCCTCTTTCGGGATGGCGTAGGCGATGTTGACGCCTTTCCTGGCTTCTTCGGCACGGTGCTTGGCCTGGAAGATATCGCCGGAGAACCCGATGGCCACACAGATGTCGCCGTTGGCCAGATCACCGATGTATTTCGAGGAGTGGAAGTAGGTCACGTACGGACGCACCGCCAGTAATTTGGCCGTGGCTTTCTCGTAATCCTTGGGATTGGTGCTGTTGGCGTTCAAGCCCATGTAGTTAAGCACGGTCGGCATCATTTCATCGGCCGAATCGAGGAACGCCACGCCGCAGCTGTGCAGCTTCTTGATGTTCTCGGGTTCGAACAGCACGCTCCAGGAGTCGATCTTGTCGACACCGAGCACGGCTTTCACTTTATCGACGTTGTAGCCGATGCCGTTGGTGCCCCACAGGTACGGAACGGCGTACTGGTTGCCCGGGTCGTTCTGTTCCAGGCGCTTGAGCAGCACCGGGTCGAGATTGGCGTAGTTCGTCAGCTGCGCCTTGTCGAGCTTCTGGAACGCGCCCGCCTTGATCTGCTTGCCGAGGAAGTGGTTCGACGGCACGACCACATCGTAACCGGTACGCCCGGCAAGCAGTTTGCCTTCCAGGGTTTCGTTGGAATCGAACACGTCGTAGACCGGTTTGATCCCGGTTTCTTTCTGGAAATCGGCCAGGGTGGTCTCGCCGATGTAATCCGACCAGTTATAAATATGCACAGTACCGGCAGCTTGGGCACCGACAACGAACGTCAGGCCGGCAGCGGCCAGCAGGGCATTGCGCAAAGAAGAAAAAATAGGCAAGTGGAGGTCCTCTGATTGAGTTGGGCCCAAGTTGCCCCGCGCTGCATGACAGTCACGGTTGCCCGGCAACAAAACCGGCGCGCAACTTACCTTCGAAAAACCGTTCCAGCAAAACTTTCTGTCATTTAATTGCACCGCTGGCCGCCCTGGTGAAGGCGACGGCCAGCGGTTGCGGCTTCAAACCGGCTTATTTGCCGGATTTGATCTTGGTCCAGCTGCGCGTCATTTCACGCTGGGTCGCCGCCGGCAGATCGGCGATGGCATACAGCTTGGCCTGCACGTCGGCTGGCGGGTAGATGCCTGGATCACTGGTGATGTCTTTCTCTACCAGCGCTGTTGCAGCAGCGTTACCGTTCGGGAAACGTACGGCGTTGGTGATGCTGGCCATGACTTCAGGCTTCTGCAGGAAGGTCATGAACTTGTAGGCGCCTTCAACGTTTTCGGCATCCTTGGGGATGGCGACCATGTCGAAGAAGCTGCCAGCGCCTTCCTTCGGAATGGCGTAGCTGACTTTCACCTTGTCACCGGCCTCGGCGGCACGGGACTTGGCCTGCTGCACGTCACCCGAGTAGCCGACCGCTACGCAGATGTTGCCGTTGGCCAGGTCCGAGATGTACTTGGACGAGTGGAAGTAGGTGATCGAAGGACGAATCTTGAGGAACAGATCCTCGGCTTTCTTGATGTCTTCTTTCTTCTGGGAGTCGGTTGGCAGGCCCAGGTAGTGCAGCGCGACCGGGAGCATTTCGGTCGGCGAATCGAGGAAGCTCACGCCGCAGCCCTTGAGCTTGGCGATGTTTTCCGGCTTCAGCAGTACGTCCCAGGAATCGATCTTGTCGACGCCCAGCGCAGCCTTGACCTTCTCCGGGTTGTAGCCGATGCCGATCGAACCCCACATGTACGGGAAGGCGTGCTTGTTGTCCGGGTCGCTGACCGATACGGCCTTGAGCAGGTCCTGGTTGAGGTTCTTCCAGTTAGGCAGCTTGGAGCGATCCAGTTCCTGGTACACACCGGCCTTGATCTGCTTGGCCAGGAAGTTGTTGGACGGCACGACCACGTCGTAGCCGGACTTGCCCGCCAGCAGCTTGGCTTCCAGGGTTTCGTTGGAGTCGAATACGTCGTAGACCACCTTGATCCCCGACTCTTTCTCGAAGTTCGCGATGGTGTCCGGAGCGATGTAGTCAGACCAGTTGTAGACGTGCAGCACTTTGTCGTCCGCGTGAACCGCGCCCGCCATCATGCCCGCGACGGACAGGGCCAGAAGAGTCTTGCCAGCAAGCTTTTTACCTAATGCCTTCATGCGTCATGCTCCAAATTTTTCTTTTTTGAACCACTTTGTTCAGCGGCCGAACCCGGACAACTGGAACCGCGGCTAGTCTGGCAAGATACGAGGCGGTCTTTCAAGAAAAGACCAGCCTTTGCAACTGCTCCGAGCGACAGCGCAACAGCTCCATCGCTCAGAGCCTAGCACTTAGCCCTGCAATGCACTGAGGGTCAGGTCCAGGCATTTGCGTGCCTTGGTCACCAGTTCATCGATCTCCGCCTTGCTGATCACCAGCGGCGGCGCAATGATCATGGTGTCGCCCACGGCGCGCATGATCAGTCCGTTGTCGAAGCAGAACTGGCGGCAGATCATGCCCACACCCTTGCCTTCGTAACGCTTGCGAGTGGCCTTGTCCTGCACCAGCTCGATGGCCCCCAGCAGACCGACTCCGCGCACTTCCCCCACCAACGGGTGATCGTTCAGCTCGCGCAGACGTTTCTGCAAATACGGTGCCGTTTCTTCGTGGACGCGCTCGATGATTTTCTCTTCGCGCAGAATCCGGATGTTTTCCAGACCCACCGCCGCTGCCACCGGGTGACCGGAGTAGGTGAAACCGTGGTTGAAATCGCCGCCCTCGTTGAGCACCGCCACCACTTCGTCACGCACGATCAGGCCACCCATCGGGATGTAACCGGACGTCAGGCCTTTGGCGATGGTCATCATGTGCGGCTTGAGGTCGTAGAAATCGCTGCCGAACCATTCGCCGGTACGGCCGAAACCGCAGATCACTTCATCGGCCACGAACAGGATGTCGTACTTGGCGAGGATTTCCTTGATGCGCGGCCAGTAGGTGTCTGGCGGAATGATCACGCCGCCGGCGCCCTGGATCGGCTCGGCAATGAAGGCCCCGACGTTGTCCACGCCGACTTCCAGAATCTTCTCTTCCAGTTGATTGGCCGCCCAGATCCCGAATTCTTCCGGGGTCATGTCGCCGCCTTCGGCGAACCAGTACGGCTGGGCGATGTGGACGATGCCCGGAATCGGCAGGTCGCCCTGTTCGTGCATATAAGTCATGCCGCCGAGGCTCGCACCGGCCACGGTGGAACCGTGGTAGCCGTTCTTGCGGCTGATGATGACCTTCTTGTTCGGCTGGCCCTTGATCGCCCAGTAGTGGCGAACCATGCGCAGCATGGTGTCGTTGCCTTCGGAGCCGGAACCGGTGAAGAACACGTGGTTCATGCCTTCCGGCGCCACGTCGGCGATGGCCTTGGCCAGTTCCAGCGCCGGCGGGTGGGCGGTCTGGAAGAACAGGTTGTAATAAGGCAGTTCGCGCATTTGCTTGGCGGCCGCATCGGCCAGCTCATCGCGCCCATAACCGATCGCCACACACCACAGACCCGCCATGCCATCGAGGATCTTGTTGCCCTCGCTGTCCCACAGGTACACGCCCTTGGCGTTGGTGATGATCCGTGGACCCTTTTCTTTCAGCTGCTTGAAGTCGCTGAACGGGGCCAGGTGGTGCTCGCTGCTGAGGGCTTGCCACTCACGGGTTTGCGGGTTGTTGCTGGTCATGCCAATTCTCCTTGTTATCGGTGAAGGCGCGGCGGCTGGCCACCGCGCCCGGCGTATCAGACGGCGAAGAGCAGGTACTCACGCTCCCAGGAACTGATCACGCGCTTGAAGTTTTCATGCTCGGCCCGCTTGACCGCGACGTAGCCGGTGATGAAGGTCTTGCCCAGGTATTTCTCGATGGTTGCGCTGTTTTCCATACGCTCCAGCGCGTCTTCGATGGTCAGCGGCAGGCGCAGGTTGCGGCGCTCGTAGCCACGGCCCACCACCGGCGCGCTCGGGTTGATCCCCTCGACCATGCCGATGTAGCCGCAGAGCAGGCTCGCGGCAATCGCCAGGTACGGGTTGGCGTCGGCGCCCGGCAGGCGGTTTTCCACGCGGCGGTTCTGCGGTCCGGCATCCGGTACGCGCAGACCCACGGTGCGGTTCTCTTCGCCCCACTCCACGTTCACCGGTGCCGAGGTGTCCGGCAGGAAGCGGCGGAACGAGTTGACGTTCGGCGCGAACAGCGGCAGCAGTTCCGGGATCAGTTTCTGCAGGCCACCGATGTGGTGCAGGAACAACTGACTCATGGTGCCATCGTCATTGGAGAACACGTTCTTGCCGGTCTCGATGTCGATGATGCTCTGGTGCAGGTGCATCGCGCTGCCCGGCTCGCCGGTCATTGGCTTGGCCATGAAGGTCGCGGCGACGTTGTGCTTGAGGGCGGCCTCACGCATGGTGCGCTTGAACACCAGAATCTGGTCGGCCAGGGACAGGGCGTCGCCGTGACGGAAGTTGATTTCCATCTGCGCAGTGCCGTCCTCGTGGATCAGCGTGTCGAGGTCCAGCTCCTGCAATTCGCACCAGTCGTAGACGTCTTCGAACAGCGGGTCGAACTCGTTCGCCGCTTCGATGGAGAATGACTGGCGACCGATTTCCGGGCGCCCGGAACGGCCGACTGGTGGCTGCAATGGATAGTCGGGGTCGTCGCTGCGCTTGGTCAGGTAGAACTCCATTTCCGGCGCCACGATCGGCTGCCAGCCCTTGTCGGCATAGAGTTTCAGGACTTTCTTGAGCACGTTGCGCGGCGACAGCTCGATCGGGTTCCCTTGCTTGTCGTAGGTGTCGTGGATCACCTGGGCAGTCGGTTCGACGGCCCAAGGCACCAGGTACACGGCGTTCTGGTCGGGGCGGCAGATCATGTCGATGTCGGCCGGGTCGAGCAGTTCGTAATAGATGTCGTCTTCGACGTAGTCGCCGGTCACGGTCTGCAACAGAACGCTCTCTGGCAGGCGCATGCCTTTTTCGGCGATGAACTTGTTGGTCGGCGAAATCTTGCCCCGGGTGATGCCGGTCAAGTCGCCGATCATGCATTCGACTTCTGTGATCTTGTGGTCTTTCAACCAATCGGTGAGCTGGTCGAGGTTGTTGCTCATAAATGCCTCTGGGCTGAGTCTCCTGACGCATGTCAGGCAGGTTTGACGCACGGGGCGTCGCGTTAAAGGGGGCTTGTTTGTGCGCAGTGCCGGCTTACGCCTGGCACCGCGCATCGACAATGAAGGAGGAGCTTACCTGCCCTTTACGCTGGCGTTGCATTTCCTGTGCACATCCCGGGTGTGCGCAATCACGGGCACGGCGACGGGCGCGGTGCAGGCCGGGAGCAGGAAAGAGATCTATATTGAAAGCAGAACCGCTGAAGAGGATGCCCTTGCCTGCGTCCAGAATATCGGACGCCGGCGCCTGATCCGCCATGGACAAAGAGATCGCTGGCAGAATGCGAGCCTGGCTGTCGGCTGCGCTGCGGACGGACGTGTCGCCACTGATGTGATAAGCATGCAGACCGCACTGCACGGAGCAGTCGGTGACGCCGATTAACGGCAGGCGAGACATGAAGCACCCCGGTATTATTGCTGTTATGGGTTTGACCCGAGCTTAGCCTTGTTCATTTTTTTACACAACACCCCCGTAAAAAATACAACACGGCCTGCTCAAGCCTGCGGGTGGCACGTCTTTCACGGAAAAAAAAATGCCCCAAAGTGCCCCGTAAATGCCCTCTCGGCGCTTTTTCGGGGCAAAAAAGGCCTCGCTTGACTTCGGCAGGCCGTTCGGGTTGACTGAAACCAGAAAAGATCAATGATTGATATTTTTAACAACAAAGGTGTTGCATCATGTCGGTACCCCCGCGTGCCGTTCAGCTTAACGAAGCGAACGCGTTCCTTAAGGAACATCCTGAGGTTCTGTACGTTGACCTTCTGATTGCGGATATGAATGGTGTGGTGCGCGGCAAGCGCATCGAACGCACCAGCCTCCACAAGGTTTACGAGAAAGGCATCAACCTGCCGGCCTCTCTATTTGCTCTGGATATCAATGGTTCGACGGTGGAAAGCACCGGCCTGGGCCTGGACATCGGCGACGCCGACCGTATCTGCTATCCAATCCCCGATACCCTGTGCAACGAGCCATGGCAGAAGCGCCCGACCGCGCAACTGTTGATGACCATGCACGAACTCGAAGGCGACCCTTTCTTCGCCGATCCGCGCGAAGTGCTCCGTCAAGTTGTTGCAAAGTTTGACGAGCTTGGCCTGACCATCTGCGCCGCGTTCGAACTCGAGTTCTACCTGATCGACCAGGAAAACGTGAACGGCCGCCCTCAGCCGCCACGCTCGCCGATCTCCGGCAAACGCCCGCATTCGACCCAGGTCTACCTGATCGACGACCTCGACGAATACGTCGACTGCCTCCAGGACATTCTGGAAGGCGCCAAAGAGCAAGGCATCCCGGCCGACGCCATCGTCAAGGAAAGTGCCCCGGCGCAGTTCGAAGTGAACCTGCACCACGTCGCCGACCCGATCAAGGCGTGCGATTACGCGGTCCTGCTCAAGCGTCTGATCAAGAACATCGCTTACGACCATGAAATGGACACCACTTTCATGGCCAAGCCGTACCCGGGTCAGGCAGGCAACGGTCTGCACGTCCACATCTCGGTTCTCGACAAAGAAGGCAAAAACATTTTTGCCAGCGAGGATCCCGAGCAGAACGCCGCGCTGCGTCACGCGATCGGCGGTGTGCTCGAGACCCTGCCCGCGCAGATGGCTTTCCTCTGCCCCAACGTCAACTCCTACCGTCGTTTCGGCGCGCAGTTCTACGTGCCGAACTCGCCGAGCTGGGGTCTGGACAACCGCACCGTGGCCCTGCGCGTACCGACCGGCTCCGCCGACGCGGTCCGCCTGGAGCACCGCGTGGCCGGCGCCGACGCCAACCCGTACCTGCTGATGGCTTCGGTGCTGGCGGGCGTGCATCACGGCCTGACCAACAAGATCGAGCCACCGGCCCCCACCGAAGGCAACAGCTACGAGCAGAACGAGCAGAGCCTGCCGAACAACTTGCGCGATGCCCTGCGCGAGCTGGACGACAGCGAGGTGATGGCCAAGTACATCGATCCGAAATACATCGATATCTTCGTCGCCTGCAAAGAGAGCGAGCTGGAGGAGTTCGAACACTCCATCTCCGACCTCGAGTACAACTGGTACCTGCACACCGTTTAAGCGGACTGCAGCAAAGGAAAACGCCGTTGGCTTCTCAGCCCGCGGCGTTTTTTTATTGGCCTCTGTGGCAGACATTCAAGCTCTGCGTACAATGCCCGCTGCCCCGCAGGAGACTTTCATGACGCGTCCCGCCCCCGTCCGCAAACCCCGTGCCCGCAGTCAGGCGCGGATCGATTCGATACTCGACGCCGCGCGCACGCTGCTGGCCGCCGAGGGCGTGGCGAGCCTGTCGATCTACAGCGTGGCCGAGCGCGCGCAGATTCCGCCCTCCTCGGTCTACCATTTCTTCGCCAGTGTCCCGGCGCTGCTTGAAGGCCTGACGGCGGATGTTCACGCCGCCTTCCGCGCCTGCCTGCAAGCACCGATCGATCACGAGGCCCTGCGTGACTGGCGCGACCTGTCCCGCCTGGTCGAGCAACGGATGCTGGAGATCTACGATGAAGACGCCGCCGCCCGCCAACTCATCCTCGCGCAGCACGGCCTTACCGAAGTCACCCAGGCCGACCGCCAGCACGACCTTGAACTGGGCGACCTGATGCACAAGCTGTTCGATCATCACTTCGAACTGCCGAGGCTGCCGGATGACGTGGACGTTTTCGCGCTGGCAATGGAGCTGGGCGACCGCGTCTACGCCCGCTCGGTGCAGCAGCACGGGCAGATCACCCCGCGCATGGCCGAGGAAGGCATGCGCGTGTTCGATGCCTATCTCGGGCTGTATCTGCCGCCCTATCTGCCCAAGAGAATTCTCTAGCGTCCTGATCGGCCTCTTCGCGAGCAAGCCCGCTCCCACATTTGGAATACCATCCCCTGTGGGAGCGGGCTTGCTCGCGAAGGCCGCACCGCCGATTTCCAGTCAGGCACAAAAAACCCCGAAGGGCTCACACCCTTCGGGGTTGTTTTTGTCCCACGCCCTTACAACTTGGCGATGGACACCTCGGTGGATTTCACGAAGGCGATCACTTCGCTGCCGACCTCCAGTTCCAGCTCCTTGACCGAACGGGTGGTGATCACCGACGTGACAATGCCGGAAGCGGTCTGCACGTCGATTTCCGACAGCACGTCGCCGAGAACGATCTCCTTGATCGCGCCTTTGAACTGGTTGCGTACGTTGATGGCTTTGATAGTCATGGTATTGATTCCTGTCGTTTGCTTGAGTTATTGAGCCCAACGCAGTTGCGTAGGCAAGGGTGAAACGGGTTCCGGCGCCGGCGGCTCGCCGGGCAGGGACAACACACGATTGAGCACTTCGGTTTCCAGCGCCGCCAGGCGATGGGAGCCACGCACCCGAGGACGCGGCAGGTCCACTTGCAGGTCGAGGCCGACTTCGCCGTCCTCGATCAGAATCACCCGGTCGGCAATCGCCACCGCTTCGCTGACGTCGTGGGTCACCAGCAACACGGTGAAACCATGCTGTTGCCAGAGACGTTCGATCAGTTGCTGCATCTCGATCCGGGTCAGCGCATCCAGCGCACCCAGCGGCTCGTCGAGCAGCAACAGACGCGGTTGATGAATCAGCGCCCGGGCCAGCGCCACGCGCTGCTTCTGACCGCCGGACAGTGCCGCCGGCCATTCATGGGCGCGATCGGCGAGGCCGACTGCATCCAGTGCCTGCAAGGCTTGCGCACGCCAGTTGCCCTTGAGGCCGAGACCGACGTTGTCGATGATCTTTTTCCACGGCAGCAGTCGCGCTTCCTGGAACATCAACCGGGTGTCATCCCGCGCATCGCTGAGCGGTGCAGCCCCGGCGAGCAGATCACCGCCGGTGGGTTGATCGAGGCCGGCGAGCAGACGCAGCAACGTACTTTTGCCGCAGCCACTGCGCCCGACCACGGCGACGAATTGCCCCGCCGGAATGTGCAGGTCGATGTCACGCAGCACCTGCCGCGAACCGAAGGTTTTTTGCAGGTTGCGCAGCGCCAGCGGAATTCCGCGCAGCAGACGTGGAGGTTGTTGAGCGGTCATGCCGCACCTCCTTTCGCCACTTGATACGCCGGATGCCAGCGCAGCCACACACGTTCAAGGCCACGGGCCGCAAGGTCGGCCAGTTTGCCGAGCACTGCGTAGAGCAGAATCGCCAGCACCACCACGTCGGTTTGCAAGAACTCACGGGCGTTCATCGCCAGATAACCGATGCCGGAGCTGGCGGAGATGGTTTCCGCCACGATCAGCGTCAGCCACATGAAGCCCAGTGCGAAGCGCACGCCGACCAGAATCGAAGGCAACGCGCCCGGCAGAATCACCTGCCAGAACAGGCTGAAGCCGGACAGGCCATAACTGCGCGCCATCTCCACCAGCGCCGGATCGACGTTGCGGATGCCGTGGTACGTGTTGAGGTAGATCGGGAACAGCGTCCCGAGCGCCACCAGAAAAATCTTCGCCGACTCATCGATGCCGAACCACAGAATCACCAGCGGAATCAGCGCCAGGTGTGGCACGTTGCGGATCATCTGCACCGAGCTGTCGAGCAGGCGTTCGCCCCACTTCGACAGGCCGGTGATGAAACCCAGCACCAGACCGATGCTGCCACCGATGGTGAAGCCCAGCGCGGCGCGCCAGCCGCTGATCGCCAGGTGCGTCCAGATTTCACCGCTGCGCACCAGACTCACGCCGGCTTCGATTACCGCCACCGGCGCCGGCAGAATCCGCGTCGACAGCCAGCCCGCCGACACCGACAACTGCCACACCGCCAGCAGCAACACCGGCAACGCCCAGGGCGCGAGGCTGTGGATAAATTTCTTCATGGCGGCGCCTCAGCTCTGGGACGCGGCTTTGGGAAGAATGTCGTTGGCCACCATCTCGCCGAACGGGCTGACGTAACCGGCGCTTTTCGGCAGTTCCGGACGCTCGACGTCGAGGTGCGGGAACAGCAACTCGGCGACGCGATACGACTCTTCGAGGTGTGGATAACCGGAAAAGATAAAGGTATCGATGCCCAACGCCGCGTATTCCTTCACCCGCGCCGCCACGGTCGGGCCGTCGCCGACCAGTGCCGTGCCGGCACCGCCGCGCACCAGACCGACGCCGGCCCACAGATTCGGGCTGACTTCGAGATTGTCACGGCTGCCACCGTGCAGCGCGGCCATGCGCTGCTGGCCGACCGAATCGAACCGCGCCAGCGAAGCCTGGGCGCGCTTGATGGTGTCGTCGTCCAGATGCGAGATCAGGCGATCCGCCGCCTGCCAGGCCTCGGCGTTGGTTTCCCGCACGATCACGTGCAGACGGATGCCGAAGCGCACGGTGCGCCCAAGCTTGGCCGCTTTGGCGCGAACCTGTTCGATCTTCTCGGCTACGGCTGCGGGCGGCTCGCCCCAGGTCAGGACCATTTCCACTTGTTCGGCGGCCAGATCCTGCGCCGCTTCCGATGAACCACCGAAGTACAGCGGTGGACGCGGTTGCTGGATCGGCGGATAGAGCAATTTGGCACCCCTCACGCTGATGTGCTCGCCGTCGTAATCCACGGTTTCGCCTTCCAGCACGCGGCGCCAGATCCGGGTGAATTCCACCGAGGCCTGATAGCGCGCTTCGTGATCGAGGAACAGACCGTCGCCGGCCAATTCTTCCGGATCGCCACCGGTCACCAGGTTGAACAGCGCACGACCGCCGGACAGTCG
Source organism: Pseudomonas sp. 58(2021) (assembly GCF_017491585.1). NCBI lineage: Bacteria > Pseudomonadati > Pseudomonadota > Gammaproteobacteria > Pseudomonadales > Pseudomonadaceae > Pseudomonas > Pseudomonas sp. 58(2021). Next base: position 348,516 of record NZ_JAFGYZ010000001.1, read on the forward strand.
ATCCAGCGTCGCGGCCTGACGCGCCGCCACCGTCGGGGAAATGATCACGGGGCGCAGGGCGACAAGGAATTTCAGACGCTGGGTCACCGGGATCAACGATGCCGCCACCAGCCACGAGTCCTCGCAGGAGCGGCCGGTGGGAATCAGCACGCCGCCAAAACCCAGTCGATCCGCCGCTTGCGCGACCTGTTGCAGATAGCCGTGGTCGACGGCGCGGGCGCCTTCGGCGGTGCCAAGGTAATGGCCGTCACCGTGGGTAGGCAGGAACCAGAAGATGTTGAGGCTCATGGAGTGGTCTCCTTGGGGATTCGATTTACTGGGCTTGGGTGACCGAGCTTTGGGCCACAGCGGCCGGTGGGGTCCAGATCACGTCCTTGATGCTCAACGGCTTGGGAATCAGCTTGAGCTGGTAGAAGGTGTCGGCGATTTTCTGTTGTGCGGCGACCACTTCCGGGGTCAGGAACAGCGCGCCGTAGCCCTGGCGTTTCACCGAGGTCAGGGTGATATCTGCCGGCAGGCCGAGCAGCGGCGACACCTGTTGAGTCACGTCTTGCGGGTTGGCCTTGGACCACTCGCCCACGGCGCGCACTTCTTCCACGAGGGTCTTGATCACCTCGGGATTTTTCTGTGCGTAGGGTTTGGTCGCCAGGTAGAACTGATGGTTGTCGACGATGCCTTTGCCGTCACGCAGGGTGTGCGCTTGCAGCTGCTTCTCGGCGGCGGCCTGGTACGGGTCCCAGATGACCCAGGCGTCGACGCTGCCACGTTCGAACGCGGCGCGGGCATCGGCCGGCGGCAGGAATACGGTTTGAATGTCGGTGTACTTGAGGCCGGCGTCTTCCAGTGCACGCACCAGCAGGTAGTGGACGTTGGAGCCTTTGTTCAGGGCGACTTTCTTGCCCTTGAGATCCGCCACCGATTTGATCGGCGAATCTTTCGGCACGAGGATCGCTTCGCTGTTCGGCGCTGGCGGCTCATAGGCCACGTAGAGCAGATCGGCACCGGCTGCCTGGGCGAAGACTGGCGGAGTTTCGCCGGTGACACCGAAGTCGATCGAGCCGACGTTCAGGCCTTCCAGCAGTTGCGGGCCGCCGGGGAATTCAGTCCATTGCACGTCGACGCCTTGGGCGGCGAGGCGTTTCTCCAGCGTGCCTTTGGCTTTGAGCAGCACCAGCGTGCCGTATTTCTGATAACCGATTCTTAGCGTCTCGGCCTGAGCTTGAGTGATGGCGCCGAAGGACACAGCCGCAGCAAACAGAGCGACCAGACCACGACGCAAAAATACAGTGCGCATAGCGCTCTCCTTTTTGCTGTTGGGTTTTGGCTGCACCTGCTTGGCCGTTGGCGGCTGAGTAAGGTGAGTACTTCAAGTTTCGGTGTGGCTCAAATGCTCCAGCGAGCACTCAACAAACGTTCGTTCAACAGCCCCGGATCCAGCGGCTTCGGCCGGCGGGCCATGGCGCTGACAAACTGGTCCAGCGCTTCATGCAGTCGCTGCTCCAGAGCCGGCGCCAACTGCGCCTGGGCACTGCCTTCGCCATAGGCGATCTGGCTGTCCTCGGCAAAAATCCCTTGCAGCATTTCCTGGGCCTTCAACGCCGACAGCACAGGCTTGAGGGCGTAATCGACCACCAGCATGTGGGCGATGCTGCCGCCGGTGGCCATCGGCAGGACAATCTTGTGGTTCAGCGCACGCTCGGGCAGCAGATCCAGCAAGGTCTTCAGGGCGCCGGAGAACGACGCCTTGTAGACCGGTGTGGCGATCAGCAGGCCATCGGCATTTTCAATCTGTTGCAGCAGGTCGAGCACCTTCGGGCTGTCGAAGCGGGCGTGGAGCAGGTCTTCGGCCGGGAAGTCCCGTACCTGATAACTCACCACTTCCACCCCTTGCTGCTGCAGCCAGCGTTGCGAGCGCTCCAGCAACACCCCGGAGCGAGAACGTTGACTGGGACTGCCACCGAGTGAGACGACCAGCATTCAGACGATTCCTTGCGCGTTACAGGCGATTCGCGGGTTGCGATCTCGCTTCGATGTGAGTGACCTTACCAGCTGATTCATATATCCATAAATCATATTTATTCATTTGGTTATGCTATTAAGAGATATTGAATTGAGGTTTTTCCAGACGAAAAAAAAGGCCGTCGAAACGGCCTGAAATTCCCTGCATCGTGGTTCTGAATTCTGTGTCGCTCAAGCCGACGCCTTCGTCGGAACGCCGCCCGGAACAAGCCCGCTCCCACAGGGGAACGCATTCCAGAATGTGGGAGCGGGCTTGCTCGCGAAAGCGGTGGTGACTACACCGCTAAATTTATTGATTCACTTGTTCGGTTGTGGGGTGAGGCGCAGGTACGGTTTCACCGCGCGATAGCCCTTCGGAAAGCGCTGCTTGATTTCGTCTTCGTCCTTGAGCGACGGCACGATCACCACCTCTTCACCGTCCTGCCAGTTGGCCGGGGTGGCCACCTTGTAGTTGTCGGTGAGCTGCAGCGAATCGATCACCCGCAGGATCTCGTGGAAGTTGCGCCCGGTGCTCGCCGGGTAAGTGATGGTCAGGCGGATCTTCTTGTTCGGATCGATCACGAACAGCGAGCGCACGGTCAGGGTGTCGCTGGCGTTCGGGTGGATCAGGTCATAGAGATCCGAGACCTTGCGATCGGCATCGGCCAGGATCGGAAAGTTGACGATGGTGTTCTGGGTTTCGTTGATGTCCTCGATCCACTTGTGGTGCGAGTCCACCGGGTCGACCGACAGTGCGATGGCTTTCACGCCACGCTTGGTGAATTCGTCCTTGAGCTTGGCAGTGAAGCCCAGCTCGGTGGTGCAGACCGGGGTGAAGTCTGCCGGGTGGGAAAACAACACGCCCCAGCTATCGCCCAGCCATTCGTGGAAACGAATCTTGCCGGCGCTGGAATCCTGTTCGAAATCGGGGGCGATATCGCCAAGTCTGAGGCTCATGGTGCTGCTCCTGATGAGTGGTGGGAGACCTCAACTGTAGCTCGGGATTTCATCTTCTGAAAAAGAATATATAACTAGATATTTATATCTTTTAAGAATATTAAACTTCTGTTCACTGGACGCTTGCCGGGAACGCGTCGAACATCGGCCCCGAGGTTCGAGAAGGCCTTGAGTTGCTGTAAAGAGGGAAATGTCGGGAAAGGTCTACGGGGGTGGGCCGGACCCGAAAACGCAAAAGCCCCGTCCGGCGCGATGCCGGACGGGGCTTTTTTACTTCGGGCTTTTTACATCAGTGCAGGAGCGCGCTATTACAGCAGCGGGATCGAGTAGCTGACGATCAGGCGGTTTTCGTCCTGGTCACGCTGACCAGGAATGTCGTTGCGCCAGGTAGCGTTTTTCCACATGAAACCCAGGTTCTTGGCTGGGCCTTCCGGAATCACGTAACCGATGGTCAGGTCGCGTTCCCACTCGGAGTTGCCATTGCCGTTCTCACGACGGTTGGAACCCACGGTGTCGATGTCGCTGCCACGCAGGTAGACCATACCGGCAGTCAGGCCTGGCAGGCCGACTTTGGCGAAGTCATACGAGTAGCGAGCTTGCCAGGTTTTCTCGCCGGCACGACCGAACTTCTGGATCTGCATGTCGGTGATGGTGTAGTTCGACGAACCGTCGCCCTGGTTCAGCCAAGGGAAGTCGGAGCTGCCGTTGGAAACCTGATAGCCGCCACCGAAGGTGTGACCTTCAACGGTGTACAGGAACAGGCCGCTGTACAGGTTGTTGTCGATCGGGCCTTTGCCGCTGACGTTGCCGACATAGTTACCGTTGCCAAAGTAGGCCGCGGTGTTGTGGTTGGCGCCATCGTCGCTGCTGTGGAAGTAACGGAAGTCAGACTTCAGCACGCCCGGGCCGATTGCCCAGTTGTGAACCAGACCCAGGAAGTGTTGCTTGTAGAAGTCTTCCAGGTTGCCGTAGTAGTACTGGGCAGTCAGGTCCTTGGTGATCTTGTAGTCACCACCGGCGTAGTAGAACTTGTTGCTGTTGGCTACGCGAGCGTTCGCACCGCCAATGGACAGGTTCTCGTTGTTGCTGGAGTTACGACCTTTCACAGCTTCGATTTGACCTGCGACCAGGGACAGGTCCTTGATCTCGCCGGAAGTGATCTGACCGCCCTGCCAGGTTTGTGGCAGCAGACGACCGTCGTTGGTCACGATAACCGGGTTCTTCGGCTGCAGCGTACCCAGCTTCAGTTCGGTCTGGGAGATCTTGGCCTTGGCGGTCAGGCCCAGGCTCGAGAAGTTATCAACAGCTTCGCCGTTGGACTTGCTCGGGAACACAGTGCCACCGTAGGACGTCGAGGTTGCACCGTTGGTACCACCGCCCGAATCCAGACGCACGCCCAGCAGGCCGATGGCGTCGATACCGAAGCCTACGGTGCCTTGGGTGTAACCGGAGATGAAACGCAGATCGAAGCCTTGGCCCCACTCTTCGTTCTTGCTCTGCACGCCAGAGGCAGTTTTGGCAGCGCTGTCGCGGTTGTCGGTGTTGATGTAGAAGTTACGCAGCCCCAATGTGGCCTTGCTGTCTTCGATGAAACCGGCTGCGCCTGCCTGCTGCGCAATAACCCCTACGGCCACGGCCAGGGCCAAGGTGGACTTGTTCATGTATCGCTCCTCTCGTTTCTAATTCTTGTGTTCCTGGTCCGGAGTCTGACGCCCCTGGATCCTAAGATGCGCGATTAGCACCAGACCGTGACTGACAAGTCAATCGTAACCTTGTGTGTCTACGACCAAGGTCTAATCGCAGTTATTTGGTCCCTGCAGGGTAAAGATTTCCAGATAAACCCAAAAAGAATTTATTCATCCTTTTTCATAACATTCAGGAATATGACGAAATAGTGGCCAACTGTGCCGGGATACAGTGTATCGGCGACTAAGCTCATTCCTAAATGGTATTTATTGGCCTTTTTTTAGATCGTTTAGCTTTGGCGAAACCCCGATTCGTCAAACCCTATCGAAAAGGCGACGCCATCATGGCCAAACGGGCACTATCCAGTCAATTTGTTACAGTTTGTGTGTCAGCTCTGATTTCTTTTTCTGTCCATGCTTCCAGTCTCACTGTCGGCTATCAGACCGGCATCGATCCAAGCAAAGTCCCCCAGGCCGACGGCGTTTACGAGCAGACCATAGGCGAAAAAATCGACTGGCGCCGTTTCAATAGCGGCCCGGAAGTAGTGACAGCCATCGCTTCCGGCGATGTGCAGATCGGCAACCTCGGCTCCAGTCCGCTGGCAGCCGCCGCCTCACGCAATCTGCCGATCGTTGCCTTCATCGTCTCGGCGCAGATCAATGCCGCCGAAGCGTTGGTGGTGCGCAACGGCAGTGGTATCAACAAGCCCGAAGACCTGATCGGCAAGACCATCGCCACCCCGTTCGTCTCCACCTCCCACTACAGCCTGCTCGGCGCACTCAAGCACTGGGGCCTGGACACCTCGAAAGTCAAAGTGGTGAACCTGCAACCCGCAGAAATCGCGGCTGCGTGGAAGCGCGGCGACATTGATGGCGCCTTCGTCTGGTCGCCGGCGCTGGGCGAAATCCGCAAGACCGGCAAGACCCTGACCGATGCCGCCCAGGTCGGCCAGTGGGGCGCACCGACCTTCGAAGTCTGGGTGGCACGCAAGGACTTTGCCGAGAAACATCCTGAGGTCGTGGCCAGGTTCGCCAAGGTGACCCTGGACTCGTTCGCCGACTATGCCGCCCATAAAGACAGCTGGACCGCCGACTCGGTACCGGTGCAGAAAATCGCCAAACTGACCGGTGCCAACGCCGTGGATGTCCCGGAACTGCTCGCGGGTTCGGCATTCCCGGACGCCAAGGCACAACAGAGTGCGGCGCTGCTGGATGGCGGCACGGCGAAGGCGATTGGTGAGACGGCGAAATTTTTGAAGGAACAGGGCAAGGTCGAAAGCGTTTTGCCTGACTACTCGCCTTATGTCAGTGCGAAGTTTGTCGCGGAGTAAAGGATTTGCCCCCACCTGTCGTGTGGGGGCAATCGCTCATCACAGAGACTTTTCGAAAATCTTCGAATTGCGCTGATAGTTGTACAGAGAAGCCCGAGCCGCCGGCAGGCGCTCGACGCTGCTCGGCTCGAAACCGCGCTCGCGGAACCAGTGGGCAGTGCGGGTGGTGAGGACGAACAGAGTCTTCAAACCCTGCGCCCGGGCACGGGTCTCGATGCGCTCGAGCAATTCGTCGCCACGACCGCCATGGCGGTATTCAGGATTCACCGCCAGGCACGCCAGCTCGCCGGCATCCGAATCGGCAATCTGATACAGCGCTGCACAGGCGATGATCATCCCTTCACGCTCGACCACACTGAACTGCTCGATCTCACGCTCCAGCACTTCGCGGGAACGACGCACCAGAATGCCCTGCTCTTCCAGCGGACTGATCAGGTCAAGCAAACCGCCGACGTCTTCAATCGCCGCCTCGCGCACCAGTTCGAACTGCTCCTGGGCCACCAGCGTACCGCCACCGTCGCGGGTGAACAGTTCGGTCAGCAGCGCGCCGTCCTCGGCATAACTGACGATATGGCTGCGCGCCACACCGCCACGGCAGGCTTCGGCGGCGGCATCCAGCAATTCCGCCTGATAGTTGCTGCCCAGACGCTGCAAATGCGCCGGCACCTGTTGCGGACGCAGCTCGCGCACCAGTTTGCCGTTTTCGTCGATCAGACCGAGGTCGGCGCCGAACAGCAGCAGTTTGTCGGCGCCCAAATCGATGGCGGCGCGGGTGGCGACGTCTTCACAGGCGAGGTTGAAGATTTCACCGGTCGGCGAGTAACCCAGCGGCGAGAGCAGCACGATGGAGCGCTCGTCGAGCAGACGGTTGATACCCTTGCGGTCGACCCGGCGCACTTCGCCGGTGTGGTGATAGTCGACACCTTCCAGTACGCCGATCGGCCGTGCGGTCACCAGGTTGCCACTGGCTACCCGCAGGCGCGAGCCCTGCATCGGCGACGAAGCCATGTCCATCGACAGCCGCGCTTCGATGGCGATGCGCAACTGGCCGACCGCGTCGATCACGCACTCAAGGGTTGCGGCATCGGTGATGCGCATGCCGTGGTGGTAATGCGGGGTCAGGCCACGGGCGGCGAGGCGGGTTTCGATCTGCGGACGGGAGCCATGGACCAGCACCAGTCGCACGCCGAGACTGTGCAGCAGCACGATGTCATGGACGATGTTGCCGAAGTTCGGATGCTCCACGCCGTCGCCGGGCAGCATGACGACGAAGGTGCAGTCGCGGTGGGCATTGATATAAGGAGACGCGTGGCGAAGCCAATTGACGTATTCGGGCATGAACCTGGGCCTGTAATAAATAGCAGCCGGAAAAGGGGCGAAACGGAAAACGCACAGCGGGCTGATGGTTATCGTCGGAACAGGCTTGGCGACACGCGCGCTCTCCTCATGAATACGGGTTGGCAGGACGGCAATTTATACAGCTTTGAGACAGTAATGTTCGATCAACTGCCGCAATAGATGCACGGTAGGCTGCAAACGTGACATTTCAAGGTACTCGTCCGGCTGATGCGCACAGGCAATATCACCAGGGCCGAGCACAATGGTTTCACAGCCAAGGCGCTGAAGATAAGGCGCTTCGGTGCCGAACGCTACCGCTTCGGCCGCGTGGCCGGTGAGTTTTTCGGCAATTCGCACCAGCTCCGCGTCTTCTGCCTGCTCGAACGGCGGCACTTCGGGGAACAGCGGCGCGTAATCTATCTTCACCTGATGCCGTTCAGCGACCGGGTTGAGCTTGCGCAGGATCTCGGCCCGCAGCACTTTCGGGTCCATTCCCGGCAACGGCCGCAGATCGAACTCCAGCGAACACTGGCCACAGATGCGGTTGGGGTTGTCGCCACCATGGATGCAGCCGAAGTTCATGGTCGGCTGCGGCACGCTGAACTGCGGATTGTTGAATTCGCGCTGCCACAGCAGGCGCAGGCCGCGCAGTTCACCCATGGCATCGTGCATCGCCTCGAGAGCGCTGTGCCCCAGACGCGGATCCGACGAATGGCCGCTCTGCCCGAGGATATCGATGCGCTCCATCATGATGCCCTTGTGCATGCGGATCGGCTTGAGCCCGGTCGGCTCGCCGATCACCGCCGCGCGCCCGATTGGACGCCCGGCCTCGGCCAGCGCCCGGGCGCCGGACATCGAGCTTTCTTCATCGCAGGTGGCGAGAATCAGCAGCGGTTGCCTGAACGGCTGGTCGAGCAGCGGCTGCACGGCCTCGATGATCAGGGCGAAAAAACCCTTCATGTCGCAACTGCCGAGGCCGACCCAGCGGCCGTCGACTTCGGTGAGTTTCAGCGGATCGGTTTTCCACAGCGCATCGTCGTACGGCACCGTGTCGCTGTGCCCGGCCAGCACCAGCCCGCCGGGACCGCTGCCGAAACTGGCGAGCAGGTTGAACTTGCCGGGGCTGACCTGCTGGATGTCGCAACTGAAGCCCAGATCTCCCAGCCATCCGGCGAGCAGATCGATCACCGCCCGGTTGGATTGATCCAGGTTCGGCTGGGTGCAACTGACCGACGGCGCGGCGATCAGTGCAGCGAACTGGTCTTGCATGGATGGCAAAGGCATCGCTGACTCCAACTCCCGGATTGAAGTCCATCATAGAACCATCCGGCGCCGAGAATAAACCGCCGCAAGGCGTAGGAAGGTTCAGTCCTGTACACTGCACGACCTTGGCAGCCACACATTCCCCCGGCTGCGCTCCCGATCCTGGATTTTCCGGCCATGCAGAAAGAAACCGAAATCAAACTCCGCGTCAGCCGCGAAACCCTCGCCGCCCTGCGCGAGCACCCTCTCCTGAAAAAACGCAACAAAAGTGGCTGGGAACGCCGTGAGTTGATGAATCAGTACTTCGACACGCCCGAGCGTGACCTGGCCCGGGCCAAGGTTGCCCTGCGCCTGCGCAAGGACGGCGAAGAAGTGATCCAGACCCTCAAGACCCGTGGCCAGAGCGTTGCCGGTCTGTCCGAGCGTAACGAATACGACTGGCACCTGCCCAAAGCCAAACTCGACGTGAAGAAACTCGACGGCGAATGCTGGCCCGAGTCCCTCGCCGAGCTGGACAAGAAAACCCTGAAGCCGATCTTCACCACCGACTTCGTCCGCGAGCGCGCCGAAATCGCCTGGGGCCGTGGCAAGACCAAAGTGGTCATCGAGGCCGCTCTGGACCTGGGCCACGTAGTGGTCGGCAAGCAGAAAGAAGAAATCTGCGAGCTGGAACTGGAACTGCGCGAAGGCGAACCTGCCGCGCTGCTGGAACTGGCCGCCGAACTGGCCGAAACCCTGGCCCTGATGCCGTGCGACATCAGCAAGGCCGAGCGCGGCTATCGCCTGTACGACGCCAACAGCTACTCGCTGAGCCTGCCGGCACCGGCCATCACCGCCGAAACCCCGCTGGACGACGCTTTCGCTGCCCTGAGCTGGCACTTGCTCGGCAGCAGCCAGCGTCTGGCCGAACAGTATCGTTTCAACGGCCACTGGCGCCTGCTGCAGGACTGGGTCGAGAACCTCGCGGAAATGCGCGCCCTGCTCAGCAGCCTCGGCCAGGCCGCGCCGCGTCAGTCGACCCACGACCTGCGCGTTGCGCTGGACGCCCTGCTGGAAGACTGGCGTCCGCTGGTACAAGTCGGCCTTGAAGACGAAGATGTGCGTAAAGCCGCACCGGAGCAGTTCCTCGAAGAACTGGAAGATCCGCGCTGGGGCCTGTTCTCGCTGAACGCTTCGCGCTGGTTGCTGGCCCGCACCTGGGCGGCTGATCGCAACACCCGTGGCAACCGCCAGGGCGCTGCGCAATTGAGCAGCTGGCTGCCGCGCCTGCTGGGCGAAGAAGCCACTTCGCTGCAACTGCAGCGTTATCAGCAGCAACCGGAAGATCTGGCCGAGCAACTGCCACGCATCGAACGCATCCAGGTCTGGCTGCACCACGCGCGCAGCGTGCTGGAGATCCCGGAAATGGATCGCCTGTACGGCGAACTGAACAAACTGGCGCAACTGGCCAACGAGCCGACCATCACCGATGAACTGCTCGATGCACGCAAACATCAGGCGATTGCGGTTTACCAGAATCGCGCCTGGAAAATGCTGCTGCGCATGTAATCTCCGGATGATGATCGTTCCCGCTCATGGGAACGATCATCAGCGCAGGACCGGCAGGCTAGTCGTCGACTTGATCTCCGACAGCGCCACGATCGAGTTCACCTCCTGAATCCCCGGCACCAGCGACAGCTTCTCGAAGAAGAAGCGCTCATACGCCTCGATGTCCGCCGCGACAATCCGCAACAGAAAGTCCACCGCCCCCATCAATACGTAACACTCCAGCACTTCGGGGAAACCGCGAATCGCCTCGGTGAATTCGGTGAAGTTCGAACGGCCGTGGGCGTTGAGTTTGATTTCGGCGAAGATCTGCGTGTTCAGGCCGATTTTCTTGCGATCGAGCAAGGTCACCTGACCACGAATGATCCCCTCCTCCTTCATCCGTTGAATCCGCCGCCAGCACGGCGACTGCGACAGACCCACCTGTTCGGCGATCTGTGCGCTGGACAGGGAAGCGTCCTCTTGCAGCAGGGCGAGAATACGCCGGTCGTAGCTGTCCAGCTCGCTGTGCATAAATAATCCTCAAAATCGGACAATGGCGAATTGATCTTCCTTATCAATCGCCTGACCAGCTCATCTTAGACAAGAAATGCCCGGCATCGGATGTAAAAATTCCTCCACTGATTCCGGAGACCTGCCATGCCACACCTCGAAGCCGTCAACACCCCAGCGCCCCGTGCCGATGTGTGGAACGCCAGCAACGCCCACTGCCACGCGCAGTACCAGATACTGGCCGAGGCCGAGCCGGATCTGTTGGTACGTGTGCTGAACCTGTTCGCCTTGCAGTTCCTCACCCCGGAGCAGGTCAGTGTCCAGCGTCTGGACGATCTGCTGTCGATCGACATCGTCATGGGCGGCCTGAGCGGGCATCGCGCCCGGGTGATCGCGGAAAAACTTCGTAACCTGATCAGTGTCTGCTCGGTCAACCTGCAAAACCCCGACGCGGCGTGGGGTGCGCCGGCTCAGGCAACAGGCTGACAAAACCGGAAACGCCTTTGTCGGGTAGTGGCCCAACGGTAGGCGGGGCCACGACTATCCTTTGCGGACTGTCGTTCAAAAGGAGCCCGCATGTCCGTTCAACTCGCCACTCAGGACCGCTGGCTGGATCTCAATGATGTATTGCGTGAACTGGTCGCCCAGGGCTTCATCAGCCAGGACTCGGCCGAGCAGGCGCTGAATGCGCGCCGCCGCCAGGCGACCCTCGGGCAGGTTCACCCGCTTGAATTCATCGCCAGCCAGCAACTGGAGGACCTCAGCCGTCCGGGCAGACACCTGGACCTCGAAAGCCTGACCCTGTGGCTGGCGCAGCAGGCCGGCCAGCCATACCTGCGCATCGATCCGCTGAAGATCAACGTCGCCGCCATCACGCCGCTGATGTCCTATGCCTTTGCCCAGCGCCACAAGATCCTTGCGGTGTCGGTCGACCGCGACGCGGTGACCGTGGCCAGCGCCCAGCCCTACGTCAATGGCTGGGAAGCCGACCTGACCCACGTGCTGAAACTGCCGGTCAAACGGGTGGTGGCCAACCCGGCGGACATTCAGCGTTTCAGCGTCGAGTTCTTTCGCCTCGCCAAATCGGTCAGCGGCGCCAGCAACGCCGACCAGCCGGGCAGCAACCTCGGCAACTTCGAACAACTGCTCAACCTTGGCGCCAGCGATCAGGAGCCGGACGCCAACGACGCGCACATCGTCAACATCGTCGACTGGCTGTTCCAGTACGCCTTCCAGCAGCGCGCCAGCGATATCCACATCGAGCCGCGGCGCGAGCAAGGCACGGTGCGTTTTCGCATCGACGGTGTGCTGCACAACGTTTATCAGTTCCCGCCACAGGTGACGATGGCCATCGTCAGTCGCCTGAAAAGCCTCGGCAGAATGAATGTCGCCGAGAAGCGCAAACCCCAGGACGGCCGGGTCAAGACCAAGACACCGGACGGCGGCGAAGTCGAGTTGCGGTTGTCGACCCTGCCCACCGCGTTCGGCGAAAAAATGGTGATGCGGATCTTCGACCCGGAAGTGCTGCTCAAGGATTTCGATCAGCTGGGGTTTTCCGCCGACGACCTGCGCCGCTGGCAGGACATGACCCGCCAGCCCAACGGCATCATTCTGGTGACCGGGCCGACCGGTTCGGGCAAGACCACCACGCTCTACACCACCCTGAAAAAGCTGGCGACCCCGGAAATCAACCTCTGCACCATCGAAGACCCGATCGAGATGGTCGAGCCGGCCTTCAACCAGATGCAGGTGCAGCACAACATCGACCTGACCTTTGCCGCCGGGGTACGGGCACTGATGCGGCAGGACCCGGACATCATCATGATCGGCGAGATCCGCGACCTGGAGACCGCCGAAATGGCCATCCAGGCTGCGTTGACCGGGCACCTGGTGCTATCGACCCTGCACACCAACGACGCACCCAGCGCCATCAGCCGCCTGCTGGAACTCGGCGTGCCGCATTACCTGATCAAGGCCACGGTGCTCGGGGTCATGGCTCAGCGTCTGGTGCGCACGTTATGCCCGCACTGCAAGGCGCCGCTGCCCATCGGCGAAGAAGACTGGCAAACCCTGACCCGGCCGTGGCAGGCACCACTGCCGGGCAACGCACAACGGGCCATCGGTTGCCTGGAATGCCGCGACACCGGTTATCACGGTCGCGCCGGGGTCTACGAAATCATGCAACTGACCGACAGCCTCAAAGGGCTGATCAGCCCCGACACCGATTTGACCGCGCTCCGGCGCCAGGCTTTCAAGGAAGGCATGCGCAGCCTGCGATTGTCCGGCGCGCAGAAAGTCGCGGCGGGGCTGACGACCATCGAGGAGGTGCTGCGGGTGACACCGCAGAGTGAGCAGAAATAGTCCTTTACGGAACCGGATCGCCGAAATGGCGATCCAAGCCGTTATTCAACACCAGTGGAGTCAACCCTCATGCGTCTCAAACTTGCTGTCGCCACCCTTGCCCTGCTGTCTCTGCCCGTCGGTTCGGCAATGGCTGACAGCTTTTGGCGTAACGTCATTTCATCCGGCGCCACCACCGGCTCGACGTACCTGACCTTCAAGGATCACAAGCTGATCGTCGCCGCCCAGGACGACGCCGGCAGCTTCGTCGCCAGCGATGGCGGCATCCGTGGCCCCTATCTGGAAGCTGCCATGCAGAAAGTCCGCGCCGACAACCCGGGCCTGCAGGCAACGGACATGGAACTGGCGAACGCGATTCTGGCGAAGAACGCCGTGGCGTCGGAATAAACCTGTCGCCCACAAAAATGCCGCTCACATGAGCGGCATTTTTTTGCCCGCCGATCAGCGGTATTCGTCTACCGGCACACACGCGCAGAAAAGGTTGCGGTCGCCGTAGACGTTGTCCACCCGGTTTACCGCCGGCCAGTACTTGTGCGCTCTGGTATGCGCATCCGGCGTAATGCCCTGCTCAATGCTGTAGGGCCGTTCCCAGACACCAGTGACATCGGCCAGCGTATGCGGTGCACGCTTGAGCGGATTGTCCTCGGCCGGCCAGTTGCCGTTCTGCACTTCGGTGATTTCCGCGCGAATACTCAACATGGCACCGATGAAACGGTCCAGCTCAGCCTTGGACTCACTCTCGGTCGGCTCGACCATCAGCGTCCCCGGTACCGGGAACGACATGGTCGGCGCGTGGAAGCCGTAATCCATCAGGCGCTTGGCGATGTCTTCCTCACTGATGCCGGTCTGCGCTTTCAGCGGCCGCAGATCCAGAATGCACTCGTGGGCGACCCGATCATTGCGACCGGTGTAGAGCACCGCAAAGGCGCCGGACAAGTGCTGCGCCAGGTAATTGGCCGCGAGAATCGCCACTTCGCTGGCGTCCGCCAGTTGCGGCCCCATCATCGCAATATACATCCAGCTGATCGGCAAAATGCTCGCACTGCCCCAGGGCGCGGCACTCACGGCACCGTTCTGCGGCTGCGGCCCGTCGATCGGCACCACCGGATGATTGGCGACGAACGGCGCCAGATGCGCGCGCACGCCAATAGGCCCCATGCCCGGCCCGCCTCCGCCGTGAGGAATGCAGAAGGTCTTGTGCAGGTTCATGTGTGACACGTCGGCGCCAATGTCCGCCGGCCGGGCCAGGCCGACCTGGGCATTGAGGTTGGCGCCGTCCATGTAAACCTGACCGCCGTGCTTGTGGATAACTTCGCAGATTTCGCTGATGCCCTCCTCGTACACGCCGTGAGTCGACGGATACGTCGCCATCAGGCACGACAACTTGTCCCCGGCCTCGGCAGCCTTGGTCTTCAAATCCTCCAGATCGACGTTACCGGCCTCGTCGCACTCGACGATCACCACGCGCATCCCGGCCATTTGCGCCGAGGCCGGGTTGGTGCCGTGGGCCGAGGAAGGGATCAGGCAGACATCGCGCCCGCCCTGCTGACGGCTTTCGTGATATTTGCGGATCGCCAACAACCCGGCGTATTCGCCCTGAGCGCCGGAATTGGGCTGCATGCAGATCGCGTCGAACCCGGTGATCGCGCACAGCCAGCGCTCCAGTTCCTCGATCATCAGTGTGTAACCGACGGCCTGCTCCCGGGGCACGAACGGGTGCAGGTTGGCGAACTGCGGCCAGGTGATCGGGATCATTTCGCTGGTGGCATTGAGTTTCATGGTGCAGGAGCCGAGCGGGATCATCGACTGGTTGAGTGCCAGATCCTTGTTCTCCAGCTGCTTGAGGTAGCGCAGCATCTCGGTTTCGCTGTGGTGGGCATTGAAAACCGGGTGGCGCAGGTACGGCGTGCTGCGTTGCAGCGTGTCGGGAATGCCGCAGGCCAGCGTTTCAGCGTCGAGCTCATCGATGCTCAACCCATGATCGGCGCCCAGCAGCACATCGAACAGTTTGGCCACGGTGTTTTCATTGCAGG
Organism: Pseudomonas sp. 58(2021); assembly: GCF_017491585.1. NCBI lineage: Bacteria > Pseudomonadati > Pseudomonadota > Gammaproteobacteria > Pseudomonadales > Pseudomonadaceae > Pseudomonas > Pseudomonas sp. 58(2021). The sequence continues at coordinate 363,519 of NZ_JAFGYZ010000001.1, forward strand.
TCTCGTCGAGGCTCAGGCCCAGGTGGCCGCGACCGAGAATGCGCAGGTTGATCTGCGCAGCCTGGGCGCTTTCGATGATCGCGGTTTGCGCTCCGCCCACGTCCAGCGTGAGGGTGTCGAAGAAGTGTTCGTTGAGGCGCTTGATGCCATGGCGCTCGAGGCCGGCAGCGAGAATGCAGGTCAGCCGATGGATTCGCTGGGCAATGCGTTTCAGCCCTTGCGGCCCGTGGTACACGGCATAGAAACTGGCGATATTGGCCAGCAGCACTTGAGCGGTGCAGATGTTCGAATTGGCCTTCTCCCGGCGGATGTGCTGCTCGCGGGTCTGCAGGGCCATGCGCAGCGCGACGTTGCCGCGAGCATCTTTCGAGACACCGATGATGCGCCCGGGAATCGCCCGTTTGTATTCTTCGCGGCTGGCGAAAAACGCCGCATGCGGCCCGCCATACCCCATCGGTACGCCGAAACGCTGGGATGAGCCGAACACCACGTCCGCACCCAACTCGCCCGGCGGGGTCAGCAACAACAGACTCAGCAGATCGGCCGCGACACAGGCCAGCGCCTGCTGCGCATGCAGATGGTCGATCAACGGACGCAGGTCCCGGACCTCGCCGTGGGTGTCGGGGTATTGCAGCAGTGCGCCGAACACCTGGTGCTGTTTCAAGTTATCCACAGTGTCGACGATCAACTCGAAACCGAAGCCTTCGGCGCGGGTCTGCACCACGGAAATGGTTTGCGGATGACAGTTTTCGTCGATGAAAAACAGATTGCTCTTCGACTTCGCCACACGTTTGGCCAGCGCCATGGCCTCGGCGGCGGCAGTGGCCTCATCAAGCAGCGACGCGTTCGCCAGCTCCAGACCGGTCAGGTCGATGGTCAGTTGCTGGAAGTTGAGCAACGCTTCGAGCCGGCCTTGGGCAATTTCCGGTTGATACGGGGTGTAAGCGGTGTACCAGCCGGGATTTTCCAGCACATTGCGCAGAATGACCGTCGGCGTGAGGGTGCCGTGGTAACCCATGCCGATCAGGCTGGTCCAGACCTGATTCTGTTCGGCGTACCCGCGCAGTTTCGCCAGCGCGGCCTGCTCGTCCAGTGCCGGCGGCAAGTCCAGTTCCCGGTTGAGGCGGATCGCAGGCGGTACGGTCTGTTCGATCAGTTCGATCCGGCTGCCCAGGCCCAGGCTGTCGAGCATGGCCTGTTGTTCGGCGGCATCGGGGCCAAGGTGACGGCGCAGGAAGGCATGGGGGTCGCGTAACTGGCTCAAGGATGGCAACTGGGACATGACGGGCTCTCTCTTGGCTGGCGGCTCGGCGTCAATGCAACACGGTCAAACCAGCATAGCAGCGGAAACCGACGCAGACGGCTTGGCGGCAGGTGGCCGGACGGGGCATGCTGTGGCACCTGCAACAAGGGTCCAACCAGCGGATGATCGAGTCCTCATGAGCCAACAGCCGTTTCTGCCGTTTTCCAAACCTGTCATCGATGAAGCCACCATTGCCGCCGTCGGCGATGTCCTGCGCTCCGGCTGGATCACCAGCGGGCCAAAGGTCCAGGCCTTCGAAGCACAATTGTCGGAGTATTTTGGCGGCCGTCCGGTACGCACCTTCAACTCCGGCACCTGCACCATGGAAATCGCCTTGCGCATCGCCGGCATCGGGCCGGGGGACGAAGTGATCACCACGCCGATTTCCTGGGTGGCCACGGCCAACGTGATTCTTGAAGTGGGTGCCACGCCGGTGTTCGCCGACATCGATCCGGTCACCCGCAACATCGATCTGGACCGGCTGGAGGCGGCCATCACCCCGCGCACCAAAGCTGTCATTCCGGTCTTTCTCGCCGGGCTGCCGGTGGACATGGAGCGCCTGTACGCCATCGCTGAAAAGCACAACCTGCGCATCGTCGAAGACGCCGCCCAGGCCCTTGGTTCGAGCTGGAACGGGCAGCGCATCGGCGCCACCGGCGACTTCGTATCGTTCAGCTTTCAGGCCAACAAGAACGTGACCTGCTCCGAGGGTGGCTGCCTGGTGCTGAACACGCCCGAGGAAGCGCGCCTGGCGGAGAAGTACCGTTTGCAGGGCGTCACCCGCAACGGGTTCGACGGTCTGGACGTCGATGTACTGGGCGGCAAATTCAACATGACCGACGTCGCAGCGACCATCGGCCTCGGCCAGTTCGCCCACATCGAAGCTTTGACGGCCCATCGTCAGGAACTGGCTCGCCACTACTTCAAATGCTTTGGCGACGACTTCGAGGCCAAGTACGGCGCGCAACTGCCACCTGCCGACTTCACCAACAGCAACTGGCATCTGTTCCAACTGGTGCTGCCGGAACGCAAGGACGGCTGGCCGGCGCGGGCCACGTTCATGGAGAAGATGCAGGAATTGGGCATCGGTATCGGTTATCACTATCCGCCGATCCACTTGCTGAGCCTGTACCGTGAGCGCGGTTTCAAGGAAGGGATGTTGCCGGTGGCCGAACGCGTGGGGCGGCTGATCGTGTCGTTGCCGATGTTCAACACCATGAACAAGGACGATGTCGAGCGTTCCGTGGCAGCCGTCAAAGCGGTGCTGGGCAACGCCTGAGCCATCCCCGATAAAAAGCTGCGCGCAAAAAAAGCCCCGACGGATCGGGGCTTTGCGGTATTGCCTGAAGCTTATTCGCCGATGGCGGCCTTGTAGCCTGCTGCATCGAGCAGCTTGTCCAGCTCGGCCTTGTCGCTTGGCTTGAGCTTGAAGATCCACGCGGCGTACGGATCGTTGTTCAGTTCTTCCGGCGAGTTGGCCAGTTCCTCGTTGACCGCGATCACTTCACCGCCAACCGGCGAGTAGATGTCGGAAGCGGCTTTCACCGACTCGACAACACCCGCCGCTTCACCGGCAGCAAACACCTTGCCGACTTCAGCCAGTTCAACGAACACCACATCGCCCAACGCTTCCTGAGCGTGATCGCTGATGCCCACGGTGACAGTGCCGTCGGCTTCCAGGCGCGCCCATTCATGACTTTCGGCAAAACGCAGTTCGGCTGGGATGTTGCTCATGCTCGGTGTCCTCAAGAAGTTGTCAGCGGTCGTGCCCGCCGGAAAAGGTTAGATCAAGGTTTTGCCGTGACGGACGAAGGTCGGTTTGACCACTCGTACCGGATACCACTTGCCACGGATTTCCACTTCGGCGCGATCGGCAGTCGCCATCGGTACACGCGCCAGGGCAATCGACTTGCTAAGCGTAGGAGAGAAACTACCACTGGTGATCTCTCCTTCGCCAACATCAGCGATACGAACCACCTGATGCGCACGCAAAACCCCGCGTTCCTCAAGCACCAGACCCACCAGTTTGTGCTGCACGCCGGCGGTTTTTTCCGCTTCCAGCGCATCGCGACCGATGAATCGGCGCGTGGCCGGTTCCCAGGCGATGCTCCAGGCCATGTTCGAGGCCAGAGGCGAAACGTCCTGATGAATGTCCTGACCGTAGAGGTTCATCCCCGCTTCCACCCGCAAGGTGTCGCGAGCGCCGAGGCCAATGGGAGAAATGCCGGCACCCACCAGATCGTTGAAGAAACCGGGGGCCTGATCGGCCGGCAGGGCAATTTCCAGACCGTCCTCACCGGTGTAGCCGGTGCGGGCAATGAACCAGTCCCCGTCGGCGTGGCCTTCGAACGGCTTGAGCATCTGGATCAGATTGGCGCGGGACTGGGTCACCAGCTCGGCAATCTTGTGCCGGGCATGGGGGCCTTGGATGGCGAGCATCGCCAGATCCGTGCGCTCTTGCAGCTGCACGTCGAAGCCGGGGAGTTGGGCCTGCATCCAGGCCAGGTCCTGATCGCGGGTCGAAGCGTTGACCACCAGGCGGTAACCGTCTTCGAGACGATAGACGATCATGTCGTCGACGATGCCGCCACGCTCGTTGAGCATGGTGCTGTACAACGCACGGCCGGTGCTGTGCAGGCGCTCGACGTCGTTGGCCAGCAAATGCTGGAGCCAGGCCTTGGCCTGTTGGCCGGCGACATCGATCACGGTCATGTGGGAAACATCGAACACCCCGCAATCGCGTCGCACCTCGTGGTGCTCCTCGACCTGCGAGCCGTAATGCAGTGGCATGTCCCAACCGCCAAAATCGACCATCTTCGCGCCGAGGGCGAGATGCAGGTCATACAGAGGCGTACGCTGTCCCATGGGTTTCTCCTTCCGGGCGTGGCGAAGGTGCGGAGCGCTGCCGTGCGGCTTGAAAGCCCCGCAAGAGAAGGCTTTCAGCCGATTTCAGCGACAGGGTCTGTCAGACGGACCGCACCGAATGCCGCGCATTGTAGCCGCATGATTCAGGTCTCACTACTAAGTGTTTCGGTGTGCCGAACGACGGATCAGTCCGATGACCGGCAACAGACCGACCAGCACTAACGTCAGCGCCGGCAGCGACGCCCTCGCCCATTCGCCTTCGCTGGTCATTTCGAAGATGCGCACCGCCAGCGTATCCCAGCCGAACGGGCGCATCAGCAGGGTTGCAGGCATTTCCTTGAGCACATCGACGAACACCAGCAGCGCGGCGCTGAGCGTGCCGGGCAGCAACAACGGCAGATACACTTTGAAAAACAGTCGCGGCCCACTGACACCCAGGCTACGTGCCGCTTCAGGCAAAGAGGGCCGTATACGCGCCAGACTGCTTTCCAGCGGCCCGTAGGCCACCGCCACGAAGCGCACCAGGTAAGCCATCAGCAACGCCGCCAGACTGCCCAGCAGCAACGGTTTGCCCGCACCGCCGAGCCAGCCGGACAGCGGAATCACCAGCTCGCGATCCAGATAACTGAACGCCAGCATGATCGATACCGCCAGCACCGAGCCCGGCAACGCGTAGCCGAGGTTGGCCAGCCCGACCGCGGAGTTGATCGTCCGGGTGGGCGCCAGACGCCGGGCGAATGCCAGCAACATCGCCACGCTGACCGTGATCAACGCTGCCATGCCGCCCAGATACAACGTATGGAGAATCAGCCCGGCGTAACGCTCATCCAGATCGAATCGCCCGCGCTGCCAGAACCACACCACCAGTTGCAGCACCGGGACGACAAACGCACAGGCAAACACCAGACCGCACCACCCCGTTGCCGCCCAGGCCTTGGGCCCACGCAGGTGATACAGCGCCTTGCCCCTTGGCCGTTCATTACTTGCCCGGTTTGCACCCCGGGCACGGCGCTCGCCGTACAGCACCAGCATCACCACCAGCAGCAACAGACTGGCCAGCTGCGCGGCGCTGGGCAGGCTGAAAAAGCCATACCAGGTCTTGTAGATCGCCGTGGTGAAGGTATCGAAGTTGAACACCGACACGGCGCCGAAATCCGCCAGGGTTTCCATCAGCGCCAGCGCCACACCGGCGCCGATGGCCGGCCGCGCCATCGGCAGTGCCACGCGCCAGAATGCTTGCCACGGTGATTGGCCGAGCACTCGCGCAGCTTCCATCAATCCCTTGCCCTGCGCCAGGAACGCGGTGCGAGCCAGCAGGTAGACGTAGGGATAAAACACCAGCACCAACACCAGAATCACCCCACCCGTGGAGCGCACTCGCGGCAGACGCAGGCCGGAGCCGAACCATTCGCGCAGCAGGGTTTGCACGGGGCCTGCGAAGTCCAGCAGTCCGACAAAGACGAACGCCAGCACGTAGGCCGGGATTGCGAACGGCAGCATCAGCGCCCAGTCGAGCCAGCGTCGACCGGGAAATTCGCAGAGGCTGGTGAGCCAGGCGAGGCTCACACCGATCAGTGTCACACCGATGCCTACGCCGAGGACCAGCGTCAGGGTGTTGCCCAGCAGGCGCGGCATCTGGGTTTCCCACAGGTGCGACCAGATCTGCTGGTCGATGGTTTGCCACGACAGCAGAAGGACGCTGAGGGGGAGCAGCACCAACGCGGCGATGGCGAAGACGATGGGGTACCAGCGGCGTTGGGCGGGGTGGGCCAAGGAAAAACTCTCGTTGAATGATTGTGCCCACGCATGACGTGGGCACGTATCGTGTGACGCTGTGCGTCACGCTTGCGGCGATTCGACTCGCAGCGTCAGTTCCAACCCGCCCGATCCATCATCCGGATCGCTTCAGCCTGACGCTTGCCCGCCACCTCGACCGGCAGCGTATCAGCCACGAACTGCCCCCACGCCGCCACTTCTTCCGAAGGCTTCACCGCCGGATTCGCCGGGAACTCCTGGTTCACGTCGGCAAAGATCTTCTGCGCCTCAGGCGTGGTCATCCACTCCACCAGCGCCTTGGCGGCTTCCGGGTGCGGCGCATGCCTGGTCAGGCCGATGCCCGACAGGTTGACGTGCACCCCGCGATCCGCCTGGTTCGGCCAGAACAGTTTCACCGGCAATTCCGGCTTCTGTTTGTGCAGGCGACCGTAGTAGTAGGTGTTGACGATGCCGACATCGCACTGGCCGGCGTTGATCGCTTCCAGCACCGCGACGTCGTCGGAGAACACGTCGGTGGACAGGTTGTTGACCCAGCCCTTGAGGATCTTCTCGGTCTTCTCGGCGCCATGCACTTCGATCATGGTGGCGGTCAGCGACTGGTTGTAGACCTTCTTCGCCGTGCGCAGGCACAGCCGGCCTTCCCAGTTCTTGTCGGCCAATGCTTCGTAGGTGGTCAGTTCGCCCGGTTTCACCCGTTCGGTGGAATAGGCGATGGTTCGCGCGCGCAGGCTCAGGCCGGTCCAGGCGTGGCTGGACGAGCGATATTGCAGGGGAATGTTGGCGTCGATGGTTTTCGAGGTGAACGGCTGGAGAATGCCCATCTGCTCGGCCTGCCAGAGGTTGCCGGCATCGACGGTCAGCAGCAGGTCGGCGGTGGCGTTCTCGCCCTCGGCCTTGATCCGCTGCATCAGCGGCGCTTCCTTGTCGGTGATGAACTTGATCTTCACCCCGGTCTTGGCGGTGTAGGCATCGAACACTGGCTTGATCAGCTCATCGATACGCGAGGAGTAGACCACCACCTCATCGGCAGCCTGGGCGGCAGTGCTGCCGATCAGGGTCAGGGCCAGTGCGGTCAGAACACGCTTGGATGCCAACATGGGAGCGGTCTCTCGGTCAGGAAAAGTGGCCCAAATGATAAGGACTCACATTTACCAGCTCAATCGAACACTTTCCCAAGGAGTTACCAGATGTTGCACAACATTCGTCAGGCCTTGGCCAGTGCCGGCAGATCCCCGGTCAGCCCCAAGGCTTCGCGCACGAACAACGCCTTGGCCTCGGGCATCTGCTCGACGATTTTCAGTCCGGTGTTGCGCAACCAGCGCAGTGGCAACGGGTCAGCCTGGAACAACCGCTCAAAGCCTTCCATCGCGGCCATCAGCGCCAGGTTATGCGGCATGCGCCGGCGTTCGTAGCGGCTCAGGACTTTCACGTCCGCCAGGCGTTCGCCGCGTTCGTGCGCTTGCAGCAACACTTCAGCCAGCACCGCCGCGTCGAGGAAGCCGAGGTTCACGCCCTGCCCCGCCAACGGGTGAATGGTGTGTGCGGCATCGCCGATCAGCGCCAGGCCTTCGGCCACGTAGCGCTTGGCGTGACGCTGACGCAGCGGCACACAAAGACGCGGGTCGGCGCTGATGACATCGCCGAGGCAACCTTCGAAGGCACGCTCCAGTTCACGACAGAAGTCCGCTTCATCCAGCGCCATCAATCGTTCGGCCTCGCCCGGCGTGGTCGACCAGACGATCGAGCACCAGTCCTGCTGCCCGTCACGCTCCAGCGGCAGAAACGCCAGCGGCCCGTGATCGGTGAAACGCTGCCACGCGGTCATGCGATGCGGCTTGCTGCTGCGCACGCTGGTGACAATGGCGTGGTGCAGATAATCCCATTCGCGAGTGGCGACACCGGTCAGACGGCGCACGGCTGAGTTGGCCCCGTCCGCCGCAATCACCAGCGGTGCGCGCAAGGTGCGACCGTCAGCCAGGGTCAGGAGCCAGTCGTCACCGGAACGGCGCATCTGCTCCAGTCGCGCGTTGGCCAACAGGCCCAGGTCGCAATCGTGCAGGCGGTCGAGCAAGGCGTCCTGGACCACGCGGTTTTCGACAATGTGGCCGAGCACATCGGCGTGCACGCTGCTGGCCGAAAAGTGGATCTGGCCGGTGCCGCTACCGTCCCAGACATGCATGTCGGTGTAAGGGCTGCTGCGTCGGTTGACGATGCCGTCCCATACGCCGAGGCGATCGAGGATCCGCTGGCTCGCCGCCGACAAGGCGCTCACCCGTGGCTCGAACGGCGCATCGCCATTGAAGGGTTTGACGCTCAGCGGGCTGCCGTCGAGCAGCAGGACTTCCAGCCCGCTGTTCTGCAACGCCAGCGCCAGGGCGCTGCCGACCATTCCGGCTCCGACAATCAGCACATCCGCGCGCATTTCCATGCTTTAAGCCTGTCTCGCTGGCGGCTTGAGCCGCACGTAAAGGGTTTTACCGACCCGCGCCACCAGGTTGCCGGCGCCGTCATGAATGTCGACCTGCAACTGCGGCAGGTATTTCTCGCCACTGGCGGTCTGCCGACGGATTTCGTCGAGCAGGGTGTCGTCGATGTTGAACCGGGCGAACACCGGGCCTTTGCCAGGCGCAATGAAATCAATGTCGGCGGCCTTGTCCCAGACGATGTACCGCGAGCCGAGGTTCTCCATGAGCATCAACATGAAGAACGGATCGACCATCGAATACAGACTGCCGCCGAACTGGGTGCCGACGTAATTGCGGTTGTACCAGCCCAGGCCCATCGAGACCTGGATGTCACGAAAGTCATCGCTGATGTGCTTCACCCGGACGCCGGCGCCGAAGTATGGCGGGTAGAACGTCATGATCCAGCGCATCAGCCGCGCCTTGCCAAACTGTTTGATCAGCCACTCACGCATCCGGCCGCGTCCCCAGCCCCATGGCCTGACGGGCGAACCAGCGCTTGGCCGGCGGCAGCAGATCGAGGCCGAGCAAACCGATGTTTCGGCCCAGCGACACCAGTGGCTGAGTGCTGCCGAACAGGCGCGTGACCTGATCGGAGAACCCTACGGTGAGGTCCTGATCCAGGCGCTGGCGCTCGCGATACGCCTGCAACGTGGCGAAATCCCCCAACGGTTTGTCGCTGGCCAGCAGTGCGGCGGCCAACGCATCGGCATCGCGCAGGGACAGGTTGAAACCTTGCCCGGCAATCGGGTGCAGGCTGTGGGCGGCGTTGCCGAGGACGGCCAGATGCGAACGCACCTGCTCTTCGGCCTCCACCAGCGACAGCGGGTACAGATGTCGTGCGCCGACCTGCTTCAGAGTGCCGAGACGGTAACCGAACACGCCTTGCAGCTCGCTGAGGAAATCACGTTCGCTCAGGTCGGCCAGCCGTTGCGCGTCCATCCCCAGACGGGTCCAGACCAGCGCGCAGCGGTTTTCCGGCAGCGGTAGCAACGCCATCGGGCCTTCATCGGTGAAGCGCTCGAACGCCATGCCGTTGTGCGCTTCGCTCGGGGTGATGTTGGCGATCAGCGCGCTCTGGTTGTACGGGCGCTTGCGCACATTGATACCCAGTTGCTCACGAAGTCCGGAGCGGCCGCCATCGGCGAGCACCGCCAGATCGCATTCGACCGTGGTTTCATCGTTGAGGGTCAGGCGATAGCCGTCGGGCAGCGGTTCCATGCGGGTGACTTCTGCCGGGCAGCGCCAGCTGATCACGTCCCTGTCGACGTGCTGCCACAGGCAATGGCCGAGCCAGGCGTTTTCCACTACATAGCCGAGCGCCGGTACGCCCTCTTCCATCGCCGACAGTCGGGCGGTGGAAAAACGACCACGGTCGGACACATGAATCTGTTTGATCGGCTCGGCGCGGCGGGAGATTTCCTGCCACACGCCCAGCCGCTGATAAATCTGCCGCGAGCCGAAGGACAGCGCCGACGAGCGCGCGTCGTAGCTGGGCTGCCAGCTGTCGCCGGGGGCGAACGGTTCGATCAGTACGATCTTCCAGCCACGGGCCTTGGCCCCGGCCTGCAAGGCCAGCGCCAGACTGGCGCCGACCAGGCCGCCACCGATGATTGCCAGATTGACCCGACTCATGCCGCGCAGGTCCGTGCTTGCGCCATCAGGGCTTCGATCTCGGCGACGGTTTTCGGCACGCCTTGGGTCAAAATTTCACAACCGCTCTTGGTCACTACCACGTCATCCTCGATGCGCACGCCAATGCCGCGCCATTTCTTCGCTACGTTCTGATTGTCCGGGGCGATGTAGATGCCCGGCTCCACGGTCAGCGCCATGCCGACTTCCAGCACCCGCCATTCGCCGCCGACCTTGTATTCACCGACGTCATGCACATCCATGCCCAGCCAGTGGCCGGCGCGGTGCATGTAAAACGCCTTGTAGGCCTCGGAGGCAATCAACTCGTCGACTTCACCCTGCAACAACCCCAGTTTCACTAGCCCGGCGGTGATCACCCGAACCGTGGCTTCGTGCGCCTGGTTCCAGTGTTTGTTCGGGGCGATTTCGGCGAATGCAGCTTCCTGCGAGGCCAATACCAGTTCGTAGATCGCCTTCTGCTCAGCGGAAAACTTGCCGTTGACCGGCCACGTCCGCGTGATGTCGCTGGCGTAGCAGTCGATTTCGCAACCGGCGTCGATCAGCACCAGATCACCATCCTTGAGCAACGCGTCATTCTGCTGGTAATGCAGGATGCAGCTGTTGCGCCCGGCAGCGACGATCGAGCCGTAGGCCGGCATTTTCGCCCCACCCTTGCGGAACTCGTAATCCAGTTCGGCTTCGAGGCTGTATTCGTAGAGGCCGGCACGGCTGGCCTGCATCGCCCGGATATGGGCCTGGGCGGAAATCCGCGCCGCTTCACGCATCACCTTCACTTCTGCCGCCGATTTATACAGGCGCATGTCGTGCAGCAGGTGATCCAAAGCAACGAATTCGTTCGGCGGCTGGGCGCCGAGGTGCGCCTTGGAGCGGATCACGTTGATCCAGTCCATCAAATGGCGGTCGAATTCCGGGTTGCTGCCCATCGCCGAATACACCCGGTCGCGGCCTTCGATCAGGCCCGGCAGGATGTCGTCGATGTCGGTGATCGGGAACGCGTCATCGGCGCCAAAATCGCGAATCGCGCCTTCCTGGCCGGCGCGCAGGCCATCCCAGAGTTCCCGTTCGGCATTGCGTTCACGGCAGAACAGCACGTATTCGCCGTGTTCGCGACCGGGCATCAGGACGATGACCGCTTGTGGCTCGGGGAAACCGCTGAGGTACTGGAAGTCGCTGTCCTGACGATAGACATGCTCGACATCGCGGTTGCGGATGGCGACCGCGGCGGCAGGCAGGATCGCGATGCTGTTGGGTTCCATCTGCGCCATCAGCGCCTTGCGGCGCCGGGCGTATTCCGCTTTCGGGATATGGATCATGGGCAGATGGCTTTCCCTGGCACGCGATCAGTGCAGCGACGGCTTGGCCGCTGGCGGCACGTCGGCCTTTTTGGTTTCGGAGAACAGCAGCAGCGGGGCTACGCGCAGGTACTCCATGACTTCCATATAGTCGCTTTCGCCGTCTTCGGATTCTTCCAGTGCATCTTGCACCTGAGAGATCGCTGCCAGATCCTGCAACACTTCAGTGGCTTCGGTGCTCAGCATGCTGCTGTCGCGGCAGTTCAGACCGAAACCGGTGAGGAAGCCCTGGCACCACTGGCCCAGCGCGACGGCGCGATCGGCCAGTGGCACGTCATCGGTCGGCAACAGCAGCACAACGGTCACGTCGTCACCGGTGAGCTCACCCTTGACCATTTCCTGCAGGCCGATCAAGGCATTGCGAACGTTGTCCTGCGGCTCGCTTTCGAGCAGCTCGGCGGCGTCGATCAGCCATTCTTCGGCATTGAAGCCGGCACCGGCGCAGCTGCGGCCGAGCAGCAGGCCATGCAGTTCGGCAGGCGAGACATTGTGACCGCTGGCAGTCAGCAGGGTGGCGAAGGCTTGGTACGGGGAATTCTGAATGGGCATGGGCAGCTAGGCGCCAGACGGCGCTATGTCTAGAATGAAGGCCTTGTATCCTACATCGACAGACTCGCCAAAACCATTAAAGGCTGTCCGCCAGCCAAACCCATCAGACCGAATCAGTGGACACAATGGAAGACACCGACCTGCAAGCGCTGATGGCCAGACTCGAACGGCTGATTACCCGAGTCGAGCAACTAAAGAGTCAAAATGCACTCTTACTAGCTCAGGAAAAGACCTGGCGCGAGGAACGCGCGCACCTCATTGAAAAAAACGAAATCGCCCGGCGTAAGGTCGAATCGATGATTTCGCGCCTCAAGGCCCTGGAGCAAGACTCATGAGTTCAAGCAATAGCGTTACCGTGCAGATCCTCGACAAAGAGTATTCGATCATCTGTCCCCAGGAAGAGCGCAGCAATCTGATCAGCGCCGCCCGCTACCTGGACGGCAAGATGCGCGAGATCCGCAGCAGCGGCAAAGTCATCGGCGCCGACCGCATCGCCGTGATGGCCGCACTGAACATCACCCACGACCTCTTGCACAAAGAAGAGCGCCCGGACATCCAGGCCAGCGGCTCGACCCGTGAACAGGTGCGTGACTTGCTCGATCGTGTCGATCTGGTGCTGGCCGACGATCCGGACATCCGCAAGGGCTGATTCGCCAGGCGGCTTGAGGTATACTCGCCGCACTCCCTGGGGTGCTTGCCAGTTGACGATGTCCCTGAGCCGATTTGCACTACCCTGGGGGTTGCACGTTGGGCTGGTGTGCATGTCCGCCAGACGGAAAGCCTTAAAGCCTACTGCATCCTCCACCTTGAACTTTCGGGTTCAAGGGCTAAGTCGACAGCGGCTCATCCGGGGAGCCTGATTCGAATCCGATGCCGGTGCATGCCGGCATCGGATTTTTTATGCGTGCGTTTTCGTCCCTATCCTGCCGAAGCCGAACCATGACAGAACTCTCGTTGCTGCCCCGCCCCCAACTGCGCCGCCTGCTGCGCAAGGCCCGCCGCTCACTGACACCGAGTCAGCAACGCCAGGCCGCCGAAGGCCTGTACAAGCAACTGGCACAAGACCCGCACTTTCGCCGGGCGAAACACATTTCCCTTTACCTGCCCACCGACGGTGAAATCGACCCGCGCCTGTTGCTGCGCGCCGCCCAGCGTCGGGGCAAGAAAACCTACCTGCCAGTGCTCAGTGCCTGGCCGCGGACCAAAATGGTCTTTCAGCAGATCCGCCCCGGCGAGAAGCTGCGGCCCAATCGTTTCCGCATTCTCGAGCCTCGAGTCAATCCGGCCCGTCAGCGCAAGATCTGGGCACTGGATCTGGTGTTGTTGCCACTGGTGGGATTCGACGATGTCGGCGGGCGCCTGGGCATGGGCGGCGGTTTCTACGACCGCAGCCTGGCGTATCTGGCCCGACGCCAGAAATGGCGCAAGCCGACGCTGTTGGGCCTGGCCCATGAATGTCAGAAAGTCGAACGTCTCGCGCAAGCGAGCTGGGATGTACCGTTGCAGGGAACGGTGACGGACAAGGCGTGGTATTTCGCGGGATAGACGCCGCGCGGAGCAGCGGCGTCGAAAAGGCAGTTTCAGCGTTTGAAGGCTGTCGACTGTTGTACTTGTTGCGCCACTTCAATCGGTGCATCGGCCTTGTTGGCCCACAGACTTTGCGCATAACCGGTGGTCACGACGCCCAGACCGAACAAAATCACCAAAGTCCACAGCAAATCCGGTTTGCGTTTCATCGATTGCCCCCCTCAAGGCACATCATCACGATGACAGCAGCGGTTTCCATTCGTAGGCCGTGCAGCAGCGTCAAGCTTTAAAGGCCGGCATTTTGCGACAACGTGAACCTGCGCGCAAATGCTGACGTCAACCGACCGTCGGTTTGTCATAAAATTGCCCGACAACCTGCCCAATGACCGTTTCAGGAGCACCCAACATGGCCTACTGGCTGATGAAGTCCGAGCCCGACGAACTCTCGATCAAGGGTCTGGAAAAACTGGGCAAAGCGCGCTGGGACGGGGTGCGCAACTATCAGGCACGTAATTTCCTGCGAGCGATGGCGGTGGGAGATGAGTTCTTTTTCTATCACTCCAGTTGCCCTGAGCCAGGCATTGCCGGAATCGGCAGGATCATCGAAGCCGCGTACCCGGATCCCACCGCGCTGGAGCCGGAAAGTCATTACTTCGACCCGAAGGCCACACCGGAGAAGAATCCCTGGAGTGCAATCGACGTCGCTCATGTCGAGACGTTTGCCCGGGTGTTGAGGCTGGATTACCTTAAGCAGCAGACCGCGCTGGCCGAAATGCCACTGGTGCAGAAAGGTTCGCGACTGTCGGTGATGCCGTTGACAACCGAGCAGTGGGCGGCAGTACTCGACTTGCGTTGAAGTGGCCAGGTCTGCCGCTCATTTGATTGATATCAAGCGATACCGTCGTTTGAACCGTCAAACTGGACGCCACAGTCGCAGGATGCCTCCATGTCAGCGCACAGCCGCTCCTCCCTTTTATTTGCCGGATCTCTCATCGTGTTGCTGGTGGCCGCCGGTGGTTTCGGTTACTGGACATCGATGAGCAGCCGTCTGCCCGAGGGCCTGTCCTCCGGCAACGGGCGCCTGGAAGCCACGGAAGTGCAGATCGCCAGCAAGACACCCGGGCGTCTCGCCGAGGTGCTGGTCGATGAAGGCGACAAGGTCAGCAAAGGGCAGCTACTTGCCCGAATGGATACCCGAACCCTCGAAGCCCAGCGCAATCAGGCCGAAGCCGAAGTCATACGTGCCCGAGAGAATCTGGCTGCCGCCCAGGCCAACGTGCAGTTGCGCCAGAGCGAGCAGCTGCTGGCCCAGCAGGAGCTCGGCCGGTCACAGTCGTTGTTCAAGCATGGTTTCGTCAGCGCACAGGTCATCGATCAACTGCAATCGCGCATCGGCACGGGCAACGCAGCCGTAGCGGCGGCCCGGGCGCAGGTCGCCGCCGTCAGCGCCGCCATCGGTGCGGCACAGGCCCAGGTGGCGCAATTGGCCAGTGAAATCGATGACAGCAGTTTGCGCGCACCGATCGACGGCGTGATCCAGCTACGCATGGCCGAACCCGGTGAAGTGTTGGGTGCCGGCGGTCGGGTCTTGCTGTTGATCGATCCCACTGACCAGTACATGAACCTTTACCTTTCGGCCTCCGTCGCCGGACGCCTGGCAGTGGGCGATGACGCACGGATCCTCCTGGACGCCCTGCCCGACCGGTCGTTACCGGCGAAAGTCAGTTTCGTGGCAGCCAAATCGCAATTTACCCCCAAAGAGGTCGAGACCCGCGACGAACGACAGAAACTGGTCTTTCGCGTCAAGCTGCGCCTGACAGAGCCCGGCAACGTACCGCAGGCCAAGCCCGGCATGCCTGGCGTCGGCTATGTGCGCACCGCGCCGATCGGCTGGCCGGCCAATTTGCAATGAACGGCATCGCGCTCAGGGCGAGCGCCATTGCGCACCGCTATGGCCAGCGGCAGGCTCTGGACGCGATCACGTTCGATCTGCCGGCGGGTACCCGCTGCGGTTTGATCGGCCCCGACGGTGCCGGCAAGTCCAGCCTGCTGGGCCTGATCGCCGGGGTAAAAGCCCTTCAGCAGGGACAACTGGAAGTCCTTGGCGGCCCGATTCAGGATCGCGCCCATCGCAACACGTTGTACGCGCGCATCGCCTTCATGCCACAGGGGCTGGGTGGCAACCTGTACCCGGAACTGTCGATCCGCGAAAACGTGCAGTTTTTTTCCACGCTGTTCGGCTTGTCTGCCGACGAAAGCGAACAGCGGCTGCACAACCTGCTGCTCGCCACGGACCTGTTGAGGTTCGCTGATCGCCCGGCCGGCAAACTGTCCGGCGGCATGAAACAGAAGCTGGGGCTGTGTTGCGCGTTGATCCATGAGCCGGATCTGCTGATCCTCGACGAGCCCACCACGGGTGTCGACCCACTCTCTCGGCGGCGCTTCTGGGAGCTGATCGACGACGTGCGACGCCAGCGACCGCAACTGACCCTGCTGGTTGCCACGGCCTATATGGAAGAAGCCGAACAATTCGAGCACTGTCTAATGCTCGACGGTGGCCGGATGATTGCCTCGGGCTTGAGCCGTGAGCTGGCAGCGATCACTCAAAGCGGCAAACTCGATGATGCCTTCACCCACTTTCAGGGGGACAGCCATCGCGACCCGCAACCTCTGCAAATCCCGCCTCGCACCAGCAATTCCGATATCGCCATCGAAGCCCACGAGCTGACGTTGCGCTTTGGCGACTTTACCGCAGTGGATCACGTCAGTTTCGCCATCGGGCGTGGTGAAATTTTTGGCTTTCTCGGCTCCAATGGCTGCGGCAAGACCACCACCATGAAAGTCTTGACCGGGCTGATACCAGCCAGTGAGGGCAGCGCGACGCTGCTGGGCAACCCGGTGGATGCAAGGGATCTGGCCACGCGCAAGCGGGTCGGCTTCATGTCCCAGAGCTTTTCGCTGTATGGCGAACTCAGCGTCCGGCAGAACCTTGATCTGCACGCACGTCTGTTCGACCTGCCCAAGGCAGAGAGCGCCCCGCGCATCGACGCCTTGATTCAGCGCTTCGATCTGCACGGCGTCGCCGATCAGCCGTCAGGCGCCTTGCCACTCGGGTTGCGTCAACGCCTGTCATTGGCCGTCGCCGTTTTGCATCGCCCGGAAGTACTGATACTGGATGAGCCGACGTCCGGCGTCGATCCGGCAGCACGGGACGACTTCTGGCGACTGTTGATCGAGCTGTCCCGTGATCAGGGCGTGACCATTTTCCTTTCAACCCATTTCATGAACGAAGCGCAGCGATGCGACCGCATCTCCCTGATGCATGCGGGCCGGGTACTGGCCTGTGATACGCCGGCCGCCCTGCAGCAGCAATTCAATGGCCAATCCCTGGAGGCTGCGTTCGTGACCTGTCTTGAACAGGCCCAGGGCATCACCGAAGCGCCGCCGGCACCCGAACCGCCGCCGGCCGCGATGGCCCCGCCCATGTCCGTCACGGAACACGGTTTCAGCTTCGGGCGTCTGGCGGCGGTGGCCAGCCGGGAAGGCAAGGAATTGCTGCGCGACAAAGTGCGCCTGGCGTTCGCCCTGCTGGGCGCCATTTTCATGATGGTGATTTTTGGCTACGGGATTTCCCTCGACGTGGAAAATCTTGCCTTTGCCGTGTACGACCAGGATCAGACCCCCCAAAGCCGTGCCTACCTGGAGGCCTTTCGCGGCTCGCGCTACTTCGCCGAACAGCCGGCCATTCAAGATGCGCAGGTACTGCACCGACGTCTGCAACGTTCGGAAATCAAACTGGCGCTGGAGATCCCGCCCGGATTCGGCCGCGACCTGTACGCCGGGCGTCGACCGACGGTGGCGGCCTGGCTGGATGGCGGCATGCCGTTTCGCGCGGAAACCAGTCGCAACTACGTCGAAGCCGTCCATCAGGCCAATCTCGAGCAACTGGCCGAACAGAGCAGCCCCGCGCTCAACCGTCAGGCCGCCGCCAGCCTGGAAACCCGTTTTCGTTATAACCAGGACGTAGTCAGCGTCAACGCGATCGGCCCAGGTGTGATGGCGCTGATCCTGGCGTTCATTCCGGCGATGCTGACGGCCCTCGGCATCGTGCGTGAGAAAGAGCTGGGCTCGATCACCAACTTCTACGCCACACCCCTGACGCGGCTGGAGTTTTTGCTGGGCAAGCAGATGCCTTATCTGCTGGTCAGCCTGGTCAACCTGACCGTCCTGGTGGCCATGAATCGCTGGCTCTTCGGCGTACCGTTCAAGGGTAGCGGGCTGACCCTCGCTTTCGGCGGGCTGCTCTATGTGCTGGCCACCACCAGCATGGGGCTGCTGATCTCAGCGTTCACCCGAACGCAGATCGCGGCGATTCTCGGCACCATGATCATTACCAGCCTGCCGACCATTCAGTTTTCCGGGCTGATCGTGCCGCGCTCGTCACTGGAGGGCGCCGCCGCCGTGATGGGCATGCTGTTCCCGGCCGGCCACTTCCTCGATATCGCGGTAGGTACGTTCACCAAAGCACTGGATCTGCGACAGCTCTGGCCGCAATGCCTGGCGCTGTCCGCCTTCTTCATAGGGTTCACCGGACTGAGCCTGGTCATGTTGAAAAAGCAGGAGGCCTGATGCACAAGTTCGCGCATATCCTGCGATTGGGGCTCAAGGAACTGACGAGTCTGCGCCACGACAGCGTGTTGCTGCTGTTCCTGTTCTACGCCTTCACCGTAGCCATCTACATGCCGGCCGCGGGATCGGTAATCGGTGTGCACAACGCCAGCGTGGCGATAGTCGACGAGGATCACAGCGCTCTCTCCCGCCAATTGGCCCAGGCGCTGCAACCTCCGGAGTTCCAGCCCCCCGTCCCGCTGCGCTACGAACAACTGGATGAAGCCATGGATAGTGGCCAGTACACGTTCGTCATCAATATTCCGGCTCGCTTCCAGACCGACCTGCTCGCAGGCCGTCAACCGGCCGTGCAAGTCAATGTCGATGCCACCGCCATGAGCCAGGCGTTCATGGGCGCCGGCTACATTGGCCGGATATTCCAGCGCGAGCTGTTGGCTTATACCGGCCAGGGTAATGCGCAGGCCTATGCCCCGGTGCAGCTGACGACCCGTGCCCTGTTCAATACCAACCTGGAGGGTGGCTGGTTTCTGGCCGTGATCCAGATCGTCAACAACATCACCATTCTGGCGATCATCCTGACCGGCACCGCACTGCTGCGGGAACGCGAACACGGCACCCTTGACCATTTGCTGGTGCTGCCGCTGACCGCGCTGGAAATCATGCTGGCGAAAATCTGGAGCAATCTGCTGGTGGTGGTGCTGTGCACCTGGCTGTCGCTGGAAGTGATCGTCAAAGGCGCGCTGGGCGTGCCGTTGTCCGGCTCGTTGAGCCTGTTTTTGCTGGTCACGGCTGTTTATCTGTTCGCCAGCACCGCGCTGGGTATCTTCCTGGCAACGCTGGCGCGTTCGACACCGCAGTTCGGCCTGCTGGCCATCCCGGTGATTATTCCGATGTTGCTGCTGTCGGGCGGCAGCACGCCGCTGGACAGCATGCCGCAATGGCTGCAATGGGTCATGCAGGGATCGCCGTCCACTCATTTCGTCAGCCTCGGTGCCGCGATTCTGTTCCGCGACGCCGGGCTGAGTGTGGTCTGGCCAGACTTGCTGGCCCTGACCGTCATCGGATTGCTGTTCTTCTTCATCGCCCTGGCGCGCTTTCGCAAGAGCCTGGCGTCCTGAACCGCAGCCGCGATGCTTATTGAATGATCAGGTTGTTGAACAACAGATCCTCGACCACCGGTTTGCCGGTCTCGTCATTCATCACCTGCTGGGTCTGCTTCAAGGCTTCCTGACGCAGTTTTTCCTTGCCTTCGATGCTGCCCATCGCATCGGTGGTCTGCTGAGTGAACAGCGCCACCAGTTGATTGCGGATCAGCGGCTCGTTGGCCTTGACCAGTTTGGTCGCTTCCTCACCCGTCACCCGCAACGCCACGTCGGCCTTGTAGACCTTGAGTTTCGGCGTGCCGTCCAGCCCGTAGTTGCCCACGAACGGCGGGCTCAGGGTGATGTAGTTGACCTTCGGCGCCTCGCCCTCTTTGGCTTCTTCGGCCAGCGCTGCCACAGGCAGAGACAGGGCCAGCAACAACATGATCCACGCTTTCACAATTCGCTCCTTATCCGGTTTGCGGCCTAGCATAACGACCCGCCGCGCAAGCACAAGCTTATGGCGGACTATCAGGGCCGGGCATGCTCGTTGACCCGTTGACTGCCACACCTACACTTATCGGCCATCACTCCCAAAGGAATAGCCCTGATGAAAGCCGTGCTGTGCAAAGCCTTCGGTCCTGCCGAATCGCTGGTGCTGGAAGACGTCGCCAGTCCTGTCGCGAAGAAGAATGAAATCCTGCTGGACGTGCACGCCGCCGGGGTCAACTTCCCGGACACGCTGATCATCGAGGGCAAGTACCAGTTCAAGCCGCCCTTCCCGTTCTCACCGGGTGGCGAAGCCTCCGGCGTGGTCAGCGCGGTGGGTGAAAAGGTCAGCCACTTGAAAGTCGGTGACCGGGTCATGGCCCTGACCGGCTGGGGCAGCTTCGCCGAGCAGGTGGCGGTGCCGGGCTATAACGTGCTGCCGATTCCGCCGTCGATGGACTTCAACACCGCCGCCGCGTTCAGCATGACCTACGGCACCTCGATGCACGCCCTCAAACAGCGCGGCAACCTGCAACCGGGCGAAACCCTGTTGGTGCTCGGTGCCTCCGGCGGCGTCGGGCTCGCAGCCGTCGAGATCGGCAAAGCCATTGGCGCCCGGGTCATTGCCGCCGCCAGCAGCGCCGAGAAACTCGCCGTGGCCAAGGCGGCCGGTGCCGACGAACTGATCAACTACAGCGAAACCAGCCTCAAGGACGAAATCAAGCGCCTGACCGACGGTCAGGGCGCCGACGTGATCTACGACCCGGTCGGCGGCGACCTGTTCGACCAGGCCATCCGCGCCATCGCCTGGAACGGCCGCCTGCTGGTGGTCGGTTTCGCCAGCGGACGCATCCCCGAACTGCCGGTCAACCTTGCATTGCTCAAGGGTGCGGCGGTGCTCGGCGTGTTCTGGGGCTCCTTCGCCCAACGCCAGCCACAGGACAACGCCGCGAACTTCCAGCAATTGTTCGCCTGGTTTGCCGAGGGCAAGCTGAAACCGCTGGTGTCGCAAGTCTATCCGCTGAGCGAGGCGGCACAGGCGATCAATGATCTGGGGCAGCGCAAGGCTGTGGGTAAGGTTGTGGTGCAGGTTCGTTAATTCAATCGGCGATCCGGACGCGGTCCGGATCGCCATTCTTTCCGCCCGGCACTACAGCAACTGGCGGACTTCCTCCGGCAAAAACCTCGTGAATCTGCTCACTGGCCACTGCCGACAACGCCAGACGACGCCCTCCACGCTTCGGTTCAGCCGGGCAATCAACGCCAGCCTTTTGTCATCCGACAGTTGTGACTGGAAGACGCCACTCGACAGGTGGCTACGGAGATAATAAAACGGCGCGGAATCGATCCACGCATACTCGGGCATATGATTGAGGTGTGCGTTCAACTCTCGGCATTTCAATTGTTGAACCCATTGGTGAGCACCTTCCGGCGCCTCGAGGCGAAATATCATAGGAGCAACTATTTCCTGAGCGGCTGGCTTCTTGTCGTCAACCTTCCACGGTTTGAACCTCCACTGAGCTATTGCCTCTCTGACCGCTTGCGCCAGCTCCGGATGATCACTGCGCAGAATGGTGATTTCGCTCACGGAGCCATCCGCCTTGGCGGTGAATCCGACCTTTACGTCACCGGTAATTCCCGCTCTGGATAACGCACGTGGGTAAATCGGCTTGGGATTGTGTTCCGGAATCAGAAACACTTCTCCAGCCTGAGCCGGGAGAGTCACCAACAAAATAACTGCTATGGCCCATCGCATGATTTCCGTTCCTTTTGCACTGATATGCCCTGTCGGCAACAACACAAAGGTTACGGAGTAATGATTTTCCACTGAATGGCGCAGCTTCTGCGTTGGATGCAGGACATTGCCTAAGCTGCGAAGGGAAATTGAGTAAAAATGCTGCGCAAATGTACCTGGGTAACTTTTCTGACGGACTACTCCCTCGGACTGTCGTCCTCAGCATCGCCCGGCAACAGGTGCTCCAGAACCTTTCGGCTATCGGCCTTGATAATCCGGCCCTTGTCATCGAAGCGCAGCACGAGCATCCAGTCGTAAACCTCGTCCGGCCATTTTTTCTGGCCCATCAGGGCCGTGCTGTCGCCACCGAACGCACTGATCAGCTTGTTGATGTGCCCATGGTGCCAGGCGATCAGGATCACCGGCGCCTGATTGCTCTTGCGCAACAGCTTGACCAGTTCATGTACGTCGCCATTGATGTAAGGCTGTTCGATAGACAGGTTAAGACGCTCGGCCAGCGGGGTCAGGGTCAAACGTGAGCGGGAGCTCTCGGGACTGTCGCCGGCGGCAATCAGCCGTTCCGGGGTCAGCGCCTGGCCATCGAGCGTCAATGGATTGAAATAATCGACATAAGCGCGGGCCCGTTCTTCACCCCGGGCATTGAGTACCGAGCCCTCGGTCGGCTTTTCCGCATGACGGATGATCAGCACCGTGGCATTGCGCAAACCGGACTGCGCAGGGTGATCGGTGTAAATCAAGGTCAGCGCCGCCACGGCGATTACTGCCGCCGCCAATAATCGGCGCATCAACATGCGAACCCTCAAAGCCATCATTCATCTCTGCAGAACAGTCGGTCGACGGATCGCGAGTCTAAGCTGCGCGATGTTCACAAGTGGTGAAAACGCCCCGTTCTTACAGCTGAGCGACAGGTTCGTAAAAGAACGTGCGACTTCCAACATTTTCCGCTGTTTTGCCGATGCGAACCGGTGCTATTTTCGGTAACGAAACTGTAACATTCGCATCCGCAGTCAAAACAAGAAATCTGGAGCTCTTGAATGTTTGCTTTCTTTCGTCCTGCCGCACATCAGGCTCCATTGCCTGAAGAAAAAATCGACAGTACCTACCGACGTCTGCGCTGGCAGATCTTCGCCGGTATCTTCTTTGGCTACGCGGGTTACTACCTGCTGCGCAAGAACTTCTCCCTGGCCATGCCGTACCTGATCGACGAGGGTTACACCCGTGGCGAACTGGGTCTGGCGATGTCGGCCATCGCGATCGCCTATGGTCTGTCCAAGTTCCTCATGGGCCTGGTCTCCGACCGTTCCAACCCGCGCTACTTCCTGCCCTTCGGCCTGCTGGTCTCGGCGGGGGTGATGTTCATTTTCGGTTTCGCGCCCTGGGCGACGTCCAGCGTGACCATGATGTTCATCCTGCTGTTCATCAACGGCTGGGCCCAGGGCATGGGCTGGCCGCCGAGCGGACGGACCATGGTGCACTGGTGGTCGCAGAAGGAACGCGGCGGCGTGGTATCCGTATGGAACGTGGCGCACAACGTCGGTGGCGGCCTGATCGGCCCGCTGTTCCTGATCGGCATGGGCCTGTTCAACGACTGGCACGCAGCGTTCTACGTGCCGGCGGCGGTGGCTCTGGCGGTGGCGGCATTTGCCTTCATCACCATGCGTGACACCCCGCAATCGGTCGGTCTGCCACCGATCGAGAAGTACAAGAACGATTACCCGGAAGGCTACGACGCCAGCCACGAAGACGAATTCAGCGCCAAGGAAATCTTCGTCAAATACGTGCTGCGCAACAAAATGCTCTGGTACATCGCCCTGGCCAACGTCTTCGTCTACCTGCTGCGCTACGGCGTGCTGGACTGGGCGCCGACCTATCTCAAGGAAGCCAAGCACTTCGACGTCGACAAGACTTCGTGGGCGTACTTCTTTTATGAGTGGGCGGGCATTCCGGGCACGCTATTGTGCGGCTGGATGTCGGACAAGATCTTCCGTGGCAACCGTGGCCTGACCGGCATGGTGTTCATGGCGCTGGTGACCGTCGCGACTCTGGTTTACTGGCTGAACCCCGCCGGCAACCCGACCATCGACATGATCGCGCTGTTCTCCATCGGCTTCCTGATCTACGGCCCGGTGATGCTGATCGGCCTGCAGGCGCTGGAGCTGGCGCCGAAGAAAGCCGCCGGTACTGCGGCAGGCTTCACCGGCCTGTTCGGTTATCTGGGTGGTTCGGTCGCGGCCAGTGCCGCGATGGGCTATACCGTGGACCACTTCGGCTGGGATGGCGGTTTCGTGCTGCTGGTGGGCGCTTGCCTGCTGTCGATGGCCTTCCTGGCACCGACCCTGTGGCACAAACAGGTCGCCAGTCAGAGCCGCGAAGCAGTCGCCTGATCGGCTTTTGACTTGCAGCGCTTGAGCCGCGCCTCCAGATTACGGTCTGGCATGGCGTGGCTGCGCAGGGCGTGGGCGGTCTGCTCGACATAATCGCGAGTGGTGCCGTAACGCCCGCAAGCGCTTTCGAACACCTGGCTCAGCACATGATCCGGCAGATTGCCGGCATAGCTGGGCAGGTGTCGCTCCAACACAAATCCCAGGGCCTGCACCTGGCTGCCATCTTCGAGCCGGCAGTTGAGCCAGTGCGGGCGATAGGACGGGAACGGCATCTCGCGTTTCCACAGCGCATACAGCGCACTGTCGAGGTTGTCTTCCGGCAACCGATAGGCAAAGCCGCTGCACGAGCCACCGCGATCCAGACCGAATACCAGCCCCGGCATTTCCGGCGTACCGCGATGTTCGTGGGACCACAGGTACAAGCCGCGATGGTAGCCATGCACCCGCCCGCGCACCCGCTCCACCGCCGAACATTCCGGCCGCCAGATCAACGATCCATATGCGAACAACCAGACCGGACCGCCCTTGTGGCGTGCCATGGTCGATTGCATGGAAGCGAGAAGTTGTTCGTGAGTCAGCTGCGGCCCCAGGTCGAGCCGCGGAGGGTAAGCCAGATTCAGAAAAGCAGATTCAATGGCTGTCATGACGGAAGTATTCGGCCCCGCAAGTATTACAAGATGTAAGCGCAATTCGCTTGATAGAACATATAGCAGTAACTGTAAAACGAAAAGTGCTAAAGGATGTATGACACCTTTGATAGCGCTGATACGGGGTTATCCGCGAGGGCTATCTTGTTTGATATAGCCTAATACCATTGCGCAGATATCTTAAATACCCGAATGAAATATCGTTAAGCCCTCTCTTCGTTCAGGTTTCGTTCATGAAACCCCGGGATTTTTCCTACTAAAATTTCGGACTTTCCATATTTACCGTCGCTGAACGCCTACGTACAACGGCTTTCCTCTGGCGCAAGCCAACCGTTCAACCGAGGCTGCACGATGAACACACCAAGGCTTTTGGCCGCACTGTTATTGATTCAGACCGGCCAGGCACTGGCCGCCGATGATTCGCAAGAGGACAAGGGGTTCTGGTATGCACAGACCAGTGTCTATACCAAACATTACTCACCCGACCCCGAACACAACAATCATCAGGACTTGATCGGTATCGAACGCAATCAGGCGTCTGGCTGGGTATTTGGCGGGGCAACTTTCCGTAATTCATTCAGCCAGCGTTCAAACTATGCCTATGCCGGCAAACGCTTCGAGAGCGCCAACTATCCGGTGTACGTGAAACTCACGGGCGGGTTGCTGCAGGGCTATCGAGGTGACTACAAGGACAAGATCCCGCTCAATCACTTCGGCGTGGCACCGGTGATCATTCCGTCGGTTGGCACCCACTATGGCCCACTGGGCGCCGAGCTGGTGTTTCTCGGCGCCAATGCGGCCATGGTGACGACGGGCGTGCGGTTCTAGGAAGGCTCAAGAGCGAGGCGCGTATGCAAACACATCGGCGCGCATCTGGTGGGCATCCATCCCCGCCTCCACCAGCGCATCCAGCGTGCCATAGACCATCGCCGGCGAACCGCTGGCGTAGACATGCAGCGATTTCAGGTCCGGGAAATCCTCACACACCGCCTCATGCAACATCCCGCAGCGCCCTTCCCAACCGCATTGATCGCTGACGACCTTGTGCAGGAACAGGTTGGGCAGCTTCAGCCATTCGTCCCAATGTTCGATTTCGTAGAAATCTTCCGGACGACGCACGCCCCAGTACAAATGCACCGGATGCTTGAAACCGTTGGCCCGGCAATGTTCGATCAGGCTGTGGATCTGGCCCATGCCGGTGCCGGCGGCAATCAATACCAGCGGTCCGTCCGGCAATTCCGCGAGATGGGTGTCGCCGAACGGCAGCTCGACCCGCACCATGGTGTTGCGCTGCAGTTGCTCGATCAGGCTCAGGGCACTGGCTTCACGCGCCAGGACATGGATTTCCAGATCTCGCCCACCGTGGGGCGCAGAAGCCATGGAAAAGGCTGACTTCTCGCCGTTCTCGCGCTCGATCATCAGGTACTGACCGGCGTGATAACGCGGCGGCTTGCCGGCCGGCGCACGCAGGCGCACGCGCCAGGTATCGCCACCGACGTCCCGGCATTCGATGACCTGACACGACAGGCTGCGCACCGGCAGTTCTCCCAGCGCAAGCACGCCATCCCACAGCAGGATGCAGTCTTCCAGCGGCTGCGCTATGCAAGTGTAGAACTCGCCGTGGTCATGCACCTTGCCGGCCTGTTCGACCCGGCCTTCCACCAGCAGCGCTGCGCACACGTGACAATTGCCGTTGCGACAGCTTTGCGGGCATTCATAGCCCAGGCGCCGCGCACCATCGAGAATCCGCTCTCCGGGCCGTATCTCGAGCACGGCTCCGGAGGGCTGCAGGGTTACACGCATCAATCTATTCCTAACTGATTCCAGATGGCATCGATCCGTTGGGTGACGGCATCATCCTTGACGATGACACGGCCCCACTCGCGAGTGGTTTCGCCCGGCCACTTGTGGGTGGCATCCAGGCCCATCTTCGAGCCGAGTCCCGACACCGGCGAAGCGAAGTCGAGGTAGTCGATCGGCGTGTTGTCGATCATCACCGTGTCGCGCTTGGGGTCCATGCGCGTGGTGATGGCCCAGATCACGTCATTCCAGTCCCGCGCGTTGATGTCGTCGTCGGTGACGATAACGAACTTGGTGTACATGAACTGTCGCAAAAACGACCAGACACCCAGCATCACGCGCTTGGCGTGGCCCGGATACGACTTCTTCATCGTCACCACGGCCATGCGGTACGAGCAGCCTTCCGGCGGCAGGTAAAAGTCGGTGATCTCCGGAAATTGCTTCTGCAGGATCGGCACGAACACTTCGTTCAGCGCCACGCCGAGAATCGCCGGCTCATCCGGCGGACGGCCGGTGTAGGTGCTGTGGTAGATCGGTTTGATTCGGTGGGTGATGCGCTCGACGGTGAACACCGGGAAGCTGTCGACTTCGTTGTAGTAACCGGTGTGGTCGCCGTACGGGCCTTCGTCGGCCATCTCGCCCGGGTGGATCACGCCTTCAAGGATGATTTCGGCAGTGGCCGGCACTTGAAGGTCGTTGCCACGGCACTTCACCAGCTCGGTGCGACTGTCGCGCAACAGACCGGCGAAGGCGTATTCGGAGAGGCTGTCCGGCACCGGGGTGACGGCGCCGAGAATGGTCGCCGGATCCGCGCCGAGGGCCACGGACACCGGGA
The DNA here is from genome assembly GCF_017491585.1 of Pseudomonas sp. 58(2021). Lineage (NCBI taxonomy): Bacteria > Pseudomonadati > Pseudomonadota > Gammaproteobacteria > Pseudomonadales > Pseudomonadaceae > Pseudomonas > Pseudomonas sp. 58(2021). Next base: position 390,628 of record NZ_JAFGYZ010000001.1, read on the forward strand.
ACGGCTGGCCCGGGTGCTTCTCGCACCACTCACGGAAGTCCAGCGCACCGCCACGGTGGCTGAGCCAGCGCATGATGACTTTGTTGCGGCCGATCACTTGCTGACGGTAGATGCCAAGGTTCTGCCGGTCCTTGTTCGGGCCTTTGGTGACCGTCAGGCCCCAGGTGATCAGTGGGGCCACGTCGCCCGGCCAGCAGGTCTGCACCGGCAGCATTGCCAGATCAACGTCATCGCCTTCGATGACGACTTCCTGGCAGGGTGCGTCTTTGACGACTTTCGGCGCCATCGCAATGATCTTGCGAAAGATCGGCAGCTTCGACCACGCGTCCTTCAAGCCCTTCGGCGGCTCCGGCTCCTTGAGGAACGCCAGCAGCTTGCCGATTTCGCGCAGCTCGCTGACCGACTCGGCACCCATGCCCATGGCAACCCGCTCGGGGGTGCCGAACAGGTTGCCGAGCACCGGAATGTCATAGCCGGTCGGCTTCTCGAACAGCAGCGCCGGGCCCTTGGCCCGCAGTGTGCGGTCGCACACCTCGGTCATTTCCAGCACCGGCGAGACGGGAATCCGGATGCGTTTCAACTCTCCGCGCTGCTCAAGCTGCTGCACGAAATCCCGAAGATCCTTGAATTTCATTGATGATGGCACCCTCAAAATAGGCGTACATCCTACCTGCTATGCCGGTCGCTGGCAGCCCGTCACTGCTTACTTGGCTGCATTCACCTGGCCTTTTGCGAGTTTTTTCCCGGACTGAAGACCGACAAACAACGGTTCAAGGATCGGTGCCACCAGGCGTGCGCCGACCTCCGAAAGGTGATTGTCATCGGTGTACAGGGAGTAGCCATCGAGCTCGGCGCGGCACAGACCGCTTTCGTCGCACAACCGAGACGCCGGGTCGATCACCCGTACCGCCGGATCCTTCGCCAGTTGGGCGAACAACTGGCTGTTGAAAGCCTGACGCTTGTGATGCTCGTCGACACTCTGGCCAACGCCCTCTACCGAGTGATCCAGCATCGCCAGCCGTGTGAGCCGATACGGTGGGCTGAAGGCCTGCAACGGCGCCTCCTTCACCAGCCAGACCCGGTGGCCGCCAGCGCGCAGTTGCGCGACCCGCGCCCGCAGACCGACGGCCAGACGCTGTTCGGCGGCGCTGCGGTCATATTGGCCGTCGCTTGTTCTGAGCACATGACCGAGATCACCTTTGGCATCGCCGTACAGATAGAGACTCCAGCGTGCGACCAGCACCACATCACTGACCCGCTGCGCGCTCAAGCCTTGCTCGACCCGTCGGTTGAAACGCGCACAAACCCCGTCATGCTCCAATCCTTCAACCGGGATACAACCGGGAGAACTGGCGAGAATCACGCTGACGCCGTGGGCTTTCGCGCCGTCGTCGAATATCGGAATCAGCGCCGTGGCATGACTGTCCCCCCAGACCATGGCCTGAGTCGGCAGGTTCTCCACACCGTAATGACAGAACAGTTTGTCGTCCGGCGTCTTGTCATCCGCCAGGCATGCCATCAGCTCCGGGCGCCATTCGCGCCCCTTGGCGTATTGCAGTGCCTGTTCGGACAGGCGCCACGGCAAACCGTCGGTCCAGCGCAACGCCTGCCCGGCCAGGCCGATCACCAGGATGCCGCACAAGCCTGCCAGCAGAATCTGCCGGCGTCCGGCGAGCAAGCGTCGTTCGCGAAACGGCGTCTCGACGAATTTCCACGACAGATAGCCCAGTACCAGGGTCAACAGGATCAGTCCTGCGATATCCAGCGCGCCGGGTTCTTCAACGCTGGCGTAGCTGGAAAACACGAATACCGGCCAATGCCAGAGATACCAGGAATAAGAGATCAGACCGAGACCGACCATCACCCGACTGCTCAAAAAGCGCCCCACTGCCGTTTCGCGATGACCGTTGGCCAGAATCAGCAGCACCACGCCCAGCACCGGCAACAACGCGGTCGCACCCGGGAACGGCGTCGACTTGTCATAGACGAACACCGCGAACAGGATCAGCCCCATGCCCGACAGGCTCAACAGCTGCGCTGCCAACGGTTTCAAACGCCACGCCTGTTTCGGCGCCACCGCCAGCATGGCACCGGCCAGCAACTCCCAGGCTCGCATCGGCAGCAGGAAGAAAGCTTTCTCCGGGTGGTGATTGATTGCCCACACACTCAGCCCGAAGGACAGCAGCAATATACCGAACAGCGCCAGTCGCCAGTGTTTCAGCCGGCTCGACAGCAGCGTCAGCAACAACGGGAACACAATGTAGAACTGTTCCTCCACCGCCAGCGACCAGGTGTGCAGCAGTGGCTTGAGATCGGACGCGACGTCGAAATAGCCGTCCTGACGCATGAACAGGATGTTCGAGACAAAGGTCACCTGGTAGCGCACCGACCGCCCCAGCTCCTCGTAGTCCTTGGGTGCCAGCAGGAACCAGCCCACCGCCATCACGGCGATGATCATTGCAAACAGTGCCGGCAGGATCCGCCGGGCACGCCGGGCCCAGAACTCGACGAAGCTGAAACGCCCTGCCTGGCGCTGGTTCCAGATGATCGAGGTGATCAGGTAGCCGGAAATCACGAAAAACACGTCCACGCCGACAAAGCCGCCGGTGAACCCCGGGACGCCAAAGTGGAACAGCACCACGGCAATCACCGCGACTGCCCGCAAGCCGTCGATATCCCTTCGATAAGCGAGTGTGCTCATAAATCTTTAATGCCAATCATTTGGTTGTTTTTTGTACAGCCTCAGTCGCTGCGTGTTGTTTTGCCAACTCACTGACCTTACCAGATCGCAAACCTCCCATCGTCCGGACAAAAAACAGGCAAAAAAATGGCGCCCCCTCAGGGACGCCATTTCTGGACTCGACCGACGATGTTACTTGCGCTTCATCGACAGGAAGAATTCGTCGTTGGTCTTGGTCGTTTTCAGCTTGTCGACCAGGAACTCGATGGCCGCCACTTCGTCCATCGGGTGCAGCAGCTTGCGCAGGATCCACATACGCTGCAGTTCGTCGTCGGCGGTCAGCAACTCTTCGCGACGAGTACCGGACTTGTTGATGTTGATGGCCGGGAATACACGCTTTTCGGCGATGCGACGGTCCAGTGGGAGCTCCATGTTGCCGGTGCCCTTGAACTCTTCGTAGATCACTTCATCCATCTTCGAACCGGTTTCAACCAGCGCGGTGGCGATGATGGTCAGCGAGCCGCCTTCTTCGATGTTACGCGCGGCACCGAAGAAACGCTTCGGCTTCTCCAGGGCGTGGGCATCGACACCACCGGTCAGCACCTTGCCGGAGCTCGGGATCACGGTGTTGTAGGCACGGGCCAGACGGGTGATGGAGTCGAGCAGGATCACCACGTCCTTCTTGTGCTCGACCAGGCGCTTGGCCTTCTCGATCACCATTTCAGCAACCTGCACGTGACGGGTCGGCGGCTCGTCGAAGGTCGAGGCAACCACTTCGCCGCGCACGGTGCGCTGCATTTCGGTCACTTCTTCCGGACGTTCGTCGATCAACAGCACGATCAGGTGAACTTCAGGGTTGTTACGGGCGATGTTCGCTGCGATGTTCTGCAGCATGATCGTTTTACCGGCTTTCGGCGGTGCAACGATCAGACCACGCTGGCCTTTGCCGATCGGGGCGCACAGGTCGATGACTCGACCGGTCAGGTCTTCGGTGGAACCGTTGCCGGCTTCCATCTTCATGCGCACGTTCGGGAACAGCGGGGTCAGGTTCTCGAAGAGAATCTTGTTCTTCGCGTTTTCCGGACGATCGAAGTTGATCGTGTCGACCTTGAGCAGGGCGAAATACCGCTCGCCTTCCTTCGGAGGGCGGATCTTGCCAACGATGGTGTCACCGGTGCGCAAGTTGAAACGGCGGATCTGGCTCGGCGAGACGTAAATGTCGTCAGGACCGGCGAGGTAGGAAGCGTCAGCGGAGCGCAGGAAGCCGAAGCCGTCCTGGAGAATCTCCAGCACGCCATCACCGGAGATTTCCTCACCGCTTTTAGCGTGCTTTTTCAGCAGGGAGAAAATCACGTCCTGCTTGCGCGAACGGGCCATATTTTCTATGCCCATCTGTTCGGCCAATTCGAGCAGTTCGGTAATCGGCTTTTGCTTGAGTTCAGTCAGATTCATATAGGAATGACGTAATCATTTATGGAGGGGGGAAATTAAGCTTTTGGCTTAATGAGGCCGCGCCGCGGAGAAGGCGACAGGATCGCGTACTTGTTCGAAAAGGAGTGCGTCGGCGACGGCTAGCAGGGGGCAGTGGAGAAACCAGTGCGGGGCCGAATGTACCACCTGAGTTTCGGAGCGTCTAGCCCTGAATACGCAAAAAGCCCCGCAATTTGCGGGGCTTTTTGAGGACAATCTTTACCGCGACGCTTAGATGTTGGCGTCGAGGAAAGCAGCCAGTTGCGACTTCGACAGGGCGCCGACCTTGGTCGCTTCCACGTTGCCGTTCTTGAACAGCATCAGGGTCGGAATACCCCGTACGCCGTGCTTGGCAGGGGTTTCCTGGTTTTCGTCGATGTTCAGCTTGGCAACGGTCAGCTTGCCTTTGTAAGTCTCTGCAATCTCGTCCAGAACCGGAGCGATCATTTTGCAAGGGCCGCACCATTCAGCCCAGTAGTCGACCAGGACAGCGCCTTCGGCCTTGAGTACGTCGGCTTCGAAGCTAGCGTCGCTAACGTGTTTGATCAGATCGCTGCTCATGGAATTCTCCAGGTTGTAAGCAAAAAAACGTGGCCCATCATAGCCGCCCTTCCCTTGTTCAGGAAGCCGCAGATGATTGAGTCTTGCTATGGCACTCGATGAGTTTGGGTATAGCTCAAGTCACGCACCGGCGGGGGCGATGAAGGCGATTCCGGTGCGCAGGGCTGCGTTGCGCACGTGCTCCTGCATGGCTTTCTGCGCGGCGGCGGAGGCCCGGCGGGCCAGGGCGCGGAGGATCTTGCGGTGTTCCTGCCAGGTTTCCATGGCCCGCTCGGCGCGGATGAACGGTAATTTCTGGCTTTCCAGAAAGATGTCGGCGCTGGCGGTGAGGATGCTCAGCATCGCCTGATTGCCGCTGGCCAGCAGAATCCGCCGGTGGAATTCGAAATCCAGTCTCGCCGCTGCCTCGAAGTCGCCGGCACGCAGCTGCTCGCGCATGGCGGCGACGTTGTCTTCCAGTTCGTCCAGATCAAACGTGCTCAGCGTCACCGCCGCCAGACCGGCCGCAAACCCTTCCAGCGCATAGCGCAACTGAAAGATTTCCAGCGGCGAAGCCTGGGCTGCAAACGGCCAGGCCGGTGCACCCTCACCGCGCGGCAACTCCACCGGCGCCTGCACGAAAACGCCCTTGCCCGGCTGGATGCTGACCACCCCCAGCGCGCTCAAGGACGACAACGCCTCACGCAACGACGCGCGACTGACGCCCAGCTGAACCGCCAGATCCCGTTGCGAAGGCAGCGCATCGCCGGGGCGGAAGCCCTGCTCGGTAATCAATTTGCGGATCGCTTGCAGCGCCACTTCGGGTACGGCGCGAGAGATCGAGTTCATGGTTTTCCAGACGGACCAGGCCAAGGTGCGGCCAGTTGTAATGCTATTCGAGGCATCAGGCAAGTCGTGCCCCAGCGGGGTTCGGCGGTGCACGCCGATGCGCTATCGCAGTGCGAAATCCAACCTGACTGTTCAGACCAGTAAGACCGAACAAACCCGCTAAACCCGTGGCTTTGCACAGCCGAAGCCCAGTCTTGGCACGGCCCGTGCTCTGTCTGATCGCAGAATTCACTTCCCGCCGATCCGGAGATTGTCCATGACGAAGCGTTACAGCGCCCTCCTCGCCGCCCTGTTTGCCGGTCTGATGCTGAGCCAGGCCCCCGCCCATGCCGACGGACTGGACGACGTGGTCAAACGCGGCACCTTGAAAGTCGCCGTGCCTCAGGACTTCCCGCCCTTCGGTTCGGTCGGCCCGGACATGAAGCCGCGCGGCCTGGATATCGACACCGCGAAACTGCTGGCCGACCAGCTCAAGGTCAAACTCGAACTGACCCCGGTCAACAGCACCAACCGCATCCCGTTCCTGACCACCGGCAAGGTCGACCTGGTGATTTCCAGCCTCGGCAAGAACCCCGAGCGCGAAAAGGTCATCGATTTCTCCCGTGCCTACGCGCCGTTCTACCTCGCCGTGTTCGGCCCGCCGGATGCAGCCGTCAGCACCCTGGACGATCTCAAGGGCAAGACCATCAGCGTCACCCGTGGCGCGATCGAGGACATCGAGCTGACCAAGGTTGCCCCCGAAGGCGTGACCATCAAGCGCTTCGAAGACAACAACTCGACCATCGCCGCCTACCTCGCAGGGCAAGTTGACCTGATCGCCAGCGGCAACGTGGTGATGGTCGCCATCAGTGAAAAGAGCCCGAAACGCGTGCCCGCGCTGAAAGTGAAGCTCAAGGATTCGCCGGTTTACGTCGGCGTGAACAAAAACGAGCCGGCGCTGCTGGCCAAGGTCAACGAGATCCTGACCACCGCCAAGGCTGACGGCGCGCTGGAAAAGAACGCGCAGACCTGGCTCAAAGAGCCGCTGCCGGCCGACCTCTGACCGGCGCCGCGGGAGACTTTCATGGCCTATCAGTTCGATTTCTTGCCGGTGGTGGAAAACACCGACCTGCTGCTGCGCGGGGCGTTGTTCACCCTTGAGCTGACGGCCATCGGCGCGCTGTTCGGGGTTGGCGTGGGCATCGTCGGGGCGCTGGTGCGGGCGTGGAACATCCGCCCGTTCTCGGCGATCTTCGGCGTGTATGTGGAGTTGATCCGCAACACGCCGTTCCTGGTGCAACTGTTCTTCATCTTTTTCGGCCTGCCGTCCCTCGGCATGCAGATTTCCGAGTGGCAGGCGGCGGTGCTGGCGATGGTGATCAACCTTGGTGCGTACTCGACCGAGATCATCCGCGCCGGCATCCAGGCGATTCCGCGCGGGCAGCTGGAAGCAGCGGCGGCCTTGGCGATGAGTCGCTTCGAAGCGTTCCGCCATGTGGTGCTGCTGCCGGCGCTGGGCAAGGTCTGGCCGGCGCTGAGCAGCCAGATCATCATCGTGATGCTCGGTTCGGCGGTGTGTTCGCAGATCGCCACCGAAGAGTTGAGCTTCGCCGCCAACTTCATTCAGTCGCGCAACTTCCGCGCTTTTGAAACCTACGCCCTGACCACCCTCATTTATCTGTGCATGGCGCTGCTGATCCGTCAGTTGCTGAACTGGCTCGGCCGGCGCTACCTGTCGAAAAGCAGCGCAAGGAGCAGCCAATGAGCGACTTCACGTTCTGGGACATCCTGCGCAACCTGCTCACCGGCCTGCAATGGACGCTGGCGCTGTCGCTGGTGGCGTTCATCGGCGGCGGGATCGTCGGGTTGCTGATCCTGATCATGCGCATCTCGAAAAACCCGCTGCCCAGCAGCATCGCCCGCACCTGGATCGAACTGTTCCAGGGCACACCGCTGTTGATGCAGCTGTTTCTGGTGTTCTTCGGCGTGGCGCTGGCCGGGGTGGAAATTTCGCCGTGGATGGCAGCGGCGATTGCCCTGACGCTGTTCACCAGCGCTTATCTGGCGGAGATCTGGCGCGGCTGCGTCGAGGCGATTCCCCATGGTCAGTGGGAGGCGTCGTCGAGCCTGGCGCTGAATCCGCTGGAGCAACTGCGCTACGTGATCCTCCCGCAGGCGCTGCGCATTGCCGTAGCACCGACCGTGGGTTTCTCGGTGCAAGTGGTCAAAGGCACCGCTGTGACCTCGATCATCGGCTTCACCGAACTGACCAAGACCGGCGGCATGCTCGCCAACGCCACCTTCGAACCGTTCATGGTCTACGGCCTCGTCGCCTTGGGCTACTTCCTGCTCTGCTACCCCCTGTCCCTCAGTGCGCGCTACCTGGAAAGGAGACTGCATGCCTCTGCTTAGAATTTCCGCCCTGCATAAATATTACGGCGATCACCACGTGCTCAAAGGCATCGACCTGAGCGTCGAGGAAGGCCAGGTCGTGGCGATCATCGGCCGCAGCGGCTCGGGCAAATCCACCCTGCTGCGCACCCTCAACGGTCTGGAATCGATCAACGACGGCGTGATCGAAGTCGACGGCGAATACCTCGACGCCGCCCGCGCCGATTTGCGCAGCCTGCGGCAGAAAGTCGGGATGGTGTTCCAGCAGTTCAACCTGTTCCCGCACCTGACGGTGGGCGAAAACGTGATGCTCGCGCCGCAAGTGGTACAGAAAGTACCCAAGGCCAAAGCGCAAGAGCTGGCGCGGCAGATGCTGGAGCGCGTCGGCCTGGGCGAGAAATTCGATGCCTTCCCGGATCGTCTCTCGGGTGGCCAGCAACAGCGCGTGGCGATTGCCCGGGCGCTGGCGATGTCACCCAAGGTGCTGCTGTGTGACGAGATCACTTCGGCGCTGGATCCGGAACTGGTCAATGAAGTGCTCGGCGTGGTCCGCCAGCTCGCGAAGGAAGGCATGACGCTGATCATGGTCACCCACGAAATGCGCTTCGCCCGGGAGGTCGGGGACAAACTGGTGTTCATGCACCAGGGCAAGGTGCATGAGGTGGGCGATCCGAAAGTGCTGTTTGCCGATCCGCAGACGCCGGAGCTGGCGAATTTCATCGGAACCGTGGAAGCCGCAGGCTGAAAGCTGGCCGTCAGTGCGCTAAATCAAGGGTTTGAGCCATGCGCGTTGGCGGCAGCGTTTGATCGTGGCACGATGTCGGGGTTATCGACCGAGACCCCCAGACCATGCCGCAATCCCAAGCCAAGAATCTGTCCCTGATCGCCGCGATCGACCTGGGCTCCAACAGCTTCCACATGGTCGTGGCCAAGGCCCAGAACGGCGAAATCCGTATTCTCGAACGTCTCGGGGAGAAGGTTCAGCTGGCTGCCGGCATCGACGATGAGCGCCATCTCAACGAAGAATCCATGCAGCGCGGGCTCGACTGCCTCAAGCGTTTTGCTCAACTGATCAACGGCATGCCGCTGGGCGCCGTGCGGATCGTCGGCACCAATGCCCTGCGCGAAGCCCGTAACCGCCTGGAGTTCATCCACCGCGCCGAAGAAATCCTCGGCCACCCGGTGGAAGTCATTTCCGGCCGTGAAGAGGCGCGTCTGATCTACCTCGGCGTGTCCCACACCCTCGCCGACACCCCGGGCAAACGCCTGGTCGCCGACATCGGCGGCGGCAGTACCGAATTCATCATCGGCCAGCGTTTCGAGCCGTTGCTGCGCGAAAGCCTGCAAATGGGCTGCGTGAGTTTCACCCAGCGCTATTTCAAGGACGGCAAGATCACCCCGGCCCGCTACGCCCAGGCGTACACGGCGGCGCGGCTGGAAATCATGAGCATCGAACACGCCCTGCACCGTCTGACCTGGGATGAAGCCATCGGCTCCTCGGGCACCATCCGCGCTATCGGCCTGGCGCTGAAGGCCGGCGGTCACGGTACCGGCGAAGTGAACGCCGAAGGTCTGGCGTGGCTCAAGCGTCGCCTGTTCAAGCTCGGCGATGTCGACAAGATCGATTTCGAAGGCATCAAGCCGGATCGTCGGGCGATCTTCCCGGCGGGCCTGGCGATTCTCGAAGCGATCTTCGACGCCCTCGAACTGCAACGCATGGACCACTGCGAAGGCGCGCTGCGTGAAGGCGTGCTCTACGACCTGCTCGGCCGCCATCATCACGAAGACGTGCGCGAACGTACCCTGACCTCGCTGATGGAGCGCTACCACGTCGACCTGGAACAGGCCGCACGGGTCGAGCGCAAAGCCCTGCACGCGTTCGATCAAGTGGCCGTGGACTGGGAACTGGAAGACGGCATCTGGCGCGAACTGCTGGGCTGGGCGGCGAAAGTGCACGAAGTCGGGCTCGACATCGCTCACTACCACTACCACAAGCACGGCGCCTACCTGATCGAGCACTCGGACCTCGCCGGCTTCTCCCGCGAAGACCAGCAAATGCTCGCCCTGCTGGTGCGCGGCCACCGCCGCAACATCCCCAAGGACAAGTTCGCCGAGTTCGGCGACGAGGGCGACAAGCTGATCCGCCTGTGCGTACTGCTGCGTTTCGCCATCCTGTTCCACCATATCCGTGGCACCCAGGCAATGCCGCAAGTGGCGCTGCACGCCAACGGCAACAACCTCGACGTGGAATTCCCGGAGAACTGGCTGGATGAAAACCAGCTGACCCAGGCGGATTTCGCGCTTGAGGCGGAGTGGCTGACGCGGGTGGGGATTGTTCTGACCGTGCACTGAGTAACGGGCAGGCACAAAAAAGGCGATCCCGGATGGATCGCCTTTTTTATGGCCTTGAAACCTGCGGTCAGCTGCTCACCGGCAGAATCGGGCTGCCCAATCGCTCCAGCAGAGTCGCCTGGGCACTGCGCGGGTTCTGGTTGCCGGTCGGCGTGTTGCGGATGTAGCGGCCGTCCGATTGCAGGCTCCAGCTGTGGGTGTTGTCGGTCAGGTACAGCTCCAGCTCTTTCTTGACCCGGGTCAGCAGCTTCTTGCCTTCCACCGGGAAGCAAGTCTCGACGCGCTTGTCGAGGTTGCGCTCCATCCAGTCGGCACTGGACAGGAACATCTGCTCCTCGCCGCCGTTGAGGAAGTAGAACACCCGGGTGTGTTCAAGGAAGCGGCCGATGATCGAGCGCACGTGAATGTTGTGCGAAACCCCGGCGATACCCGGACGCAGGCAGCACATGCCGCGCACCACCAGATCGATGCGCACGCCGGACTGGCTGGCCTTGTACAGCGCGCGGATGATCTTCGGATCGGTCAGCGAGTTGAACTTGGCGATGATGTGCGCCGGCTTGCCGTCGAGCGCGAACTGCGTCTCGCGGGTGATCATGTCGAGCATGCCCTTCTTGAGGGTGAACGGCGCATGCAGCAGTTTTTTCATGCGCAGCGTTTTGCCCATCCCGATCAACTGGCTGAACAGTTTGCCGACGTCTTCGCACAAGGCATCGTCAGAGGTCAGCAGGCTGTAGTCGGTGTACAGGCGGGCGTTGCCGGCGTGGTAGTTACCGGTGCCGAGGTGCGCGTACCGCACGATTTCGCCGGCTTCGCGGCGCAGGATCAGCATCATCTTGGCGTGGGTCTTGAAGCCGACCACGCCGTAGATCACCACCGCACCCGCCGCCTGCAGGCGGCTGGCCAGTTGCAGGTTGGACTCTTCGTCGAAGCGCGCACGCAGCTCGATGACCGCCGTCACTTCCTTGCCGTTACGCGCGGCGTCCACCAGCGCATCGACGATTTCCGAGTTGGCACCGGAGCGGTACAGCGTTTGGCGCACGGCCAGAACGTGCGGGTCTTTAGCGGCCTGGCGCAGCAGGTCGACCACCGGGGTGAACGACTCGAACGGGTGCAGCAGCAGGATGTCCTGCTTGCTGATCACGCTGAAAATGTTCTCGCTGTTCTGCAGCAGTTTCGGAATCTGCGGGGTGAACGGCGTGTATTGCAGCTCCGGATGGCTGTCCAGACCAGTGATGCTGAACAGACGGGTCAGGTTGACCGGGCCGTTGACCTGATAAAGCTCGGTCTCGCTCAGGTTGAACTGCTTGAGCAGGTAGTCCGACAGGTGTTTCGGGCAAGTGTCGGCGACTTCCAGGCGTACGGCGTCACCGTAACGACGGGAGAACAGTTCGCCACGCAGGGCGCGGGCCAGGTCTTCGACGTCTTCGGAATCGAGCGCCAGGTCGGCGTTTCGGGTCAGGCGGAACTGGTAGCAGCCTTTTACCTTCATGCCCTGGAACAGGTCATCGGCGTGGGCGTGGATCATCGACGACAGGAACACATAGTTGTCGCCAGGTCCGCCGACTTCTTCCGGCACCTTGATGATCCGTGGCAGCAGACGCGGTGCCGGAATGATCGCCAGACCGGAATCGCGACCGAAGGCGTCGATGCCTTCGAGCTCGACGATAAAGTTCAGGCTCTTGTTCACCAGCAACGGGAACGGGTGCGTCGGGTCGAGGCCGATCGGGGTGATGATCGGCGCGATCTCGTCGCGGAAGTAGCGGCGCACCCAGGTTTTGATCTTGGTCGTCCAGTGGCGGCGACGGATGAAACGCACCTGATGCTTTTCCAGCTCTGGCAGCAGGATGTCGTTGAGGATCGCGTACTGGCGGTCTACATGACCGTGCACCAGCTCGCTGATGCGGGCCAGGGCCTGATGCGGTTGCAGACCATCGGCGCCGGCCTGTTCACGGGCGAAGGTGATCTGCTTCTTGAGGCCGGCGACGCGGATTTCAAAGAATTCGTCGAGGTTGCTGGAGAAGATCAGCAGAAACTTCAGCCGCTCCAGCAACGGGTAGGACTCGTCCAGCGCCTGCTCCAGCACGCGGATATTGAACTGCAGTTGCGACAATTCACGGTGGATGTACAGGCTGCTGTCATCCAGGCCGGGAATCGCGATCACCGGTGCCGCCGCGACGGGTTCAGTTGCCGGCGCGGGTGGCGCAGGCTCCAGTTCCGGCGGGGTTTCGGAAATCTGCTCGACCACGGGTTGAGCTTCTTTTACGGCAACTTCAGTGAGTCCTTCGGTATTCATCGAATGTTCCTGGGAGGGCTATTTCTGCTCTCGTAACAATTGAGCGGCGCGGACAGCAAAGTAAGTGAGGATGCCATCAGCGCCGGCACGTTTAAAGGCGGTCAGGGATTCGAGGATCACGCCTTCGCTCAACCAGCCATTCTGGATCGCCGCCATATGCATGGCGTATTCGCCGCTGACCTGATAGACGAAGGTCGGCACTTTGAAGGCATCTTTTACCCGGAACAAAATGTCCAGGTACGGCATGCCGGGTTTGACCATGACCATGTCCGCGCCTTCAGACAAGTCCGCGCCCACTTCGTGCAGCGCTTCGTCGCTGTTGGCCGGGTCCATCTGGTAGGAGGCCTTGTTCGCCTTGCCCAGGTTCGCGGCCGAACCCACGGCGTCACGGAACGGGCCGTAATAGGCACTGGCGTACTTGGCCGAGTAGGCCATGATCCGCACGTTGACGTGACCGGCCAGCTCCAGCGCTTCGCGGATCGCCTGGATGCGGCCGTCCATCATGTCCGACGGGGCAACCACCTGGGCGCCAGCGGCAGCATGGGACAACGCCTGTTTGACCAGTGCATCGACGGTGATGTCGTTCTGCACGTAGCCTTCTTCGTCAAGAATGCCGTCCTGACCGTGAGTGGTGAACGGGTCGAGGGCGACGTCGGTGATCACGCCCAGCTCCGGGAATCGGTCACGCAGGGCGCGGGTGGCGCGCTGGGCGATCCCTTCGGGATTCCAGGCTTCGGCGGCATCGAGGGATTTGAGTTCAGGTGGCGTGACCGGGAACAGCGCCAGTGCCGGAATCCCCAATTCGACCCATTTGGCGGCTTCTTCAAGCAGCAGGTCGATGGTCAGGCGCTCGACGCCCGGCATCGAGGCCACGGCTTCGCGGCGGTTTTCACCGTCGAGCACGAACACCGGCAGGATCAGGTCATCGACCGTCAGGACATTCTCACGCACCAGCCGCCGGGAAAAATCATCACGACGATTGCGACGCAGGCGGGTGGCGGGGAACAGACGGTTGGCTGGGGTAAAGCTCACGGCAGACTCCTGAGCCCGCGCAAACGGGCGAGCGTGACAGTTATAAGCGGCCATTATGACGGTCGTATTACAGTTATGTGCACCCCTGTGACACGTAGCCGCAATCCATTGTCGTTGTAGGAAATGTTAACGTCGAGACACATTTCGACACTTTCCTGAATGTGTCCGAAGGGTTAGGCTGCGCGTTCATTTCGCCAGCACCCAGACAATGCTCCAACAATTTCTGCATGACTTCGGCTACTTTGCCCTGTTTCTCGGGACGTTTTTCGAAGGCGAAACCATCCTGGTGCTCGCGGGCTTCCTCGCGTTCCGTGAATACATGGACATCAAACTGGTGGTGGTCGTGGCGTTCTTCGGCAGCTATGCCGGCGATCAGCTGTGGTACTTCCTGGGCCGCAAACACGGACGCAAGTTGCTGGCGCGCAAGCCGCGCTGGCAGATGATGGGCGACCGCGCGCTGGAACACATCCGCAAGCACCCGGACATCTGGGTCTTGAGTTTCCGCTTCGTGTACGGCCTGCGCACGGTGATGCCGGTGGCGATCGGCCTGTCGGGCTATCCGCCGGGACGCTATCTGCTGCTCAACGGTATCGGCGCCGCGATCTGGGCCACCGCCCTGGCCGCTGCCGCCTACCATTTCGGCGCCGTGCTCGAAGGCATGCTCGGCAGCATCAAGAAGTATGAATTGTGGGTACTGGGCGCGCTGCTGGTGCTCGGCCTGGGCCTGTGGCTGCGCCGCCGGTTCAAGAATGCCCGGCTGGCCAAGAAAGTCTATGAGGACGAGCAGTTGGCCAAGGCCGAACGGCACAAAGCCGAACAGGCCGAGGCCGCCGAGCCTAAGACGCCAGCCGAGTAAAGCGCCGGTGGCAGCAATACAGCCCGATGCCGCTGAGCAGGCTGTAACCGAACAGGCCGACCCACATCGACGGGCCGGCCGGCCATAGCCCGACCTGCGGCGCCAGCCATACCAACGGCAGGTTCGCCGCCAACCGCAGCAGCTCCAGTTTCAGCGCCCACGGGCGATTCTCCAGGGCCACGCCCAACACAAACAAACCGAACGCCACCGCGCCCCAGCCCAGCACCAATGCACTGGTGGGCAGACGGTGTTCCAGATTCATCAGATAACTGCCCAGCGCCACGTACACGCTGAATTGCAGCGCCACATACCCCTGCTGTCGGGCGCCCAGCGGCACTTCGAATTTGCGGAACCGGCTCAGGTCCGGCTTGCTCATCGGGTATTTCTCCGCCACATCCGCCGGCCGCCATCCCGTGCGCATGAACCAGATCCGCCACTTGTCCCACTTGCGCCCGGCACGCCGCGCGTCGTCCCACAGCTGCGCGTAGAACTGCAGGTTGGCCCACAACGGATTCCAGCTCGCCAGCGGTGTGGTCACGCCGAAAATCACCGGTTCATCGTCGTCCTCTTCCTGGAACGAGCCAAACAGACGGTCCCAAATAATGAACACCCCGCCGTAGTTGCGATCCATGTAGAGAGCGTTCTGTGCATGGTGAGCCCGATGATTGGACGGCGTGACGAAGCACCATTCGAACCAGCCGAGCTTGGGAATGTGCCGGGTATGAACCCAGAATTGATACAGCAGATTCAGCGCCGCAACGCTGACGAACACCAGCAGCGGCACCCCGAGCACGGCCATCGGCAGGTAAAAGATCCAGCCGAGCAGAAACCCGGTGCTGGTCTGGCGCAAGGCAGTGGAAAGGTTGTAGTCCTCGCTCTGGTGATGCACCGAATGCGCCGCCCAGAGGATGTTCCGTTCGTGACCCATGCGGTGCAGCCAGTAGTAGCAGAAATCGTAGAGAACAAAGGCGAAAAACCACACCCAGACGCTGTCCGCCGACAGCCTGAGCAGCGCCAGATGCTCCAGGGCAAAGCCGTAGGTCACCAGCCCCACGCTCTTGGTCAGCAGGCCGGTGGTGGTCGACAGCACCCCGGTGCTGATGCTGTTCACCGCATCGGCCAGGCGATAGTTGCTCACCCCGCGCCAACGGTCGGCGATCAGCTCGGCCGCGATCAATACGAAGAAAAACGGCACCGCATACAGAATGAAGTTCATGACGCGCCCTGATCGAGATCCGTGTGCACAGATCCTAGGTGTAGCCGCGGCTAGACCCTATGGCAACGAACGACAAATTAGTGGACATTTAGCGCCATGAATCTGGAGAGAAACCCATGAGCAAAAAAGTTGCAGTGATCCTGTCCGGTTGCGGCGTATACGACGGCGCCGAGATCCACGAAAGCGTCATCACCCTGTTGCGCCTGGATCAGCGTGGCGCCCAGGTGCAGTGCTTCGCCCCGGACATCGCGCAATTGCATGTGATCAACCACCTCACCGGCAAAGAGATGCCCGAGTCGCGCAACGTGCTGGTGGAATCGGCGCGCATCGCCCGGGGCAACGTCAAGGATGTCCGTGAAGCCGATGTCGATGATTTCGATGCGCTAATCGTGCCCGGCGGTTTCGGCGCGGCGAAGAACCTGTCGAACTTCGCCGTCGACGGCGCTGGCTGCTGCGTCCAGCCTGACGTACTGGCATTGGCCGAAGCCTTTGCCGAAGCGGGTAAACCGGTGGGACTGATCTGCATTTCGCCGGCGCTGGCCGCCAAGATCTACGGCCCGGGTGTGACCTGCACCATTGGCAACGATGCCGACACCGCAGCAGCCATCGGCAAGATGGGCGCCACCCACGAAGACTGCGCGGTGACCGACATCATCGAAGACAAGGCACGCAAACTGGTGACCACCCCGGCCTACATGCTGGCGCAGTCGATCAGTGAGGCGGCTTCGGGGATCAACAAGCTGGTCGACCGCGTCCTCGAACTGACCCACGAAAACGACGCCTGATCTCTTGGTCGAACACACACCCAATGTGGGAGCGGGCTTGCTCGCGAAGACGTCAGGTCAGACAACTATTTGTTGAATGACACACCGCCTTCGCGAGCAAGCCCGCTCCCACAAGGGATTTGTGTAATGTTCAGGTTGTGCGGGCGAGCCTGGTGAGGATCCGGTCCAGCGCATTGGCGAACGCCTGCTTCTCCCGATCGCCGAACGGCGCCGGGCCGCCGCTGACCTGGCCCTGTTCGCGCAGATCGGTAAACAGGTTGCGTGTCGCCAACCGCTCCCCCATGTTCTGCGCGTCGAACTCCTTGCCTCGCGGGTCCAGCGCTGCCACGCCCTTCTTCACCAGCCGGTCGGCCAGCGGAATGTCGCTGCAGATCACCAGCTCGCCCGGCACCGCGTACTCCACCAGATAATCATCCGCCGCATCCGGGCCGCTCGGCACCACGATCAGCTTGACGATTGCCAGCGCCGGTTTGCTCTGCGGCTGCCCAGCCACCAGCACCACTTCAAAGCGGCGCTTGAGGGCGAACTTGACCACCAGCTCCTTGGCCATCTTCGGGCAGGCGTCGGCATCGATCCATACGCGCATGTTTTCTACCTCGCAAATATGAGCGCAGCGAATGCCTTCAAGCCGCCGTCACCCTACGTTTTTCAGCCACCCGACTGCGGCCGTACAGCACGATGATCGCCGCAATCGCCACGGCCTGCGCGGTCAACGAGTAGGCATCGGCATGGATCCCCAACCAGTCGAAATCGAAGAACGCCACCGGCCGGGTGCCGAAGATCCCGGCTTCCTGCAACGCCTTCACACCGTGACCGGCGAATACCACCGACAACGCACAGAGCAGCGCCGCGTTGATGCTGAAGAACAGCGTCAACGGCAATTTCGCTGAACCGCGCAGAATGATCCACGCCAGGCCGAACAGCAGCACCAGCGCCGTTGCGCCGCCCGCCAATACCGCGTTGTGTCCGGCAGGACCGGCCTGCAACCACAGGGTTTCGTAAAACAGGATCACTTCGAACAGCTCGCGATACACCGAGAAGAATGCCAGGACCGCGAAGCCGAACCGTCCGCCGCCACCGACCAGGCTCTGACTGATGTAATCCTGCCAGGCTGCCGCGTGCCGACGGTCGTGCATCCACACCCCGAGCCACAGCACCATGACACTGGCGAACAACGCCGTGGCGCCTTCCAGCAGTTCACGCTGGGAGCCGCTGACGTCGATCACATACGCCGCCAGCGCCCAGGTCCCCAGACCGGCCAGCAACGCCAGTCCCCAACCGACGTTGACACTGCGCACCGCCGATTGCTGGCCGGTGTTGCGCAGGAACGCGAGGATCGCTGCCAGTACCAGAATGGCTTCCAGGCCTTCACGCAGCAGAATCAGCAGACCGGAAATGTAGCTCAACGACCCACTCAAACCGTCGCTGCCGAGCAGGCCGGCCGATTCCTTGAGCTTGGCCTTCGCCGCGTCGAGACGCTGCTCGGCCTGCTCCACCGACAAGCCGTCCTGCAGCGATTGCCGGTAGGCCATCAAGGATTTTTCGGTGTCCTTGCGCACGTTGGCGTCGACGTTATCCAGCGAGCTTTCGACCAGTTCGAAACCTTCCAGATACGCTGCAACGGACAAGTCATACGCCTGATCACGTTCGCCGGCACGATAAGCGGCCAGGCTCTTGTCCAAAGTCGCGGCGGTGTAGTCGAGCAACTGCGCCGGGCCACGCTTGACCTGCGGCGGTTGCGCCCGTTGAGCACGGAAGATCGCAGCGGCCTCAAGCCCCTCAGAGGCCTGCACTTCGGCCGGCGTCTGACGGGCGAGGTCGGCGATGTTGTAAGTCTTGTCGGTTTTGGCCGTGGCCGGATCGGCGCTGAACTGAGCGATATAGGTCGCCAGATCCCAGCGCTGACGATCGTCCAGTTGATCGGCGAAGGCCGGCATGTCGGTGCCTTCGACGCCCTGGCCGAGGGTGTTGTAGATCGCGTACAGGCTCAGGTGATCCAGGCGCGCCGCGTCACGCAGGTTGGCCGGCGCGGGCTCCATGCCGACACCCGCCGGGCCATCGCCGGCACCGTTGGTGCCGTGGCACACGGAGCAGTGCTGGGTATAGAGCGGCGCGCCACGGGTCGGATCCGGGGTGATGATCGGGGCCTGGCTGACTTCATAGGCCACCGCCAGTTTCGCCCCCAGTTGCCGGGCCTGACGGGCGACGTCCGCGCCGTCCTGCTTCGCGGTGATGGCGGCGAGCAGAGCGTCGATGCCCTGCTCCAGACCAGCCTTCTCCGGTTTGGCCGGCATGCCGGCGATCAGCCCCTGCAAGGCGTGGGTGAACTCAAGCTGCTCGCGGTATTCGGCATCGTCGATGACCTTGCCCGCTTGTACCGTTGGCGGGTAATCGGCGCTGATGTAATCGAGCAGGTGCAGCGCTTGCGGCGCGCCTTCCACGGTATCGGCCAGCAGATTGAAGCTGCTCAGGGCAAACAACGGGAACACCAGCCAGGCCAGGAATCGGGACAAGGCAGTCATGAAAGGGTCTCAATTGGAAATGCGAAGTAACACATTGTTCACGTCGGGGGAGCCTGACTCAAGCTTTCTCGTTGGCCGCATCGGAATTACGCGCATTGTGCTGCAGCACATAGCCATCACTCGCCTCTATACTGCGTCGCCTCTCGCCCCTTTCGATTAAGGAAAATCTCGTGGTCATGCGCCATTGTCTGCTGTTTCCCTTGCTGTTAAGCGCGGTCCTGCAATTGAGCGGTTGCGGGGCCTACCGCAATTACGACCTGGAACTGGAACAGACAACCGATCAGTTGAAAGCGGGCAACACCGACGGTGCGCTGGCCCTGATCGAGGCGCATAACCCGGATGAAGAGAAAGACCTGCTTTATTACTTCGAGAAAGGCGCGGTACTCAGCGCTGCCGGCGAGTTGCCGCAAAGTCAGGTTGCCTGGCGCAGCGCCGAACAGATGGTGATTCAGCGCCAGGACGCCATTGAAACCAACGGCGACAAGCTGCTTTCCGCCCTGGGCAATCAATGGGGCAGCATCATCAACGACAAGATTCGTCGCTACGATGGTTACGACTATGAAAAGGTCATGCTGACCACGCAAATGGCCCTGAATCAGTTGGCCGTGAACGACTTCGACGGTGCTCGTGCGGACATCAAGAAGACCCACGAGCGCGAAACACTGATCGCCCGGCAACGAGAGCTGGAATACGAGCGTGTTGAAAACGCCGCCAAGGACCAGGGCGCCCGTGTGCATTACAAGGACCTGCAAGGTTACCCGGTCGTCATGCTGGATGCGCCTGCAGTCATCGCTCTGAAGAACGGCTATCAAAGTGCGTTCAGCCATTATTTGGCCGGCTTCACTTATGAAGCCCTGGGTGAAAAGGATCTGGCTGCACCGGGTTATCGTCAGGCCATAGAACTGCGCCCTGACATGCCGTTCTTCCAACAGGCATTGCGTGACCTCGACAGCCCCGGGCTCAAGGCCGGCGAAAGCGACGTGCTGATCATCGTGCAAAGCGGGCTGGCACCGGCTCGCAGCTCGGTGCGCGTGCCGTATCCGGTGAAGCTTGAGGACGGTCAGGTGATCGTCGCCAATGTATCGTTTCCGGTAATGGTGCCCGACACCTCAACCCAGCCTTTCAATCAGATAAGCCTCGACGGCCGCCAAAAGAAGCTGATCACGATCAACAACATCACCGACATGTCCCTGCGCACCCTGCGTGACGACATGCCCGGGATCATTCAGCGCACCACGTATCGAGCGTTCCTCGCCGCAGACGTCCAAGGCACCGACAATCGGCGCAACCCGGCGAAGGCGTCCTATGTAACCCATTACGATGGATTCGAGCACGCAGACACCCGCACCTGGCGCACCCTGCCCAACCTCACGCAAGTGCTGCGCCTGCGTCTGAAGAAAGGCGAACACTTGATCAGCCTGCCTACCGCACCCGGTGTCGCACCGCTGAAAGTCCGCATCGATCAGGATCGCCAGTTCATCGGCCTGCGAGCCCTCGGCGACCGAATCTATGCCAATGGCAGTGCTTTCCAGGCGTCCGTTTCAGCGGAAAGCCACGTGGTATCCGGCCTGAAATAAATAATGGCATCTAACTAATCGGTGCAGTTAAAAAGCTATTACATAGCCAGCATCCGCCGCCTATAATGCCGCGCCCTCGTTATCGCGATGCGGCATTAAAGCTCCTCTGATTATGAGGAATTGGCAGGAGGCCAGCGCCACTGCCGATCGGTCCCAGCAGCCCGACCCGCACCCGAGGCTGTCGTTACTCATGGAAGAAGTACCCCATGGCATTCCGCGCTCCCACTCTGATCGCGCTTGGCGCCGTCACCCTGCTGTCCGGCTGTTCGGCGTTTCGCAACTACGATTCCGAACTGGCCCAGACCAACCAGCAACTGGCCACCGGCAACGTTGACGCCGCCCTGACTCTGCTGGAAAAGAACAACACCGGCCCGGACAAGGACCTGCTCTATTACTTCGAGAAAGGCGAACTGCTGCGCGCCAAGGGCGATCTGTCCGGCAGCCAGAACGCCTGGACCAGCGCCGATCAGGTGGTGGGCAAGTGGGAAGACTCGGTCAAGCTCGACACCGACAAGTACCTGGCCCAGTTCGGCAGCTTCCTGGTCAATGACAAAGTCCGTCGCTACGAAGGCTACGACTACGAAAAAGTCATGCTGACCACGCAGATGGCCCTGAACCTGCTGGCGGTCAACGACTTCGACGGCGCCCGCACCGCGATCAAGAAGACTCACGAACGTGAAGCGGTGATCGCCGACCTGCGTGACAAGGAATACCTCAAGAGCGAAGAGGAAGCCGAGAAGCAAGGCATCAAGACCGAGTACAAGGACTTGCAGGGCTACCCGGTCGCCAGCCTCGACGCCCCGGAAGTGATCGGCCTGAAAAACAGCTATCAAAGTGCGTTCAGCCATTACCTGGCCGGTTTCGTCTACGAAGCCCTGGGCGAGAAAGACCTCGCCGCACCAGGCTATCGCAAGGCTGCCGAGCTGCGTCCGAAAACGCCGCTGCTGGAGCAGGCGCTGGTCAACCTCGACAAACCGGTCAAGAGCGATGACAGCGACATTCTGATCGTGGTGCAGAGCGGTCTGGCGCCGGCCCGTGACTCGATCCGCGTGCCGCTGCCGCTGCCAATCTCCAACAACGTGGTAATCACTCCGCTGTCGTTCCCGATCATCAAGCCTGACACCTCGACCGCGACGTTTGCGCAGATCGGCGTCGACGGCCGGCAACTGGACCTGACGGCCCTCAACAGCACCACCGCCATGTCCCGCCGCGCCCTGCGCGATGACATGCCGGGAATCATCCTGCGCACCACCGTGCGCGCGATCACCAAGGGCGTGGCGCAGAAGAAGATCAACGAAACCAACCCGCTGGCGGGTCTGGCAGTCGGTATCTCTTCAGCGGTGCTCGAAGGTGCCGATACCCGTACGTGGCGCACGTTGCCGGACACCACCCAAGTGGTGCGCCTGCGTCTGAAAAAAGGTGAACATCAGGTCACCCTGCCAAGTGCCGTGGGCGGTTCGGTGGTCAAGATCAACGTCGATCAGCGTTTTCAGGTGATCACCCTGCGCGCCGTGGGCAACCAGGTATTCGCCGCGGGCCTCGCCGCTCACGTGATCCCGAGTGCTGGCGCCACCGCCGTGGCCAGTCTCAAACAACCTTAAGAACGGAGTCTTTGCATGCGCTTCAAACTCTTCGCCGTCGCCGCCCTCGCCGTGCTGGCCAGCGGCTGCGCCACCCCGCCACCACCGGAGCCGGGCAGCGCCGCGAGCAAGGTCGTGGCCATGGGCCCGCAGAAACACATCGCGGTCGGCGCCATGCGCGTCGCCCGCGAAAACGGCTTCATGACCGTCAATGTGCAGTTGACCAACACCCTCAACAGCAACAAGACCTTCTACTACCGCTTCGCGTGGCTCGGTGCGGAAGGCTTCCCGATTGCCGAAGAAGAAGTCTGGAAGAGCCAGATGATGTACGGCGCCCAGACCAGCTTCATCCAGGGCATCGCACCGACGCCTAAAGCCGTGGATTTCCGTCTTGAAATGAAGACGCCTTAAGCCCGACACCCTATTCCCGATTCAGAGAGCATTCCCATGTTTGCACGCTTTTCCTTCATCGCCGTCCTCGCCCTGCTGGCCTCCGGTTGCGCCAACACTTCGCCGACCCTGGGCAGCAAGAACATCAGCTATGGCGACACCAAGGCCGTTGAAACCGTGACCAACGAGTTCGGCTCGACCGACCTGCAGATGATCGCCGAGTCGATGACCCGCTCCCTGGCCCAGTCCGGCATTCTGCAGGGCCGTCCGGTGGTTCAGGTCTACGACGTGAAGAACAAGACCAGCGAATACATCGACACCCGCGAAATCACCACCAGCATCAAGACCCAGCTGATGAAGTCCGGCACCGCCCGCTTCGCCAGCGACAACACCGCAATGCAGAGTCAGGTCGACCAGCTCAAACTGCAAAACCAGAGTGGCCTGTACAAGAAGAGCACCGTGGCCAAGACCGGCAACATGGTCGCCGCCAAATACCGTCTTGAAGGTTCGATCAGCTCGATCGTCAAGCGCAGCAGCGACTACAAGGACGTCTTCTACAAATTCAGCCTGCAACTGATCGACGTTGAAAGCGGTCTGGCCGAGTGGATGGACGAGAAAGAGATCCGCAAAACCACGGAGCGTTAATCGATGCGCACATGGATTGGCATGATGGCCCTGGCTTGCGCGTTCAGCGTGCAAGCGGCCCCGAAAGTCGCGGTGACGGATCTGGCGTATCAGGAACGTGTGGAGCAATACATCCACATCGTTTCGGCCCAGAACAATTACCGTGAGGGTTACTACAGCGCCAGCGGTTCTTCGAGCTACAACGAGCTCGAAGCCACCACCAGCTACATCGAACAGACCGAACTGCGCAAGTTCACCGGCGACATCAAGGGTGAGATCCTGCGCACCGGCATGTTCCAGCTGGTGCAGGGCACGCCATACACCGCGTCCTCCAAGGGTGACGTCTACGACGTGATCAAGCGGATCAAGGCCGGCAACTTCAAGGGTGCCGACTACGTGCTGTTCGGCACCGTGTCGGACATCGACTTCACCCAGGACGTGAACGAGCTGGCGAACACCGACAGCTATTCAGCCGTGCTGGGCCTGACGCTGGTGGCCGACTTCAGCCTGATCAACACCAAGACCTTCGAAATCACTTCGGCCTTCACGGCGATGGGTGAAGCGCAGGACACCAAACTGGTGAACCACCGCGACATCAAGATCTCGCTCAACCGCCCGCGGGTGGTGCGTGACGTGTCGAAGGCGCTGGGCGAAGACGTGGCCGGACAGCTGAGCATGCAGCTTGGCGGTGGCGGTTACGAGCAACCGCGTGAACCGCAGCAGCGCAACAATCTGCCGCGTGATACGGCGCCGGTGATTCTGCACTGACCGACTGCCGGAAACGAAAAAGGCGACCTTCTCAGGTCGCCTTTTTTTGCGGCTGCACGCTTTATACGGCCGCTTTGCGCAACGTCGCCATGAACGCCGCCGCACCGATGAACAGCCCGGCAAACGTGCGGTTCATGCGTCGCTGCTGGGTCGGCGTGCGCAACAGGCGCAGCACCTTCGACGCCAGCCCGGTGTAGCCGGCCATGACGATCAGGTCGACGCAGATCATGGTCGCACCGATCACCACGTACTGGATCAGCAGTGGCGCGTGAGGGTTGATGAACTGCGGCAGCACCGCGAGCATGAACACCAGCGCCTTGGGGTTGCTGATGTTCACCAGAAAACCACGGAACACCAGAGCCAGCGGTTTGCCGATCGGCCGCACCGCCGCGTCGTCACTCATGTCCATCGGCAGTGCGCGCCACTGCTTGATCGCGAGATAGACCAGGTAGGCGACACCGAACCATTTGATCGCATGGAACGCGGTGGCCGAAGCGGTGAGGATCGCGCCGACACCGGCGCCGACGATGGCAATCTGCACAGCCAGGCCGATCTGCAGGCCCAGGGCGTTCCAGTAACCGCGCCAGAAACCGTATTGCAGGCCGCTGGACATCGACGCAATGGCGCCGGCACCCGGAGAAAGACTGATTACCCAACACGCGGCAAAAAACGCCAGCCATGTTTGAAGCTCCATCGCACACCTCGACTTCGGACTCGTGACAATCCTCAAAGCTAATGCGGATTTGGCCGGATGACTACCAATTTTTGCAGGATGTTGCGGCCGCCGACCAACGTGGCCGGCGCCCGATCATTTTTCGAAACCGCTGGAAGGGAAGACATCCGTGCCGCGCCAGCGTCGCACCGAACGCTGGAAGAACAGGCTGTTGGGTACCTGCACCATGGCGCTGCCGGTGCCGAGTTCTTCGGCTTCGATCAGCGTGGTGTAGAGCAGATTGATCGCCACCACCCGGCCTTTGACGCCGGGCTTGTCGGTGGTGTCCACCAGCTCCACCACATCGCCCAGACGAAACGGGCCGACGGTGAAGATCAGAATCGCGCAGAGCAGGTTCGACAGCACACTCCACATGGCGAAGAACGCCACCGCCGCCACCGCGACGAAGCCCGACAGCGCGGTCCACAGCACTGTGGCCGACACCCCGAGGCGTTCCAGCACGAAGATCAACGCGCTGCCCATGATCAGCCAGCGCAGGCCACCGCGCAGCGGCATCAGCAGCTGCGGAGGGAAGGGATACTTCTCGCCCAGGCGAGTCAGGAATCGGGCGACGACACGCTGGGCGAAGTAACCGGCCAGCAGGATCAGCAGAATCTGCACGCCGAGCCAGATCGGCTCGACCCACATCGCCGGCAATGGAAGTTTGAAGGCTTCCATCAGGACAACGCCTCCAGCTCCGCCTGCATGCTTTCCAGCGTTTCCAGGGCTTCCATCCACGCTTCTTCAAGCTCGCCTTCGCGGACTTTCAGCTTGGCCTGTTCGGCCAGCAGGTCGCGCAATTCGTTCTTGCGCGCCGGCTCGTAGATGTCGCTGTCGCCGAGGCTGGCATCGACCTTGGCAAGTTTCTCGTGCAGCTTGCCCAACTCGGCTTCGAGCTTGTCGGCCTCGCGCTTGTGCGGCGCCAGTTGCTGACGCAATGCAGCGGCGGCCTGACGCTGGGCCTTCTTGTCGGTCTTGTCCGGGTTGACCGGCGTGTTGCTGACCGGGGCGTTGCGCTGGCGGTATTCGACCAGCCAACGGGCGTAGTCTTCGAGGTCGCCATCGAACTCCTCGACCTTGCCGTCCGCGACCAGGAAGAAGTTGTCGGTGGTGCTCTTGAGCAAATGCCGATCGTGGGAAACCACCAGCACCGCACCGCTGAATTCCTGTAACGCCATGGTCAGCGCCAGGCGCATTTCCAGGTCGAGGTGGTTGGTCGGTTCGTCGAGCAGCAGCAGGTTCGGCCGCTCCCAGGCGATCAACGCCAGGGCCAGACGGGCCTTTTCGCCACCGGAAAAATTCAGCACCGGCTCGTCGATCCGCGCGCCACGGAAGTCGAAACCACCGAGGAAGTCGCGCAGGGTCTGTTCGCGCTCGGTCGGCGCCAGACGCTGCAAGTGCAGCAACGGGCTGGCCTTGGCGTCCAGCGAGTCGAGCTGATGCTGGGCGAAGTAACCGACCACGGTGTTCTCACCGCGAGTCAGGCGCCCGGCCAGAGGTTCGAGTTCGCCGGCGAGGTTCTTGATCAGGGTCGACTTACCCGCGCCGTTCGGACCGAGCAAGCCGATCCGCGCGCCGGGGGTCAGTTGCAGCTTGACCTTCTCCAGCACGGTTTTCTCGCCGTAACCCAAGCGCGCATCGGACAGGTCGATCAGCGGGCTGGAGATCTTGGTCGACTCGCGGAACACGAAATCGAACGGCGAATCGACGTGGGCCGCCGACAGCTCTTCCATCCGCTCCAGGGCCTTGATCCGGCTCTGGGCCTGACGGGCCTTGGTGGCCTGGGCCTTGAAGCGGGCGATGTAGCTTTCCATGTGCGCACGCTGCGCCTGTTGCTTCTCGTAGGCCTGTTGCTGCTGGGCCAGACGCTCGGCACGGGCGCGCTCGAACGCGGTGTAGCCACCACGGTAGAGCGTCAGCTTGCGCTGATCGACGTGGGCCACGTGATCGACCACTTCATCCAGGAAATCCCGGTCGTGGGAAATCAGCAGCAAGGTGCCGGGGTAACTTTTCAGCCACTCTTCGAGCCAGATGATGGCGTCGAGGTCCAGGTGGTTGGTCGGTTCGTCGAGCAGCAGCAGGTCTGATGGGCACATCAAAGCCTGCGCAAGGTTCAGACGCATCCGCCAGCCACCGGAGAAATCTCCTACCTGACGATCCATCTGCTCGTTGGTGAAACCGAGACCGGCGAGCAGCTTGCGCGCCCGCGCATCGGCGGTGTAGCCGTCAGCGCTGTCGAGTTCGGCGTGCAGGCGGGCCAGCGCGGTGCCGTCATGGGCCTCTTCGGCTGCTGCGAGCTCGCGCTGTACTTCGCGCAGCCGCAGGTCGCCGTCCAGCACATAGTCGACCGCCAGGCGCTCGAGCGTGTCGACCTCCTGGCGCATGTGGGCGATACGCCAGTCGGCCGGCAGCAGGCAGTCGCCGGAGTCCGGGTGCAACTCACCGCGGAGCAAGGCGAACAGGCTGGATTTGCCGGCGCCGTTGGCACCGATGAGGCCGGCTTTGTGGCCGGCGTGCAGGGTCAGCTCGGCGTCTTCTAGCAGACGTTGCGGGCCACGCTGTAAAGTCAGGTTCTGAAGTCGGATCATAATGGCGGCGGAGTCTACCAGCTTCCCCCGCAACTGGCGCGAGTAGCACGATGTCCTCTGACCTGTGGAGCTTTGCCCTTGCCGTCTACGCCCGTCCCGGCGTGGAGGATGCCTGCCTGCGCCTGCAATCGGCGGGGGCCAACGTGTGCCTGATGCTGTGCGGTTTATGGCTGGAACAACGCGATGCGACCTGTGACGAGGTACGTGCACGACAGCTTCTGGAACTGACAGCGCCTTGGGACAGGGACGTCGTTCAACCGTTGCGCGCATTGCGTATGCAGTGGAAAACCCTGGCCGAGACCGATCCGGTGCTCAAGGGGCTGCGCGAGCAGATCAAGGGATTGGAGCTGGAGGCGGAGCGTGCGCTGCTGTCACGACTGGAAGGCGCCGCGCAAGGCTGGACGCGTAATTCGAAGGAATCGAGTGACTGGCTGCAAGTGCTGGCCGGCCCGGCGGCCAACCCGAACCGCGACGCGCTGCAAGTGCTGCGCGTCGCGGCGACCGGCGCTTAGGAAGCGCTGGACGGGTTGCTGGCGACGCTCGACACCGGCGCCGACGATGGCGTGGTTGCGGTGGTCGAGGTAGTGGCGGCGGATGCAGGAGCTGCGGTCGGAGCCGGGGTTGCCGGTGCGGCAGGTTTGGCAGCAGGCGCAGTGGCCGGTTTTGCTGCAGCTGGTTTTGCTGCTGGCTTGGCAGCGGCAGGCTTTTTCACCGCAGGTTTTGCAGCAGGTTTCGCTGCTGGTTTGGCGGCCGGTTTGGCAGCGGTCACTGGCTTGGCTGCGGTCGTTGCAGGCTTCGCTGCAGCAGCCGGTTTGGCCGCTGGTTTTGCAGCAGGTTTGGCCGCAGCTTTTACCGCAGGCTTGGCCGCTGGTTTCGCTGGAGCTTTGGCAGCAGGTTTGGCAGCAACCGGTTTGGCAGCGGTTTTCGCCACAGGCTTGGCAGCAGCCGTTTTAACGGCTGGTTTAGCGGCAGCTTTCACGGCTGGTTTTGCTGCAGGTTTAGCGGCCACTTTGGTGGCTGGCTTGGCAGCAGGTTTTGCAGCGGCGGTTTTTGCCGGAGCCGCTTTCGCAGCAGCGGTTTTCGCCGCAGGTTTGGCGGCTGGTTTTGCAGCAGCCGGCTTCGCGGCAGCTGGTTTGGCCGCTGTGGTTTTGGCCGCAGGTTTGGCAGCGCTGGCTGCAGCGGGTTTCTTAGCGGCTGGTTTTGCGGCGGCTTTGGCAGGCGCTTTCGCAGCAGGTTTGGCGGCCGCTTTTTTCACAGGCGCCGCTGCCGGTTTGGCCGAACGCAGGGACAACGCCTTGCCGACGGCTTCTTGAACACGACCGACACCCTGGGCCAGTTTCAGGCTTTCCTGGGCATCGCGCTTGAGTTGCAGAATGTAGCCGCGAGTATCGGACTGACGCTCCTTCAGCGCATCGAGCAGGTCTTCGAGTTCCTTCACGGCAGCCTTGGCCTTGGTCTGCGCCTTGGCTTTACCGGCTGCTGCTGCGTCCTGCAATTTGGTGCGGGATTTGTGCAGTTTTTCTTGCGCCTTGCCGCGTTGCTTTTCCAGTTTGGCGAGCAGTTTTTCAGCATCAGCCAAGGCTTGGGAGCAAGCGTTTTCCAGATGCTCGAGCAAGCTGCCCGAGAGTTGTTGGAGTAAATGCAACGGAGTGTTTACAGGCTTCTTGGTGGCCGACATGGTTTACCTCCTGGCTGACGTGAGTGCGGCTCATACTAGACCTCTGCTGCTACCGCCGCTAGGGCATGTTGACAGTATCGAAAGCACTCGGTTGCAGGCTTGCGAAAAACTTCTGCGCATTGGCAAAAGCAGTTCACCGTTGCAGACGTTCGCGCTGGCATAATCCACCGCAATTCAGGACGGAGAGTGCCCATGTCGCGCTACCTTTTTTTATCCCTCTGCATGTTCTTTTCGGCGGTCCATGCCGACGAAAAAAACACCGCGAACGATGCCCATGATCTGGCCTACAGTCTCGGCGCGAGCCTCGGTGAACGGCTGCGTCAGGAGGTTCCGCAACTGCAGATCCAGGCATTGATCGAAGGCTTGCAACAGGCTTATCAAGGCAAGCCTCTGGCATTGAGCGAAGCGCGGATCGAACAGATTCTGGCCGATCACGAATCGCAGACGGCCGAGCACGCGACCATGCCTTCAAGTGATGCGGCAATGGAAAACGAGCAGCGCTTTCTCACGGAGGAAAAGGCCAAGCCCGGCGTAAAGGAGCTGGCTGACGGCATTCTGTTGACCGAGCTGACCCCGGGAACTGGCGCAAAAGCCGGCCCCGACGGAAAAGTACAGGTGCTGTATATCGGGCGGCTGCCGGACGGCACCGTGTTCGACCAGAACACTCAGCCGCAGTGGTTCAATCTCGACAGCGTGATCGCCGGATGGCGCACCGCGTTGCAAAACATGCCGGTGGGCGCGAAGTGGCGCCTGGTGATTCCATCGGATCAGGCTTACGGCGCCGACGGTGCCGGCGACTTGATCGCGCCATTCACACCACTGGTGTTCGAAGTCGAATTGCGCGGCGCGACCAGTTGATCGCCCAATAAAAAACGGTGCGCTGTTGGCGCACCGTTTGTGTGTCTTGCAGGGTCGGTTCAGGCCTGAACCGAATCCTCTTCCTTGTGGGCGGTGTGCAGCACTTCGATCAGGCAGTCTTCCAGTTCGAAGCGTTCGTGAAGCAGGCCGCCCAGCTCCTTGAATTTCTCCGCAACGCATTTGCCTTCATCGCAAAGGTCGTTGAACGCGAGCAGTTTTTCGGTGATGACATCGATCCGCGGATAGATCGTCTCGGCCAGTTCCAGGCCGCGCTTGTCATTGAAGGCCTTGGCCTCGCCCGTCAGCTGTTCGTAGATCTCGAAGTGCCCGGCCGAAACGTAATCGACCAGCACACCGCAGAATTCCTGCAAAGGCTTTCGATCCTCGGATAGCGACTGAGGTTTGGCACCCAGCTTGTCGTAAGCGGCGATCAGTTCCTCACGCTCCTGGAGCCAGCGGTCGATCAGCAGATGAACTCCACCCCAACGTTCCTGAGCATTCTGACAACTTTCGAGCATGGCGATCTCTCTTCCCTTGTGGGTCATGCTGCCCTGCACCTGCGCCTCTTTCTTTGGCTGTTGCTTTGAGAGGCGGGCAGGCAGAGTGTCACCGAGCAACATAAATCCAATGACACGTGCGGGCCAGATTATGCCCGCACGCCTATGGCTTCAAGGTACGCAGGAGAGAAAGTTCATACAAGTGTTTAATCCCCGGCCAATGCCCGGTGCGACGGTTCGCCGCTGAGCGGTCGTTGCAGAGCGCTCCAGGCCAGGCGCAGCATTTGATAAACCGCCAGGATCGACATGGCGACGAAGAACAGCAGACTCCACTCCGGAATGCTCAGATCGAACAGCGTCCAGGACAATTGCGCGCAATCCTCGCTGTCATTGAACATCCGCCCCAATGCGCAGAGCCAGGGAAGGTGGCTGAACAACTCTTGCGTGCCGGGCGCGCACTGCGCCAGGTGATGCAGCGAATCACTCTGCAGCAGTACCTGTCGCCAGGCCGCCATCGTGCCGCCGAGGTTGGCCGACAGCGCACCGAACCAGTAGAGCGACAGACCGAAGCGTCCGGGCCCATGCACGGCCGCCACGCCACAGCAGGCGGTAAGGACACTCAGAAAGAGTCGCTGCACCAGACACAGGCTGCACGGCATGAGGCCGACCGTGTATTCAAGGTAGTAGGAAGCTCCCAGCGCCAGGATTCCCGCCGTGAAAACCATAAAGAACAGGGAGCGTGAGCAGGTCGCCGACATGGCTTATCCGTAACAATAAAGACAGGCAGTTACGGTAGAGGAAAGGGCCTCGGCCTTTCAAGGCGGGCCACTGGCGACACTTCACCAGAAGTGTAGGGAAATCCCGACAAGCGCGAGAGGAATGGATGTAGTCCCTTGTAGGACTTTGCCCAAGAAGAGAAAAGACGGTAACTATTCAGTCAAGAACATGAGCGAGGGAGCGTACTCCCTCGTCCATTCAGGCATGAGCCTGGACCGGTAACGGCGAGGCCAGCAGACGCTCATCCAGCAGACCGAGCCCTTCCTGGAACAGCTGGTTACTGCGATCGGTATCGCCGAGTCGAGCCAGCAACCGCGCCAGTTCCGCACAGGCCTCCGGATTGCGCTGCGTGCGCAGGCTGCTTTCCAGATAGTCCCTCGCCTTGCCCCACAGACTGGCTTGCAGGCACAGTCGACCGAGCGTCAGCAGCAGACTCGGGTCGGCGGGATGATCCTTGAGCCAGCCTTCGGCGGTTTGCAGTTGACGCGCGGGATCGCTGCCGCGCACCAGACCATAGAGCCGCGCAAGGTGGCTGTCGTACTTGCGCTTGAGGGCGCCGCGCAATACCTCTTCAGCTTCGACCTGGGCTCCCAACTGGCGCAGTTGCTCGGCGTAGGCCAGAACCAGAGGCGGCTCCTGGCGCTGCGACGAGGTCAATTGCTGCCAGGCGCGATTGAGCGACTGCAGACCGACCGTGCCATCTTCCTCGCGATGTGCTGCCAGCGACAGGTTCTCCCCCCAGGCGCGACGTTCCAGTTCGGCCAGTTCGGCGGAGGGCAGGACTTTGTCCTTGCGCAACTCGGGCAACAGCCGAATGACTGCCGACCAGTCGCCACGTTGTTGATGCAGGCGCTGCAACTGACGCAGGGTCTGAACGTTGTGCGGGTGACGCTCGCGCATGGCCTGCAGGGTCACCAGTGCGCCATCCGTATCACCACGGTCGGTTTGCAGTTGCGCGTGGTTCAAGGCAATCGCCAGTTCAGCCTGTGGCTGGCGCTCAAGGGCACGCTCCAGCAACCGATCGCTTTCTTCGTAGTTGCCTTGCTCGTTGGCGGCACGGGCGGCACCGAGGTAATACAGCAATGGCTGGCGCTCGGCCTCGGCAGCCCGGTAGAGATGGCGCTGCGCACTGGCCCAGCGACCTTCAGCCAGATCCAGCTGACCGTGTTCGATCGCCACTTGTACGCGGCGACTGCGGTTGCGCCGCGACCAGGGATTGACTACGCCACCGGACGTCAGCACCAGTTCCACCAAGGCCTTGATGCCCCAGATCAACAGCCATAGCACCGCCACCAGTGCCAGGGTCGCCCAAAGGCTCGACTCATAGCGGAAGCTTTTGTAAGCCACCAACACGTAACCGGAATGCTCGGCAATTGCCAGACCAAGGGCCGCCGTCGCAGCGATCACCAGAAACACGATGACATACAGGCGCTTCATGGCGTGGCCTCCTGCGCGGTGGCGGCAGGTTTGGCGAAGGGTTTCACCGAGTCTTCAGCGTTGACGTTACGGCGCTCGAGGTAGGCCTGTACCGCGCTGAGGGTGCCCGCCAGATCCGGGGTGACCACCGTAACCGGTTGCTTGCTCAGCTCCGCCACCTGCTCGAGCATGATTTTGCTCTGCGGATTGTCCGGGTTGAAGTTGCCCTTGAGCACATCCCGCGCTTCAGTCAGCGCCTGGGTATACACCGCAGCCTGGCCGTTGAGCGCCGCCCATTGCGCCTGCTCCAGCGAAAGACTGAGGGCCAGGCGCACCTGGCTCAGACTCTGCCCGGCGAGCAGTGGCCGTACGTTTTTATCGGCGTTGAAATCAATGCGGATGTAGCGCGAGATCTGATCCCACCACTGCGACCAGCGGCTGGCGCCGTCGCCATCGGCGGTCAGGCCCAGCAGCGAATCGCCGCGATCCTTGTATTCGGGCGCCAGCTCGGTGAGCCCGATGACCTGATCGCGCAGTGCGCCCAGCTTCAGGAACAGGCCGGTACGATCGGGCTGCTCGGTACTGCGCAACGCCACCAGGGTTTTCGCCACTTGTTCACGCGCGGCAAACGAACCCGGATCATTTTGTTCCCTCAGGATCTCGTCGGCCCCCTGCACCAGCGCCTGAGCGCTGCTGATGTCCTGCAGGGCCGAAAGACGCAGGCTGGCCAGACGCAACAGATGCTCGGCCTCGGCCAGACGCCAGTCCTTGCGGCTGGCCCCGAGGACGGTTTCCAGACGCTGATTGAGGCGCTGCTGATCACCTTGAAGCTGGGTCACCAGACGCTGGCGCTCGGCGAGCTCGTCAGCGCCCGGCAGTTGTCCGAGACGCTCGGTCAGACGTTGCTCGTTGAGTTTCAGGTTCTGGGCCTGATCATTCAACGCCTGCACCTGACTCAATTGCTCCTGAGTGTTGGCTTGCAGGTGCCGCACCTGCCAGACACCCCAGCCACCCACCGCTATACCGGCGGCGCCCAGCAGCAGCGCGACAATGGCCAATCCGTTGCCTCGGCGCGGTTCGGCGGCCGGTGGCGGTGCATCAACCGGTGCGTCGATCACAGGTTGGACGTCATCTTTAGGCAAGGCTGTTTCGCTCACGTATCCATCCTTTGCATTAGGGAACGGGCACGGGATGCTCCCGTAACGCCGTCAGCAAGGCCGCGGCACTCGCGCCGCGGCAATCCACAACTGTTTGAGCCCCGGCGGCACGTGCCTGCCCGGCGACCCTTGGGCTTGGAACAAACAACGGCAACTGCGCCAGCACCGGCCATGTGTCGCCGGCCAATTGGCGCAGGTGCTCAAAACCCTGTCCACTGCTGACCACCAGCCCGTTCAGGCGTTCCGCCGCAATCCGTCGGGGCAGTTCCTGCGCCGGATAGTCCGGCAGGTCACGGCGATACATTTCCAGATACTCGACACTAGCACCAAGCTCGCGCAGGCGCTCGGCCAGCAGCTCGCGACCGCCCTCTCCGCGCAGGATCAATACCCGTGCGCCGGGCCGGGCAACGGCGTCGAGCAGACGCGGCAATTGCAGCAAGGCTTCACTGTCATCGCCCTCGTCCGGGCAATGCGCATCGAGACCCCGATCCTGAAGAATCTGCGCCGTCGCCGCACCCACGCTGAACCAGGGTATGGCCGGCACGGCATCGATCATCTGCACAGCGATGCGCGCCGCCGGCTTGCTGACCACGATCACCGCGCTGTAGCGCGACAACCCGGCAAACGTCTGGCGCATTGTGTCAGAGACCGGCAGCGGCGCGATCTCCAAAAGCGGCAGGCAACTGCTGAAAATCCCCTGCCCGGCCAGCACCTCGGCCAGCGCCTCGCAATCGTCCGCGGGGCGCGTCAGCAGCAGGCGCCAGGCCGTCACTCGTGACCTGCCTCGCCGTAGACCGCCTTGAGAATGTCGTCGGCACCCTGGCGGAGCAAATCTTCAGCGACTTGCACGCCCAGCGCTGCAGCGTCAGAGCGCGGCGCCCGGGCCTCGGCACTCAGCAGCTTGCCGCCGCTCGGTTCGCCGACCAGGCCACGCAGCCACAATTGCTCGCCTTCAAGCACGGCGTAGCAGGCGATCGGCACCTGGCAACCGCCATTCAAGTGTTTGTTGAGGGCACGTTCGGCGCTCACACGGTCAGCCGTATCGGCGTGATGCAAAGGCGCGAGCAAGGCGTGGATTTCAGTGTCGGCGCTGCGGCATTCGATACCGACGGCGCCCTGGCCACCGGCCGGCAGGCTGTCGTCGACACTGATTGCGCAGGTGATGCGATCTTCGAAACCGAGGCGAATCAGACCGGCCGCCGCGAGGATGATCGCGTCGTACTCGCCGGCATCGAGCTTGGCCAGACGGGTGTTGACGTTGCCGCGCAGGAAACGGATTTCCAGGTCGGGACGACGGGTCAGCAACTGTGCCTGGCGACGCAGGCTGGAGGTGCCGACGATACTGCCGGCCGGCAACGCGTCGAGGCTGGAACAGGTATTGGAGACAAACGCATCGCGCGGATCTTCGCGCTCGCAGATGCAGAACAGACCGAGGCCTTCAGGGAAATCCATCGGCACGTCTTTCATCGAATGGACGGCGATGTCGGCTTCGTTTTCCAGCAGCGCGGTTTCCAGCTCCTTGACGAACAGGCCCTTGCCGCCGATTTTCGACAGGGGCGAATCGAGCAGCTTGTCGCCGCGACTGACCATGGGCACCAGCGTCACCAGCAGTCCCGGGTGGGCTGCTTCCAGACGGGCTTTGACGTATTCGGCCTGCCAGAGGGCCAGTGCACTTTTGCGGGTGGCGATGCGGATTTCGCGAGAGGACATGGATCAATCCGTACTGAATAGATACGGCGGATAATAACAGCTCAGCCAAATCCACTTTGACCTGAATCAGAAACGGCGTGGCCTCCCTGGCCGGCAATGCCTGGTGAATGGAAAAACGAGCCGCCCGACGCCAGCGGACTAAAGCCCTTGCATCATCTTGCGCACGCCCGCCACATGCCGGCGGCTGACGATCAGCGCGTCACCGTTCAGGCCCTTGAGGAACAACTGAAAGTGGCCCAGCGGGGTGCGTTGCAGCCGCTCGATGCGGTCGCGGGCGACCAGCGCATTGCGGTGAATCCGCACGAAGCGCTCGCCGAACTCGTCTTCCAGTGCCTTGAGGGGCTCGTCCAGCAGGACTTCACCGGTTTCATGGCGCAGGGTCACGTATTTGTGATCGGCAATGAAATACACCACCTGATCCAGCGGGATCAGCTCGATGCCCTTGCGGGTTCGGGCGCTGATGTGGCTGCGTGGGCCATTGCCGCTTTCCGCGGCAGGACGAGTCAGGGCCGATAGCTGAGCCCGATTCGGACGTTCGGCCCTTTTCAGGGCTTCCTGCAGATGTTCGGTTCGCACGGGTTTCACCACATAGCCCACGGCGCTGGCCTGCAGGGCTTCCACGGCAAATTCATCGGGACCTGCGCAAAACACCACGGCTGGCGGTGTTTCACGTTCGCACAGACGGGCAGCCACCTGCAGGCCGTCGAGGCCCGGCATGCGGATATCAAGGAGCACGATATCCGGCTTGTGGCTGTCGATCAGTGCCAACGCCTCTTCGCCATTGGTGGCGCTGGGCTCCAGGACTGTGTAGCCCTCGAGCTCGCTCACCATTCGGGCGAGGCGCTCGCGGGCCAGTGGTTCGTCATCAACGATCAGGACATTCATATTGCGCTGGATTCCTGCGTGAGTCTCGCACAAGGATAGCGTAGACAAGTGGAGTGACGTCCGTCACCGCGATCCACGCTAAGACTAGCGCGAGCGCCAAAAAGTGCCGTACGTCGGCCGGCAATATTTGCCGGCACCCGGGACGCACCCCTCAAGGCTCGCGCCTGTCTGCGTTTTACGCAGGGTATGCCGATGGTCAAAACACCCACCCCTCTCTTCTTATAGTCGGCTGCCAGACCTTTGCACGATCCACAGTCGCGCCGACCCTTAGTCCTACTGTAGACGCTTGCCGGGCCGATATTGCTCAATCGGAAAATATCCTTGCGCAAATCCCCCGGAACCGGCGGTGACTATGAACGCAGAGATGAGAAAAAAACGTATCGACCAGTGTCAGCGACAGGATTGGCAACCCTGTTATTATCCGCGCCAGCGTTTCACGCCTTCTTTCTTCAAGCCGATACGAGCGAATTCATGAGCACTGACAAGACCAATCAGTCCTGGGGCGGCCGCTTCAGTGAACCCGTCGACGCCTTCGTCGCCCGCTTCACCGCCTCCGTCACTTTCGACCAGCGCCTGTATCGCCACGACATCATGGGCTCGATCGCCCATGCCACCATGCTGGCCAAGGTCGGCGTGCTGACGGATGCCGAGCGCGACAGCATCATCGATGGCCTGAAGACCATCCAGGGCGAAATCGAGGCCGGCCAGTTCGACTGGCGCGTGGACCTCGAAGACGTGCACATGAACATCGAGGCACGCCTGACCGACCGCATCGGCATCACCGGCAAGAAACTGCACACCGGCCGCAGCCGCAACGACCAGGTCGCCACCGACATCCGCCTGTGGCTGCGCGACGAGATCGACCTGATTCTGGCCGAGATCACCCGCCTGCAAAAAGGCCTGCTGGAGCAGGCCGAGCGCGAAGCCGCAAGCATCATGCCGGGCTTCACCCACCTGCAGACCGCGCAACCGGTGACCTTCGGGCACCACATGCTGGCCTGGTTCGAAATGCTCAGCCGCGACTACGAGCGTCTGGTCGACTGCCGCAAGCGCACCAACCGCATGCCGCTGGGCAGCGCCGCGCTGGCCGGCACCACCTACCCGATCGACCGCGAATACACCGCACAGCTGCTGGGCTTCGACGCTGTCGGCGGCAACTCGCTGGACAACGTGTCGGATCGCGACTTCGCCATCGAATTCTGCTCGGCCGCCAGCATCGCGATGATGCACCTGTCGCGCTTCTCCGAAGAGCTGGTGCTGTGGACCAGCGCGCAGTTCCAGTTCATCGATCTGCCGGACCGTTTCTGCACCGGCAGCTCGATCATGCCGCAAAAGAAAAACCCCGACGTGCCAGAGCTGGTACGTGGCAAGACCGGCCGTGTGTTCGGCGCCCTGATGGGCCTGCTGACCCTGATGAAAGGCCAGCCGCTGGCCTACAACAAGGACAATCAGGAAGACAAGGAACCGCTGTTCGACGCCGCCGACACTCTGCGCGACTCGCTGCGTGCCTTTGCCGACATGATCCCGGCGATCAAACCGAAACACGCAATCATGCGTGAAGCGGCGCTGCGCGGTTTCTCCACCGCCACTGACCTGGCCGACTATCTGGTTCGCCGTGGCCTGCCGTTCCGTGACTGCCACGAGATCGTTGGCCACGCGGTAAAGTACGGCGTCGATACCGGCAAGGATCTGGCGGAGATGAGCCTGGAAGAACTGCGTCAGTTCAGCGACCAGATCGAGCAGGACGTGTTTGCCGTACTGACCCTGGAAGGCTCGGTGAATGCCCGTGACCATATCGGCGGGACTGCGCCGGCACAGGTCAAGGCAGCCGTTGCTCGCGGTCAGGCATTGATCGCCAGCCGCTAAAGACCAAAGCTTCGCGAGCAAGCCCGCTCCCACATTCGA
Source organism: Pseudomonas sp. 58(2021) (assembly GCF_017491585.1). Classification (NCBI taxonomy): domain Bacteria; kingdom Pseudomonadati; phylum Pseudomonadota; class Gammaproteobacteria; order Pseudomonadales; family Pseudomonadaceae; genus Pseudomonas; species Pseudomonas sp. 58(2021). The sequence continues at coordinate 428,715 of NZ_JAFGYZ010000001.1, forward strand.
TCTGCTGCGAACACCGAATGGTGTCCAATCGAGATCAAGTGTGGGAGCGGGCTTGCTCGCGAAAGCTATCTCGAAAGCACCAAAAAACTTACTTCTTCGCAGCGATCATCGCCAAAAACGCCGGCATCGCCGCGTCCTTGTCCGCGGCAATCTTCTGCACGTGCGAATTCTGCTCAAGC